>CP099863.1:677500-996310 GCA_024134725.1 Bacillus sp. 1780r2a1 | reverse complement strand
AGCCCGCCAGTACATATATAAACTAGAACAAAATTGGAACGTTCTATCTCGTTAAAGACTAAAAGCTATGGCAGATGCCATAGCTTTTTTATGGTGTTATCATACAGACTTGCTGATTACGGATTGTAATGACTCGACTAGTCAGATGATTAAACAAACCATTTTCAACTACTCCCGGCATCATATTAAGCGTTACTTCTAACTCATGAGGGCGTTTAATTTCTTGAAAGTGACAGTCAATTATATAGTTTCCATTATCCGTAATAAAAGGCGTATGGTCTTCTAACAATCGAAGACGTGGCACACATCCAAGGTCTCTTATGTGCTTAGCTGTCATTTCCCACCCAAAACGAACCACTTCAACCGGTAAAGGAAACGCCCCAAGCGTTTGAACTAGTTTCGTTGAATCTGCCACGACAATAAATTGCTCAGATGCTTTGGCAATCATCTTTTCACGTAGAAGCGCCCCACCTCCACCCTTTATAAGTGAAAACTGATTGTCTACTTCGTCTGCTCCGTCAATGGCAAGGTTAAGCTTATTAACATCTGCCAGCGTCACGAGAGGAATGCCAACTTGGCGGGCAAGCTTTTCCGTTTCTTTCGAAGTGGGTACTCCTTGTATGCGAAGGCCGTTTTTCACTCGTTCACCAAGCTTTAAAATTGTGTAATAAACGGTTGAGCCTGTTCCTAGACCAACAATCATATCGTCTTTTACAAACTCAGCAGCTTTTTCACCGACGGCTTGTTTTTCAACCATAAACGTACCTCCCCTTTATAATATTCCTGAAAATAAGCGTGCGAAGGACTCTTTTGATCGCTCCATAAGACCTCGCTTATAGAAAGCAACGGGCTTAATGAGCTCGCTGTCTTCCATATCTTCTTCAAAGTGTTTGATTAAATCTTGAATAGCTTTTGAATTCATTAAAAAAGCATTTACTTCAAAGTTTAAGTGAAAGCTTCTCATATCCATATTAGCTGTTCCCACAGAAGCAAAATCATCATCAATAATGACAATTTTTTGGTGCATAAAGCCTTTTTGATAAGAATAAATCTCAATTCCAGAACGAATTAGTTCTCCAAAGTAAGACCTTGTTGCGTACTGAGTCAGAAAACCATCATTGATTTCTGGTACCATAATCCGAACGTCAATCCCTTTTTTAGCAGCGACTTGAAGAGCCATTCGAATCGTTTCATTTGGAACTAAGTAAGGAGTTGAAATCCAAATTGATTTTGTGGCACATGCAATCATAGCATAATAGTATTCGCTCATATTCTCATGAGTATCAGGACCAGTCGCAATGATCTGTGTAAAACCATCTCCTACGACAGGAACGGTCTTTGTGTAGCGCTCTTCAATAATTAAATTTTCTCCGGAAACGTACTCCCAGTCAAATAAAAAAACTGCATGGAGAGTTTGTACGGATTCTCCTACTAGTTTTAAATGCGTATCGCGCCAAAATCCAATTTCTTTGTTTTTCCCCAAGTATTCCATGCCGATGTTTAAGCCGCCGACATAACCAACTTCACCATCAATGACAATGATTTTTCGATGATTGCGGAAGTTAAATTTTTGATTAAAAAAGCCGGCTTGAATTGGCGAAAAGGCATAGACTTTAACGCCGTTGTCTCTTAACTCTTTAACATCTGCTCCTGATAGTGAAATGCTTCCAACGGTATCATAGGTGAAGCGAACTTCGACGCCTTCTTTAGCTTTTTCAATTAGTAAGCTCATAATTTCTTTTCCAAGCTTATCAGAGTGAATCATGTAATACTCCATATGTATAAAGTGTTTTGCACTTTTTAAACTGGCGGTTATTTCAGAGAAGGTTTCCTGTCCGTTTTTTAACACTCTTGCTTTCGTACCGTTATTTACCTTTGTAAATGAAACCCGTTCCGAATACTCGGCAAATGAACGTTGATGAGGGCTTAGAGAAGACAAGTCTATCTTTGCTTCTTTTTCCTTTTCCGTCATGCGCTTCAGTGTTTCACGATTGTTCATTCTCTTTGATTTAAATAAGTAGCCTTTAAGGTAAAGCTGACCTGAATATAAATAAAAGATGTACCCCACAACAGGAAAGAAAAAGAGAACATACATCCAAAGTAGCGTACTATGAGGCGTCCGATTTTCAAGCATTAAGGAATAGATGCTGACGAAGATTAGCACCGCATATAAAGTAACTAGCGCGATTTTCCATTCTTTCGATAAATCTGTAAAGAAAAAAAGATAGGAAGATACGAGCATAAGAAATAAAAAGATAAAGTCGACTCTTCTTTTTTTCATTGTGTATTCTCCAAACTATTGATTAGTTACTCTTGTATTCCCTTTTCTGCATACGTTTAACCCTTGTAAAATCAGCATTTCCATCTGAGCATAAAAATAGTCTTACCGAGCGGTGATTTCCATGGTGATACTCTTTCAGATTGGCATGATGTCCATTTCAAATTGCTCCCTTTCCGCATGGAGAGCGCTGAGCCTCCTCGTATACTGCTGGGTCTCATCTGTCTCGCTAGTCCTGCTAGAGGCTCGCATTCTTCATTCCAATCACGGGCTTTTTTATCGGGAACATTTTGATGAGGGCTGCTCTTTTCTCTAATACTTTAAAAACACTCTCTACTTGGCATATAAGGATGACACTAGATAAATATTCTGTTTTCTTACTGGTAAATAAAAGGGGGTTATTTCCTAAGTTATAGTATTATTAATTAATAGATATAGATTTTTGATTAGACTAAGGAGAGTGGACTATTAAATGTTGTGGGCTAAACCTAAATGTATATATTGTGAAAAAGAAATTAAAGAAGACGACGTTACTTATGTAAAAATGCAATATCCGAAGCGAAAAGGTTTTGCCGAAATTAAAGCATATTTAAGAAATGAAGGTACATTTATTTGTGAAGAGTGCTTTTCTAATAAATTGAAATAACCATTATTCAACTAACTAAAACGTTGTCACACCCTACTAGATAGGTTGAAGCTTAATTCTTTTCTGTGTTAAGTAAAGTGCTTCTCTCTGCTTAGCGTGATTTCCATTTCAAATTGCTCCCTTTCTGAAGGGATCGCATTCTTCATTCCAATCAAGGGCTTCTTTATTGAGAAAACTTTTAATAAGGATTATTTGATGAAATTTCCTATACTGAGCTCGTCAGGAATCTTCTTTTTCACTAGAAAGTTAAGTTGAAACATGTGTTAAAATGGGAATTATTCCATTGGAGAAAGTGGGTGAATATAGAATGGATCGATATGATCGTGCCTTTGGAGTGTATGGCATTTGCATACAAGATGAAGAGATTCTCGTAATTCGCAAAAATCGCGGACCTTATATTCATCGTTTTGATTTACCTGGTGGTCAGCTTGAGCATGGCGAGACGCTGGTGGATGCGATGCAGCGAGAATTCTTAGAAGAAACTGGCTTTAAGGTTAGTATTACGAAGCAAGCAGGTGCAGCTGATTTCCAGTACCCATGCATTTGGAAAGAGTTTACTCACGTTCACCATATTGCGGTATTTTATTACGTCATGATTAAAGGTGGAGAATTGCTACATATGCCGAGTCAATTTGAAGGACAAGATGCAGCTGAAGCACTGTGGATGCCCATTAAAAAACTGGATAAAAACAATGCTTCTCCTCTCGTCTTAAAAGCGATTGAAGCTCATTCACTTTCAGTTTGGCCCCATGACTCAGAAGTCTATAATAGCTGGGAGTTAAAGAAAACGTTTGAACAGTAATTGAATAAGGGTATGATAGTGATATTATTTGAATTGGTTATTTGGAGGTAATGAAGTGTCAAAAGCAAAAAAGTTTCAATTTTGGACGATTCAGCTTGTGCTAATTGCATTGTTCATTTACATTTGCACGAAAATTTCATTTGTATTTGAACCAATTGTTGTCTTTTTCACAACGCTCTTTTTCCCTATTTTAGTATCAGGATTTTTATATTTCTTATTTAGTCCTATTGTCTTTTTTCTTGAGAAAAAGAAAGTTCCTAAAACGGTTGGAATTCTCGTATTATATGCCATTTTCATCGGCATCATCTCGTTTGCGGTTGGAACATTGGGACCAGCTCTTTCGAAAGAAGCCAATCAGTTTGCGGACAAGCTCCCAACTTATGTAGATAAGAGTCAAGAAGCGATTAATAATTTATCAGAAACAAAAGGTTTTCAGTGGATTGTTGAGCAGGAATATGTATCAATTGAAAAAATTGAAGACTCTCTTGCAAACTTTTCATCTACGCTTACTACTGGTGTCACAAGCAGCTTATCAACAATTTTTAGCGTTCTGACTAACATCACGCTTACAATCGTCACTGTGCCTTTTATTTTATTTTATATGTTAAAAGACGGACATAGCTTACCTAAGTATATCGTTAAGCTCTTTCCACCGTCTTATCGTGACGAAGGTCTAAAGATTTTAGAGGAAACGAAAGAAACTGTTGCGACTTATATCCAAGGCCAAATGCTTGTTGCCTTGTTTGTTGGCGTATGTGCTTCCATCGGTTACTTAATTATTGGGCTACCATTTGCACTTGTACTTGGCTTAATTGGTGCCGTAACAAATATCATTCCATACTTAGGACCATTTTTTGGAGCTGCTCCAGCCGTTATTATTGGAATCTTAGACTCTCCTACAAAGGCTTTTTTAGTTATTATTGTAATGGTTATTGTTCAGCAGCTAGAAGGAAACGTTATTTCTCCTCTTATCATGGGAAGAAAGCTTAATATCCACCCGCTGACCATTATCTTACTACTCTTAGTAGCTGGAAACTTAGCAGGAATTTTAGGAATGATTTTAGCCGTGCCGTTCTATGCGGTTGTTAAGACATTGGTGCTTAATATCGTTCGCTTAATCAAGTTACGATCAAGGTCCAAAACAGACCCGCAGGCCTACAGCTAGAATAAAAAAACAGGACGCGCGTCCTGTTTTTTTATTTGACTAAATTCGTTAAGTCATGAATCACGCGATTAGGCGTTAATTCACGATGCTCAGGTACTTGATGATGGCGGTTTACCCACACGGTTGAAAATCCGTAATTCTTTGCTCCAGCAATATCCCACGGATTTGATGATAGGAAAAGCACTTCGTCACGCTCTACTTCTAGCTTATTAGCTGCATAGTGATAACTAGCCATCGCTGGCTTGAACTGTTTGATTTCATCAACAGAAATGACATCATCAAACAAAGGTGCTAACCTATGATGAGCTACAAGCGGATTAATCATGTGCTTAGGTCCGTTTGTAAAAATGGCAAGCAGATAGCCTTTTTCTTTTAAATACGCCAGTACTTGTTTCACTTCAGAATAAAGGTTTAGTCTGGAATAGGCATGAAGTAACGCTTCTTCACTTCCAGGCGTTATCCCTTCATCAACAACATCCACCGCGTAGCGTAATGATTTTTTTGTTAGTTCATAAAAATCAACATAGCGTCCCATAATTTGACTTTGCATAGCGTATTCGATTTGTTTTTGACGCCACAGCTGACTTATTTTTGTTCCTTTATCAGGATAGTATTCTTCACAGGTTTCAATGACGGTATGTACATCAAATAATGTTCCGTATGCATCAAATAAAATGGCTTTAAACTTCATTAACTGACCTCCTCCATTATTCATTGTACCCCCTCTTTAAAAAACATAACGGCGTTTCCATAAAAAAAACTGCATCTCTAACTATTAAACTTTGTCTAAAAGTTAGAGATGCAGTTCAAGTTTGTGCACTTTTTTATTGATTATAATCCCATGCAATGGTCCATTCTCCCTCAGTTTTGACTGCAAACACGCATTGATTAATGGAAAAATTTCCGTATTTCCCTTTATAAATTTGAA
This sequence comes from Bacillus sp. 1780r2a1, assembly GCA_024134725.1. Lineage (NCBI taxonomy): Bacteria > Bacillati > Bacillota > Bacilli > Caryophanales > Bacillaceae > Bacillus > Bacillus sp. 1780r2a1. The sequence goes on along the minus strand of CP099863.1, from coordinate 990,491 downwards.
TCACTTTCATTTGATAAACATCCGTCCACTCTTCACCATCAGCCGTGATTTTCCACGTATCTAGCTTTTCTACTTCGGTAATGTCATAGGAAAATGTTTCGACACCGAAATGATTTAAAAAGACGTGTGCCCGATCTTGAATATAAGCTCCCTTCTCAAAACGAACTTTCATAGCGGGATGAAAGTACTCCCATGAATCAGAGAAGTTCCCTTTCTGCTCAAGATCATAGAATTCCTTAACAACATGCTTAGCATGATATGTAGAAGAAAAAAACGTAAATTGAAATCCCCAAGCTCCTAATGTTAGTAAGGATAACAGTCCTCCAATAATGAGCACTAGTTTTATGAATCGCCTTCGTTTGTTATACAAAAGCTCTGCTCCTTCGCCAGTTGTAGTTTAATTTTCTACTATAAAGCTTATTCATCTAAACAAGCATTTAGCACATTGAATAAACGCAGAGTAAGACGGGACTTCGTTTGATCACTGCTTTTTCTGCTTAGTGGAACTTCCATTTCAATCATGGATTTTTTTATCTGGCACCTTTTGATGAGGACTTTTCTCTCTTTGAGTAATGTAAATACCACTACCCTGCTCGGGATGATTTTTGTTCGAATTCACTTGTTTCCACCATAGCTCATTGAATACAAAATAGTCATCGCTAACAATCATCACAGTCTAAAATAAAAAAAGACCACCTATAAGGGGTCTTTTCTATACAATCTGAAATGCCATTTGCATGGCTGCCAGAAATCCAATAAATACGAGAAACGTCACAAGACCTTCTTTCCAGTCGGGCCTGTCTCCTCGAACAAATTTTGCGATGTCGTATGAAAGCATTGCTGCTAAGAATATGGATAGAACGATATAGAATGGCTCCATCTGACTCCCCCTTTTCCACTTTGTTTTTTAGCGCTCGTTAGTCGCCTACACTTTTATAGATTAGCTGTTTTAGATAGGTGTTGTAAAGGATAGGGTTTTGCATGACTTTTTTTCCTACTGCGGGCATACACTACTTAAAAGCATGAAAGGATGACGCAGGATGGCTACATTTAATCCTGAAGAGTTTAGCGTTACGTACCGACAAGGAGCAACTCCTACCCAACCTCTTTTAAAAAGGCGCTATACGCTGACTTATGTCTCTGAAACGGATTCCTTGTATTTAATTATCGGATCTTCATTTGCTAAAGACGTTCTCAATGAACAGCGAAACGAGCTGTTTGGAGAGTGGATTCATTACAAAGATGCAACCGCTCTTTACTTGTATGTTTTTATTGGCGATCATCATACCGATAAATCAATTCAAGCCATTCGATACGCGATTTTCAACAAAGAGATGCCGGTGCTCTTAACTGCTTTGCGATATGGAGATCATTTCTTCTTTAAGCAAGTGCACAGTTTAGATCAAGCTCCGATTTACGTTCATTATCATTCGAATTATTCCGAGTTTCATACGATTCGCTACATGCAAACCCCATCAGTCTATGAAACGATAAAAAGGTAGCGTCTGCTACCTTTTTAGCTATGCTTCCACACACCGTTTCGACGAGAGTCACCGACACCAGTGATTTTTCCACTACCAAGATCCTGCATAAGAAGCTGGACTCCTCCATAGTAGACGTCGCTTGTTTTGCTTTGTACATCAAAAGCGCTCATTCTCTCGATGACTTCTTCAGGCGTAGTCGGCTCAATATAAAGAGTTTCTTCATCAAAGATAAAACGAGGCGTTTCCACCGCTTTTTCCAATTCTTCTCCTCCTTGAAAATGGCGGGCTAATACTTGGTTTAATACCTGTGGAATACGCGTTCCTCCTGGCGTTCCTACCCCTATTATCCACTCGCCTTCCTTACGAATAATTAAAGGAGCTGTAAACGTTCGCGCTCTTTTTCCAGGCTCAGGATTATTCACGCCGATTGAACCATAGGTATCCGAATTATTGTTAAGAAAAAAGCCATCCACCTGCTTACCGAGCCCGAAAAAGTTGCTTAGCGTATTGGTTGTAGATACGGTTGTACCTTCCTTATCAATGACGACAAAATGCGTTGTACTTTCATGCTCTTGGTCAGAACTCTCCACTGCTCGTTCTTCCGAGTTGTCTAATAAGCTTTCAATATACTCATTGCTAAGGAAACGCTCTACATCCTGCGGGTAAAAAGCAGGATCACTAATCTCTTTTACTCTAGCAGCATACGCTATTTCTTTGATTTTCTTAATAGCCCCATAATCTACGTCTTGCTCGTCTATGTTAACGTTTTCTTTTTCCATCATTTTTAACATTTGAATAACGGTAATACCTGAAAATGGAGGTGGAGCGGCAATGATTTCATTTCCTTTGTATGTTGAAATAACCGGCTTCCTTTCTTCTACTTCATAATTTTGTAAGTCTTCTAACGTTATGTTTGTTTCTTCTTCTAGACGTTTAGCAATGTCCTTTTGATAAAAACCTGCGGCCCCGTTTTGTTTAATGTATGTTAACTGCTCGGCAAGCTCAGGTTGCTTTAGCTCTTCTCCTGCTTTTATGGCTTCTCCCTTTGGAAAGAAGTTCGGTAAATTGCCAGCGTCCATTCGTCCACTTGCGTAATATAACCGACTCGCTAAGAGGTCATCTACTTTAAAACCTTCCTCGGCATACTCAATAGCAGGCTCAATTAACTTTGTCATAGACGTTGTTCCATACTTTTTATTCACATATTCCATTCCTGCCACAAAGCCAGGAACTCCTGTTTTCCCTTTTAAAGAGCTTGGTGCTACTTCACGATAATCAATGAAGGTTGGCTCTTCACCTTCTTTAGCAATCAGCATACCACCACCTCCACCGATGCCCGAGCCATACGGTTCGACAACACCCAGCGCGTAAGATACAGCAATTGCTGCATCTACAGCGTTGCCTCCTTCTTTTAATACGTTCATACCTACATCAACAGCAATGGGATTGGAAGAGCTAACTCCATAAGATGAGTCACCATTGCTAAATAAAGGCGTGTTATTTTCATCGTTATTACGAACAAACCATACTGAACCCGCAATTAATACACATAAAGAAACTCCTCCTATAAGAGCTCTCCTTTTATTCCACATGCTGTTCACTTCTTTCTTTGTTGTATGTAGTATAAAAAAGGCATCGTGTATGACGATGCCTTTTTTATCATGCTAACCGGCGATGATTTACTTACTTATTTAAAGATAATGAAGGCTGCTCAGCTGTTGTTTGTTGTTCAGTTTGCTCCATCATCTTTAAGTTTTTCTCAATTTTCTGCTCTTCAATTGTTGATAAAGTTGTTGGATGCTTTAAAGCTCCTAACGTAACAACAACTCCTGCTACAATGACAACTGGAGCTACTACTCCTACAATACGTTTAACTACCATGACTATTCCTCCTCAATTATTCTGTACTTTTATCCCACAAACCATGCCTTCTTTTATCTGCACTCCCCGAAATCGTATGCTCATTCCTGTCTTGAATGAGGGCTTGTACGCCTCCGTAAAACATTGGATTATCGTTTTCTTTGACGTCATAACCATACGTTTTAAGGCGATCCTTCACATTATTTTCTGGCTCTTTCTCAGGGTAAAGTTTGTCAGAATCAAAAATGACGCGGCTTGACTGCACTGCTTTATCAATTGATTGACCACCATCAAAATAGTTGCCTAGTACCTGCGTTAATACTTGTGGAATTCGATTTCCTCCAGGTGTACCGATTCCCATTACCCACTCGTCGTCGTCACCGCGGATAATAGTAGGCGCTGTAAAGGTACGTGGTCGTTTACCTTCTTCGATTTTATTGATGCCTTCACCGAAAGTACCAAGCGTGTTATTTAAAAAGAAGCCTTCAACGTTTTTTCCACTTCCGAAGAAGTTACTTAGCGTATTAGTTGTAGAAACAACCGTTCCTTCTTTATCAATTACAACAAAATGTGTTGTACTTTCGTGTTCTTCCACATCGCTAACTTTCGTTTTTTTCGTGCGTGTTTCATTAATTTTATTGCCTAACAAATGAACGTAACGATCATCAATCCAGTCTTCAGGAGCCTGTTTAATAAAAGATGGATCAGCCACTTTATCTAATCGATCTTGATAAGTTACTTTGGAAATCTCACCTAAATAGTGATTAAATAAGCTTGGTTTCTCACCTTTTAGTTCCCAAATCTTTTCTTCATCTGCTAGCTTTAGCATTTGAATAAGCGTTACGCCTGAAAACGGTGGCGGAGCACTTATAATGCGATTACCTTTATAGTTGGTTTCTAAAGGCTTTCGCTCAATTGCTTCATAATCGCGCAAGTCTTTTTTGGAAATCTCCGTCTCATCAGCAAGCTCATCACCAATATCCCCACGATAAAAAGCAGAAGCACCTTCTTCTTTAATCGCTGTAAGGGTCTTAGCTAAATCTTTTTGCTTCAAAATTCTCCCTGCTTTAATGGCTTCTTCATTGGGATAAAACTGCTCAAGCTCATCTTCATCTAAGTTTTTTTGATAGGAAATTAACCTGTCATGAAGATCTTGATCTACTTTAAAGCCATCTCTGGCATAGGAAATGGCTGGGTTCATTAGTTCACCCATTGGTTTTGTTGCATAGTTCTGATGAATATATTCCATTCCCGCTACAAATCCTGGAACTCCTTCTTGCTCATCTTTATCTGAATTCGGAGCGACTTCGCGATAATCAATAAACGTAGAATCTCCGTCGGCTGGATCAATCAGCATGCCACCGCCTCCACCGACACCAGAGCCATATGGCTCGACAACGCCTAGTGCATAGGAGATTGCAATCGCTGCATCAACAGCAGTACCACCGTTTTTCAGTACATCCATCCCAACTTTTGTTGCATAAGGATCGGACGTACTAACGGCATATTCTTTTTTAGGAAACAAAAATTGATACGCTACGACGCTAATAATGAGAGAGAAGATGATAACAGCTACAAAAAGCAATTTTCGTTTTTTCATCATCTTTCATCTCCTTTAGCTGAATTATTGTTGTGTGTATACCTCTTCTTTGTTGTTAACAGGAGCGTCTTCACTTTGATTTTGGCGTTCCTGTGATCGTTTCATTACGTGTGAGTGATCAAGCTTAATTTGGAATTTCTTATCTTCTTTTTCTAAACGACCTTCATTTGATGCATACTTTGTTAAGTCGTTGTAGATTCGCTTCATACGCCATGGGTTATCCGTTGGCGTTGGAGTACCTTCTTTAATCACCATTGGAATGACGTCTACCGTAGCTTGACCTTCTTTGTTTAGGTTATACTGAACCATTGCTGTATTTTTCGTGCTTGACCATCCTTGGTCAAAAACAAAGTTTCCTAGACTATAGAAGATAATTGAGCCGTTATAAACATCAAATGATTGTAAAACGTGTGGGTGATGTCCAATAATGATATCTGCACCTGCATCAACCATCGCTTTTGCTAATCCTTGTTGACGTTCACTCGGTTCTACGTCGTACTCTGCACCCCAGTGCGCATTTACAACAACTAAATCTGCATTTTCTTTTGCTTCTTGAATCGTTTCAAAGATAACATCTGGATCTGTATCCAAGATTCCAGGGTTGTTTTTGCCTGCTTTCATTCCGGCAACATATACGTCTGTGAACCCAACAGAGGCAATCTTTACACCATCTACTTCTTTATATGAAACATGCTTTGCTTCTTCTTTATTGCGACCCGCACCAACATAGTTCATACGATTTTTTTCAAAAGATGCAAGCGTATCTTCAAGACCTTTTGTCCCGTAGTCCATCGCATGGTTATTGGCTAGGTTTAATACATCAAAGCCTGCATTTTTTACAGCTTTTAAATCTTCTTCTTCACTGTATAAGTGAATGCTTTTATCAATTTTCTCATAAGAACTTTCTTTATTTGTTAAAACTGGAGACTCATAGTTTCCACTTACATAGTCAGACTCATCAAAGAAAGGCTGAACATTGCGAAATACAAAGTCTTCTCCGTGACGGCTTGTCACTTCTTTAATATGTCGACCCATCATAATATCTCCAACCATTGTTAAGGTGATATCATCACTGGACTCTTTTTTTGCAAGATTAGGATCTTGAAGCGCATCCGAACGCTGAACCCAGCCTGCTAGTGCCAAAACAAGGATTAAAATAGGTGTAAGGATAAGTGCTTGCTTTCCGCTGCTTGGCTTTGTTTTTTTAATAAACATTAATACTTTCTCTTGAAAGTTAAGCTGTTTTTTCTTCACTGACGTTGGCCCTCCTTTCTTCTATCTTTTTATTAAAACAGGTAATAAATTTGCATTACACCAAATGTGATTCCACTTAGTAATACTGTTGTCCCAACTGTTAATGGTACACCTTGTTTTTGCATAGAGTTAGCGATTAATCCTGGTACAATAACCCCGATACCGCGTAGCTCGAATATTTCAAATGGTAGGACTGGATAGAAATAATCAAAAATAACTTTAATTGCAATTCCTGTAATCAACATTGCGGTGAACTTACGACGTCCATATAAAATAACTACTTTTGAAATACCATAAACAACAATTACATAGGTTAGTAAACTAATAACGAATACAACCACAATCATCATTGGCTGATCAAAAATCAGTGCCAAGTAACCTGGAACAATTAATCCAGCAGGCAATACACCTGTTTTTTCTGTGAAAATTAAGCTGAGCGTTATACCCAATACAAGGGCAATATATAAATCTGATCCGAACATGAAATGGCCTCCTAGATTAAACTGCTTTTTTCATCGTTTTCATTTCAATAATCGCTTCTACAAGCGGCTCTGCTGAACCGTGAATATTTCCGACACCATAGACAATGCGATCTTTTAAGTATGGTTTCATGCGCTCAAGGATTTCCTCTGTTGATGCACCTTCCATATCCCAGAACTCTTTCGTTGGTAACGTTCCTTTTGCATAAGCATCCGCTATAGGTGAGGTTGTCTGACCAATAGCAATCATCACGTCTGCTTCTATATAAGGCATTACATCCACTGCGAATTGTTCTGTACGATCCACACGGTCAGGGCGGCAGTTCATGATGACAATCGGAAGCTTAGGACTGTAGTTCATAGAATCTACGCGCTCCCAAATACGAAGTGTTGATGAAGCGTCATTGGCTGCAAATCCGTTTACTAAGAACGCTGGATTGCTTGTATCTCCAAACTTCGTAATTCTCATTGCACCTGGGTCTGGCTGAGCGTTTAGCATTCCTCTCATTGCCGTTTCTTCATCAATACCTAGTGCTTCAGCAACAGCTAAACCGATTGAAGCATTATCCGGGAATACCATGTAATCAAACTTACGTAAATACTCTTCAGAAATACGATCATTATCAGCCACGATTACTTTTGTATTTCGCTCTGCTGCAACCTTTTTGTAATACTCTAAATAAGGACCTTCAATTGTAACAAGGTGTCCATCATAAGGAATTGTTGCTAGGAAAGCTTGGGCAACTTCATCTAAAGTTGGGCCCATTACATCCATGTGATCCTCTAGTACGTTTACAATAACGCCCACTTTGGCTTGAATAAGCTGATTTTGAAATGTAATTTGATAATCTGGCTGAACGGCCATACATTCACATATAAGTGCTTCGGCTCCCATATCAGCAACTTCATTTACAACGCGTCGTTGCTCACCAATATTTGGCCCTTCTTTACGACGGATAATCGGTTCTTCTTCTGAAGTGTGCCAATAAATCATTCGTGCTTGGGTACCAGTTGTTTTCCCAACTGTTTTGTAACCTGCTTCTTTTACAATTCCTGTTATTAGACGCGTAACAGTTGATTTCCCTCGAATACCGTTAACATTTACTCGAACTGGAATTGAACGTAGTTTACGCAAATGTCTACGATACTCCCAAATGCCATAGCCTAGTAAAAATAAGCAGCATAGGACTATTAAGATCATCTCTTATCCTTCTCCTTCCAAAATAGCGCTGACCGCTGAAACAGTTAGCGTTCATCTGCGATTTCGTTTCTCTTCTCTTTGTCTAATTTCATTTTTACTTTTGGGCTCGAGCACCAAATTCAACAGGTCTAAACCTACCACTCGTACGAAGAAACGGTCAATAGCTCAAACGATACATGTTTTTTGTATTGGTTATGAAAGGTCAAGGAACTTTCATAACCCTGTTGTTTCTAAGCATTTCCTCTATACTTTGTGACCATTCGCCTAATAAAAGCCCTTTAATCCTTTATCTTTTTTTATATTTTTTACACATCTACATTACGAAGATGCAATATCTTTAACACATGAAACATTCCTGTAACGTAAAACCCATAAAAAGATTAAAACTGAACTTAATTTTACTTTTTGCTTCATGTCTTTCTAAAGAAACTGTTAAAATACTGACTTTTCACTAAAATGAACATATTCCTATAGTCATTAAAGAAAAAGTAAAATATATAATATAATAGACTCACAAAGAGAGTAGTCAGAAAGGGTACACTAACTACCAAATTCACATACATAGACAAACTTTATAACCAGTTCTTTTTTAGGAAGATAGATGTTCTTTTTTAGGATTGGGCTTTAAATATTTTGGGTATAAAGCTCGTAGACAAATATAAATTCAATAAAAAGGGTGAATACTTAATGGTCGATACCGCGCTTTATTTTTCTTTTACTGCTTTATACATCGCCTTGTTAGGCTGGGGCTTATTTCTTTATAGGAATCGTATAAATCAATCTTTTGCATACTTTTTATTAGTCGTGACGCTGGGACTCATTTATGATAACGGTCTATTAGCAACAGGCATATTTATCGGCGAAGGATCAACTCTTGAGACGCTAAACTTATGGAGGTTTCTAGGTCATGCTTTCTTCACTCCCACTCTTGTGCTTTTTGCTTTGGGTATTGGGAGGCATGCGGAACTGCAATGGGCCAAGAAAAGCGTTACTCTTTATAGCTTTCTCCTTATTACCATTGCCTTAATTCTGTATGAACTCACAGAAATTACGCACCAAACCCTTCAACCAGTAGTAGAATACGGCGTGCTTCGTTATACACTAGTTGGTGGGAGCAGTGGACCACCAATTATGGTGTTAATCGTTACGTTTATTTTACTGCTAGTGAGCATCTCACTTTTTCGTCATACTAAATGGAGCGTGATGATGCTTGGCGTTATTTTAATGATTCTAGGAAGTGCTATGCCGCTCCCAATCGAGAGCGGTGCCGTAACGAATACATTTGAACTTATTTTTATGACAGCATTATTTATGACCATGTCAAAATTCCTTCCAAAAGAAGCAGGATAAGCCTTGCTTCTTTTTTTATAGTTTGATATAGTTTTACCTACCGAACGTTAGGTAGATTAAAAGGGAGGTTATAAAGTATGGAGCATCCATCAACCGTTGACAGAATAAAAGCTGTCGCAATGACAGCTTTCGGCGAGAAAGGCTACACTGACACTTCTTTAGCCCATATCGCTGAGCAAGTAGGCATAAAAAAACCTTCGTTATACGCACATTTCAAAAATAAAGATGAGCTTTTTTTAGCTACGGTCGATGACCTAGTAGCTGTTTTTACTCAAAAGATGCAGAAGATTTTTGATGAACAGAAAGATGCACCCGCTCCTGATCAGTTAAAGCAATTTTTATTTCAGCTCTGCTTTGCGCTACAAGAAGATAGCTTTGGGCAAATGTATAGGCGCTTAATTATGTTTCCTCCTTTTCATTTGCAAACCTTTGTAAAAGAACGTTTTTTAGCAAGTGAAGAGTTATCTGATCGATTATTAACCTCCATCTTTGAACAAGGTATTACGGAGGGAACGATGCGAAACGAGAAAATTGACCGCTACATTAACAGTTTTTATTGCTTAACGGATGGGCTATTTGTTCAACGCTTTTACTACGACCAAGAGCGCTATTCTACCAAAATAGAAGATGCTTGGAGCATTTTTTGGTTAGGTATTAAAAAGGAATAAAAGAATAATAAAGGAGTTTTATTCATGGCTTGGATTTATTTAATTATTGCAGGTTTGTTTGAGATTGTGTGGGCGATGGGGTTGAAGTATTCAGAAGGTTTCACGCAGTTTTGGCCTTCTGTTGCAACATTAATCGCGATTGTCATCAGCTTTTTCTTCTTTTCAAAAGCACTAAAAGACATTGCAGTTGGGACTTCTTATGCCATTTTCACAGGTATTGGCGCAGCTGGAACAGCTGTCATTGGAATGGTTGCCTTAAACGAAGATGCAAGCTTAACAAGAATTTTTTTCTTGGTATTGATGCTTGTTGGTATTGTTGGCATTAAACTGGTATCAAGCGAAGACGATGTAAAGGAGGAAGGCTAATATGGCTTGGATTGCTTTAATTGGAGCAGGAATATGTGAAGTTGGTTTTGTTATCTTTTTAAAACTGTCAGATGGTTTTAAGCGCCTGCTTCCTTCTATTGGGTTTAGCGTATTTAGCCTTGCGAGCTTTTATTTACTTTCATTAGCTCTACGCGAAATCCCAATTGGTACGGCGTATAGCATTTGGACTGGTGTTGGGGCGGTAGGAAGCGTATTGTTAGGGATGTTTCTTTTTAATGAAAAGAAAGATTGGAAGCGTCTTTTATTTATCTCCTTTATCGTCATTGGCGTAATTGGATTAAAATTCACATCTTAACAACATAATCCATGCTATAATGAACTTGTATCTATTCTTTGACTAGGAGACGATGACCATGAACCTTGGTTTTGGAGAAATTGCGCTAATTGTCTTTGTTGCTTTGCTTTTATTCGGTCCGAAAAAGCTGCCTGAGCTTGGAAAAGCAGCAGGAAAAACGCTGCGAGAGTTTAAGCTTGCTACCAAAGGAATGATGGAAGACGATGAAGATGATAAGACAAAGAAAACACAAAAGCAAGTATGACCCTACTTCTTAGTCATAACACATAAACAAAGCAGATGTCCATGTAGACATCTGCTTTTTATTTACTACTTTTGCTGCTCTTCTTTTAAGACAGTTTCCCAAAAACCTGGTGTATACTCAACACTAAATTTTTTTGCTGCTTGGACAATTTTAACATTCAGCTCTTGCTTAATGTCTTCGCGTTCTGTTGTGCACGCTGTTTGAGCTGCTTTCTTCACTTTCGGGGATAGTCTTTGCAGAAGTTCTTCAACAGCTTTTTCATCATCTTTTTTCACTCGTTCAATTAATTTATAAAGAGTTGTCATTCATCATCACTTCTTTCTTAAGTCACTTGAAAGATTTTCTACAGCTTCTTCCAGCTGCTTAATATTTGCTTCAAGCCTCACTAATAAGTAAAACGAAACCACGATAGGAAAGCCAACTTGATTAATAACGGATAACCATTCAACCATGTGCATCCCTTCCTTCTAATTGTTGTTTTAAGTGCATAAGTGAGCGTCGATACTTAAAAGAAACGGCCTGAGGCGAAACATGAAAAAAAGAAGCAATTTCACCATTGGTCCATCCTTCAACAATGCGAAGATGCAAAATAAACTGCTGCTTCCAAGGCAAGGATACGAATGCTTTATAAAGCTCTTCATCTTCAATTTGATGGCTTAAAAATGATCTATTCCACCAGTCTCGATCTGCTACACCAAGCATTTCGCCGTACGTTCGCTGCTCTTCCATTACAATCGGCTGATCCAAGCTTTTTACATACTGTGTCTTCTGGTAAAGCTGCACTTTATCCCGTACAAAGTGCTTACATAACATTGAAATGTAAGACAAAAAGCGAATTTCACTATAAAATTCTTTGAACACTTCATCCACTAACGAAGCGTAGTGCTCACTCTTGTGGCGAAACGTCATTTGTAATAAATCGTAGTGATGATCATTTTTTAAAAAGTTCTTTAATAAAGGAGAAGAAAGTGCTGCTCTATTTTTTCGGTAAAATGCAGAAAAAGATGTTTCTAAATATGGGGGGATAAGATGATGTACAGATTCATTAACCATATAAATAACCTCCTATTTTTTTAAATATAGTAAATAAAAAGGGATAAGCTGAGAAAAAAACAACAAAAACAAGAACATTTGTTCTTGTTTTATATTAAAGGATAAGTATGTTAAAAGTCAAACTGTGGTTTTCAAGCATGTTATTACCAATAAATTAATCCTATATATGAAAATATGGATAAAAAGATTCCGACGTTAAAACATCTATTATTAATGGAAAAGTGACATTTTGGACTGGCTTCTTCTTTTTGTGTTTAGTTTCGCTTCTCTGTTAGGAGATACTTACTTTAAAAATTAGTCCCTACCATTTCTAATCGAGCTTACGTATTTCTTAGTGGGGAGCGTTTATTTCAAAAATCAAAAAGAAGCAGAGGTAATCCTTCTGCTTCTTTGTTGATATGTATTAGTTATCGTTTGGAAAAACGAGGCCGAGCTGACTGCGAACCTTGTCCATCACATGCATTGTTTCATATGAATTTTCAAATGAGTTTACAGTTGATTCTGTTTGCCCACTCTTTAACAGGTCGACAAATTCTTTTATCTCATAATACATCGACGGATGATTCTGTTCGACTGTAAGTTCTTCTACTTCACCATTGTTGTAGCGAATTTCTACTTTTTCGGCACTATTGATTTTATCAATAATCATGCTGCCTTTTTCACCTTGAATTTCGCTTGGAAGGTGTGAGTTTGTGATTTTAGAGTACATCACGACAGCGTCTTTATCATCATATGATAGGGCTACAGCACCTTCTCCATCAACACCTGATTCCAGCATAACACCAGTTGCCTTAACTTCTTTTGGAGCACCGAATAATGTGATCAGCGGATATAAGCAGTATACGCCCAAATCCATAAGAGAACCGTTAGCGAATTTAGGATTAAAGGCGTTTAGTACAATGCCTTCCTTATATTTATCGTAGCGAGAAGAGTATTGACAGTAGCTCGCAAAATAACGACGAACCGGCCCAATTTTATGTAGATTTTCTGCAATGACTTTAAAGTTTGGCATAAGCGTAGATTTCATTGCTTCCATTAATAAAACATTGTTGTTTTTTGCAGCTTGAATCATTTGCGTTACTTCCGTGGCATTGGCTGCAAGTGGCTTTTCACATAGAACATGCTTTCCATTTTTCATGAATAAGATTGCTTGTTCAGCGTGATACGCATTAGGTGACGCAATATAAACTGCATCGAGTTGATCGCTTGTAGCCATTTCTTCTAGGTTAGTAAACGTTGTTGTTACGTTATATTTAGAAGCAAATTCCTGTGCGCGCTCTTCTGTTCTTGAGTACACAGCGGTTAATTTGAAGTCTTCTACGTGACTTGCTGCTTCTAATAATGATTCTGTAATCCAGTTTGTTCCGATAACGCCAAAACGAATCATTTGATTCACTCCTTTTTTTACATATACGTCTTATTGTAGCCTGGTTCAAATTAAAAGTGCAATGAAATCGTTTTAATAATTCACAATGAGCGGAATATGACTTTCTTTTCAGCTCTATGAAACATTTTCTCTGCTCGACCTGATTTCCATTTCAAATTGCACCCTTGCCGCAGGGCGAGCACTCAGCCTCCTTGTATACTGCGGGTCTCACCTGTCTCGCTCATCCTACTGGAGTGGCGCATCTTTCATTCTAGTCACAGGCTTTTGGGCAAGATCAGCCTTTGATGAGGCTTGGTCTCTCTTCTGATAAATCAAAGAACATTCTCTGTTTGGCATGGTATCTTCATATTTACGAATAGGTACTTTTCCTTTGTATACGAAAAAAGCAAGTTGGCATATCGCCAGCTTGCTAGGTTTCGTCACTTTGCTCTTTTTGCTTACTAAGCCGTCCTTCTTTACGCACAGCCTCACGGAGTAAAAATTCAATGTGTCCGTTAACGCTCCGAAATTCATCATGTGCCCAACGCTCTAATAGCTTATAGAGCTCGGGGTCAATTCGCAGTGGGAAACTTTTCTTTTTTGCCATTCCTTCTCACAACCAATTAGTATAAGCTACCTGTATTCACCACAGGCTGTGTTCCTCGATCTGAAATAATTGCGACCATCAAGTTGTTAACCATATTGACTTTACGCTCTTCATCTAAGTCTAGTATACCATCTTGTTCTAATTGCTCAACTGCCATTTGTGCCATGGATACTGCGCCTTCAACAATCTTCTTACGAGCTGATAAAATAGCTGTTGCCTGCTGTCTTTGTAACATAGCGCTTGCAATTTCTGTTGAGTATGCAAGGTGTGTTAAGCGCGCTTCAATTACTTCTACACCGGCAACCTCAAGACGGTCTTGCAGCTCTTTTGCTAATTCATCAGAAATTTCATCTGCGTTTCCGCGAAGCGTAAGCTCTACATTTTCAAACGTATCATAAGGATAACGTGTCGCTACTGCTCGAATTGCTGTTTCACTTTGAATCGCCACAAACTCTTCATACGAATCTACGTCAAACACCGCTTTGGCAGAGTCGACTACTTTAAACACAACAACTGCGGCAATCTCAATTGGGTTTCCTTCTACATCATTTACTTTTAACTTTTTGCTATTGAAATTTCGAACTCGTAGTGAAATGGTACGTCTAATTGTTAGTGGAACAGTTACGAACAAACCACTGCTACGAATACTTCCTAAATATTTTCCAAAGAAAATAACAACCTGAGATTGATTTGGCTGTACAACCGTCACACCGGAAGCTAACAATCCACCAATAGCAATAAGCGGAAGTCCTACAAGCGGCACCTCTTGAATGAGCATAAAAATACCGCCTATGATGGCTGCTAAAATCAACAGAATACCCACAAAACCATTTAAAATCCACGCTTGACGCTCCTGCAAAGTAATCTCCCCTTTGTCTTTATATCTTTTTCATATTATTATGATATCACTTTTAGAAATAAATGTAAATAAAAACCTAAATAATGTATTCTAATTCATGAAATACTAGGCTTTATAAATTTAAGTAGCATCCACCCTTTGGTACTTTGAAATATTCAAATTGTAAATTATCGGTATTTTTTATACAGATGCTTCTTAGGTTTTTAGATGTGTAGGTCAATAAGATTTTTAGACTTGAGGATATTTAGATAGTAAGAAGTGGTAATGGTTGAATGAAAATCTCACGTTACTGCTGGATTCCTATATTAAAGAGGTATCCATGTTTACTTACAAATTGTTTTATAGCATATAAATCAGTCTGTTCTGCAATATATTGCTTACACTCTTTTCCTTCACATATAAGGTTATGCTCCTTGATTCTTGGTATAAACGTTTGTGAGCTGACCTGATGATATATTTTAAGGAAGCATAGTAATTTCTTTCAATAACAAAAAGCTTAGGAAGCAAAAAAGCATCTAATCGCAGTATTAGATGCTTTTTCATAACGTTTTAATTTTTTTCTTCATTTTGGTTAACTACTCTATTTTTCTTCTTATCTAGAGCTATGCTTAAATGATAGATAAATATCAGCAAACCACAAGTAACCATTACCCAACGCATAAACCCATCGAATCTAGGATCAAAAATGTGGCTTAAAGCTATTATAAGCCCTGCTAACATACCGAGAAAATTTAAAAACAAGTAAACAACTCCTCTATTCCATTATTTTCCTCACGATTACATTTTATCATTTTGTATTCATTCGTGATTAACATAATTTTTTTATAGAGATAAAAGTGTTTTAATAGAAGAGTAAATATTTCAAAACAAGAAAGGGAGAACAAATGAACTTTGTTTTTAATTTTATAGTTGAATTCGTTGAAACAATTATTATAATGTGGCTTGTTTCATTTGCGTTAGAAAAACTAAATCTTTATCAGATAGAGAAAAAAATGAAATGGAAATTCATATTTATCCTTTCATTCATATTAGGTCTTATCTTTGCATTAATTGACTTAGCCTTAAATTTAGATGGTATATAAATTTAAGGCTTCTCTTATGAGAAATTCTGTATAATAAAGGTTACTCAAGCTAAATAAACTAAACATATTGTTTTTAACGCCCAAATATTAAGCTAATAATAACTACAACCAACATAAAAATTAGCATTAATACATTAACTTTAACTAGGAATAAGGCCCACTTCTTTTCATTTATGGCAAAGTAAAAAACAACAACATAAAACAATACAGAGATTGTCCCTCTTGCAATAAATTGCGTTCCTAATCCGTAGTCTGTCAGGAAAAAGCATAAACTTAGCAGCAAAGAAAGAATAAAAATGGACAAATATGAGTTGTGAATTAACTTTTTTCTTTTTTGTTCATGTTCAAATAAATACATACGAATACCTCGACGTTGGATTTTATACCATTTTATCAATAATATAACTTCTAATTACTATGTATATCATATATATTGCTAGTTTACATAAATATTATTTCCGAAACTTACCAAAAAAGAAAAAAACGAGCCCTGGATACATAAGAGCTCGTTTGCTTTCTAAATTTATTCTTTATGCAGCTTTTTATATATTCTTAATTTAACAGTCTTTCTTACCACTTAGTAACAGCTCTTTATGAATATAAAAAATAACGTATTTATATGTTAAAATAATTAATTTCTATATCCTCTCATACATCATTTCCTACTAAACCGTTCGTAATCTTTCTAAAAACCATATGCATACATTTAGTTGCTCCTAGCATAACAGCAACAACAGTGATGATTTTGCCCATCATTTGTACAAGTCCATTTTCAATATAACTTTGAAGCACATGACCAACTATGTAAAAGCAACCAACTGCAAGTCCAATGGTCATGATAAAAGTAGCAGCAACTCCAATACGTTGTTGCCAAGTTAGCTTTTCCACCACTTCTCGATTTGCCACTACAACATAAATTAAAACAAAAATAAATATTAATAGAGAAAACAAGTCTTCCATTCTAGTCGCCTCCCCTTCTTTATCCAAATTGTAACATATTAAGTTCTTTTTTGAAGTTAACATAGTTTTTTTCGAAAAAAAGGTTTCTTTTTAAAGAAAAAGTGTTATACTAGGTATATTATTTCTTGTTCGGTGTTGGAAATAGAAAGACTTTCTTTAAAGTGATTTTTATTGAAATTGAGCAGAGATAGTAATATATTCGTGGATTGTTCCACACAGGAGGTACTACAATGGTACAAGGTAAAGTAAAATGGTTTAATGCAGAAAAAGGTTTTGGATTCATCGAAGTTGAAGGTCAAGACGATGTATTCGTACACTTCTCAGCTATCCAAGGCGACGGTTTCAAAACACTTGAAGAAGGTCAAGACGTATCATTTGAAATCGAACAAGGCGCTCGTGGACCACAAGCTGCTAACGTTCAAAAGTAATAATTTAGAAGCACTCACAGCGTGAGTGCTTCTTTTTTTATCCAATTAATAACTGATTCTCTTTCCATAGAGCTGTCAAGTTATGATCCGCTAAGCGCTGATGCGTCTCTTTCACACTAACCCACCTGTTTTGAACATAAACAAAGCGTGTCTCTGGGATTTCAGTCCATATCTCTGGCATTGACTGCACGTTTAGAAGGACGAAGTTTGCTTCATTTCCCTCTTCAATTCCATATTTTCTTTTTCCAATTAATTTGGCTGGAATACTAGTAATCATTCGAAGAAGCTGCTTTTGTTCTTCAGGACTCCCCATATGAGCAACATATCCTGTTAATAAGCCAATTTGTAATAAATCGGCTTTGCCAAACGGATGAAAGGGATCATGAACGTTATCTGAAGCCGTTGCTACGGGAATAGCTGATTTTTGGAGCTCTTTAATTCGCGTTACTCCTCTTCGAATAATGCCTCGATCTTCACGCCCTTGTAAATAAAGATTTGCAGCTGGAAGCGTTACTGCTCCAATTTTAGCATCTTGCATTAAAGTTAAAATTTTCTGAACTTTATCTTCATCCATTCCTGCTAACGAACACAAGTGACCAGCTACTACTTTTCCCTGCATCTTATGAGCAATGGTTTGCTCAGCTAAATAAATGATTGTATCGACATCCGGATTGTCACTTTCATCAATATGCAAATCCAGTGGCAAGTCATACTCTTTAGCAAGAATAAATAAGGCGTCTATATCTTCGTTAGGATCACTAGCTAAATGAGGACAACCTCCAATTGCATCGATTCCTAACTCTACTGCTCTCTCAACTTTTCTCATAATATGGTCATCATGTATGTTTACCGATCCAAATAACGGAACAAGCTGGATTTCCATGTACGGACTGAGCTCATCTCTTGCATCCGCTGCTGCTTGAAGCCCTCTAAATAGAATATCTTCTTCTAATAAACAATTAAAATCAATATGTGTGCGTATAGCTGTCGTTCCGTTTGCTAACGCCTGTAGTGCTGTTTTTACAATACGCTGTCTAATTTCTTCTTCAGAAAACAGCGCAATGCTAGACGCATAGTTTTCAACTGCTTCAGCTAGAGTACCAGAAAGGTTAGGCACTTGAGGTAAAGAGTGAGCTTTATCTAAATGCATGTGCATATCTACAAATCCAGGTAGCATAACTCGCCCTTGAGCATCTAAAGCCGTTTCTTTTCCCAAAATATCTGCGTGCAGCTCTTCAAACTCATCATTTTCCATGTAGCCGTTTTGCAACACAATTGAGGTATACATTCCGTCTGTAATTTTCACTTCAAAAAGTGCATGATCATGAATTAATGGTAAGCGGACGTTAACTAAATGTAACAATCTTAACCCTCTCCTCTATAATCTTTTCTTTTTTGCAAGCGATACTATCTCTTCAGCATATTGGGGAGCTGAAGCTCTTGTTTGCACTAATTCGCTAAATTACCCAAAATACCTTCTTTTTCTTTCGATAAATCATTCGAACACTCGACAAATTCAAGCAAAAAAAAGAAGCAGTGTCCCCACACTGCTTACACAAAGAAAAATGCTAGAAAATAGATAAATGTACTTCCAATGGTTAATGAGGGCTTGCAGAAATGCTAAAGCGTGTAGCTTCGTCTCCCTCCGCTAGCTTGTCTCCCCAGAAAGCTAACGGCACACCCAACGACAAGCATACACAGTGTTGCAATAGATACAATAAGAAAAAGCCCAAAGCAAAGGTAGGTATCTCATAATTGATGAGCAAAAACCTACCCGCCTGGGCTTTTATCCCTTCGGTGTCATGCCGTTCTGTCAAAAACATTAAGCATGTAAATCGCTTGGACCAGACCTTTTCATATTGAAAAGCGGGAACCTAGATTTACTTTTTACTCATAGTCTTGTTATTTACGGTAACAAGGTAGAAACGTTCGAGCCATATTCTCAAACATATATGAGTGACCGTATTCAGCTTTTTCTTGATATAAAGATACCTCGTTTCGACATGCTTGTCAACAATAAAAACGAATATTTTAATTTATAATTGTTAATTCGTTCGTTTTTTATATGAACTCAACTGATTTTGAATCAATCAATTTATTGATTTTTCTCTCCCCACACATCTTCATAGATGAGATGTTCTAGAGATCGGCGCTGAGCCCAATTCGCTTGTTCTAAAATTGGTTTTTCCGGATAATTTTCCGTATACCCTACGGACATGAGCGCTATGGGATCAATATGCGGGGGGATATTTAAAATATCTCGCACATCATTTTTCTTATAAAAGCTCACCCATCCCATCGCCAGTCCCTCAGCGTAAGCAGCAAGCCACATGTTTTGAATGGCACAGGCTGTTGACATAATATCCGTCTCAGGTATTGAATTACGCCCCAGGACGTGTGAACCTCCCCTTGTTGGATCACATGTGACACAAATTGTAAGCGGCGCTTCTTTCAGTCCTTGAATTTTCAGCTCTAAAAAATCTTTCTCTTTTTGGCCTTCATAATGAATAGCCAACGCTCGTCTCTCCTTGTCAGCTGCCCAAGCTAATTTTTCTTTTACGCTATTTGACGAAATTAAAATAAAATTCCAAGGTTGCATAAACCCTACGGATGGCCCGTGGTGAGCAGCATTTAAAATACGATTAATTTTTTCTTCTGATACTTCCTTAGATAAAAATGTTCGAACATCTCGTCGACCATAAATAGCTTTGTATACTGCTTCTTTTTCTTCATGATTAAGCATGACTTTTTCACCTCAATATTTTTTAACTAGAGTGATGTCAATCTATGATATTTACGCCTTACTAGATGAAAATACGATAAGGAGCGCCACAAATATTGATCCATATTTTAACGTTCCTTTTTGAACCAGCAAGCAGCCGTAACTCACCTAATTGGCCAATAATAAATAAAGCACAAAGGAAAAGGTAACTATCATTACCATCACCTTCATGCTTTAGATGATTACCTATACCGTTGTAACGACTTTCTGTATTAAGAAAGGTCTTTTTTTCATTCTAACACGCAGTATTTTATTTGTATATATTATTGTTTGACACTGCAAATATACAAAAATGCTTGGAGTTCACACTGCATCTGCTTTAAGTGCGGTATGGCTTTTGTTAATAATTTCTCGTGTTGCTTCTTATAGCTTTCATGCAGCATTTTTTCAACCTTAATCTTTTCTTCATACAGAACATCAATTTTCTCTTCATTTCCATCCAAAGAAATTGGATTCAAAATGGCGAGATCATAAACAGGTTGTCCATATTCTAATTTATTTAAAATGGAGCGTAATAACGCTTCGTCATGAACATCTAATTCATATAAATAGTTTAATAAACTTCCAAGTTCATCAATGATAGTTAAATCAATTTCTACTTCCTGGACATTGGCTCCTTCTACATATTGAAAGCAAGTTGTATAAATGATTTCATACAACGTTTCCACTCTTTTGAGCGCTTCATCAATTGTCATGTAATGACCTCCTATACAGCATGGTTCATACAATTCTATGATGCAAGAGTTCATTTCATTACGGTCTTCAGCGGAAAATATCAATAATTTCTTCAATAACAGCGGAAGGATCTTCCTCTTGTGCAAACGACTTTATCTCAGTAAATGTAGGCTCAGAAAATTGATCGTTTACCTCTTCAATATAGGAGTAAATCTCTTTTGTTTCTTTCTCACTTTCTGAGAAAGACCATCTTTGTAGTTCAACACTTTGTGGAATATCTTCAACGGCTATAGGGCAGCCATTATCAGTCATCCCTAAGCAGTACATCGGTGTCTTTCCATTTGTACAGATATCCTCTTGCCTATTGTGAATTTCACCTTTATCTCCCCATGCGGCAATTACTAAATGTGCACGATTAACGGCCTGCGTCAAATATTGATTGGTTCCAATTCCGACGGCTTCTTGCTTTGAGAGCTTCGCTAATAATCTCTCATCTTCAGCTTGATAGCTAAATAAATAGACAATTTCTAAAGAACCAAAGCCCCACTGTTGTGCTAACTGCATACATTTCTGCAATTCTTCTTCACTTTGTTGAGTACCTGTATTCATTGGAGATGATAAGATGAACGTTACGGTCCGATCATTTTTTGCACTCCAAGCTACTTTAAAAGAATATTGATATGTTCCTTCTTCGTCGAATATTGCTTCTCTTTTCACTTCCCAATCACCCTCTTCTCTATCATTTCATTCTATATGTATTTTGAAATAGCAAAGGCATGACAACTTTTCTATCTTTTTGGAAAAATTTATCTTACCTTCTCATACATGTGTTTTACAGCTATGAATCACATTCATCTATTGATACAAGCTGTTGTTAAATTAGATAATTTTAAAAAAATGGTCTATAATAAGACCATATATTCTGATAAAGAGAGGATTTTGTAAGTGGCGAATACACATACATTTACAAAAGGTGAAGAGATTGCAAATGCAATCACGCACGGAGTTGGAGTCATCTTAAGCATTGTTGGACTCACTCTTCTTATTGTATTTTCTTCATTACAAGGTACACCTTGGCATATTGTTAGCTTCACGATTTATGGCATTACCATGTTATTACTATACGTATCATCAACGCTTGTTCACAGCTTTCCTGAAGGCAAGGTAAAAGATTTATTTGAAATCTTTGATCATTCCTCCATTTATTTATTTATCGCTGGAACCTATACGCCGTTTTTATTCGTCGTTGTGAAAGGAACAATGGGATGGACCCTCTTTGCTGTTGTATGGGGGATTGCGATTGCAGGAATTGTGTTTAAAGCTTTCTTCGTAAAAAAATTCCTCTTTATTTCAACAGTCCTATACGTATTAATGGGTTGGATGATTGTCTTTGCATGGAATTCTCTAAAAGCAACATTAGAAACACCAGGCTTAGTTTTGCTTGTTATCGGTGGAGTTCTTTATACGATTGGCGCCATTTTTTACGTTTGGCGAGGATTTCGCTTCCATCATATGATTTGGCATTTATTTGTACTTGGAGGAACAGTCACGCATTTTCTTGCGGTTCTTTTATATGTACTACCGATTGCAATTCAATAAAAAAGAGGCGATTTATCGCCTCTTTTTTATTTTAAGACCCACCAGGTGCTACAAGCTGTTCACCTTGATACATCTCATAGACATACGGATTTTTTGGACGATCAATGGATTCGACTTTTTCTATGTTTACGTATGGCAATGAAGCGCCGTTATAAGCTTGTTGGCCAATGGTTCCTTGTACTTTAATCCATTCGTCCGTTTCCAGTTTTGTAGCATTCGAAGCGGTTGAAAGCGTTCCATATACGGATGCATCCGCTACGCAGCAAGATAAGCCAAAGCGGGCGACTACGAATTGATCTCTTTTAAACCCTTCTTCCCGATACACAAAACCTTTTACTTCAATCGTCTTTCCAACAAATTTTTCAACGTTTGTCTCGATGATATTCATGATTGGAATATATTCTTTATCACTTACTACAATATGATCTTGCTTCATTAGCTTAGCTTCTAGTTTTTCATAATACCCTTCTGGTACCTGCTGAGGTACGAACCCTTTGGGATGCTCCAGAGGAACGCCTCCATCCTCCTGTGGCTCTTCAACTTCCGCTCCTAATACTTGGTTCATATACTCTTCTAGTTCAGCATCTGCGCTCTCTTGCAATTCTTGGCGTTGCTCTGGCGTAGGAGTTTCTTTTACTCCTTCTGCAAACTTAATTCCTCTTTTTTCAGCCACTGAGCTTCCTAATGAGTGATTAGGTAATAAAAAGCCGGTCATAATTGGCAGTAAAAATAAGAGATAAATAAACAAGGTCTTAACCTTCCCTTTTTCAAAATGATCATGTTCGCAAGCGCAGCTTCCCCCCTCCTCAACCTTTATACTGCTTCGCCAAATTTGCACAACTCCTAAGAGAAAGAATGTAATGCTAGAAAAATAAATAAACGGCATCATTTTTGGAGCAATAAAGTAAACCATTTGCTCAGTCAAAATAAGCTTAAACATTAAAAGCGCAAACCCAATTAAGAAAATGCCTCGGATATAGGTGATAAACTGTTCATCCATTCGCTTCATAATATCCTCCTCATCCCATTAGCCATCCATACATCATCACAACTCCGTAAACAATAACCGTGATCATTAAAATAAATCGAATAGCAAACTTCTTTTTGAAGAAAGCAAATAGCATAATTGTATTTTTTAAATCAATCATAGGTCCATACACTAAAAAGGCAAGCAGCGCAGTTGGTGTAAACGTATGAGCAAAAGATGAAGCAACAAATGCATCTGCTTCTGAACACAAGGAAAGCACGTAAGCAAACCCCATCATGACTGCAGACGATACGTATTCATTGCTGGCTAAGCTGACAAGAACCTGTCGATCCAAAAACGTTTGAAAAAGGCTGGCAACGAGTGCGCCAAATAATAAATATTTTCCCATATCAAAAAATTCATCGCTCGCATGATAAAGTGTTTGCTTCAGACGATTTCCTTTTCCATGATCTGAATGAACGTGGACGTGGACATCCTTAAGCTGATTTTGATTGCGGAACGTCCAATAAATCGCTAACCCAATGAGCAAACACACAATCACAGCAAGTCCCATTCGACTATATACAATAGACAAATCGGATTGAAATGCATAAAATGTAGAAGCAAATACAATTGGATTTAGAATGGGTGCTCCAACTAAAATAACCATTCCAACATGCAACGGCATTCCTTTTTTCAAAAGCCTTCTTACAACCGGAATAATGGCGCATTCACAAACCGGTAAGATGGCACTAACTACGACGGCCGATACGAGTGCAAGATATGGATTTTTTGGAATCATTCGCTGAATCGCTCGTTCTGATATAAACACTTGAATCAGAGCTGATGCAAACACACCAAGCAAAATAAATGGTATAGCTTCAAAAACAATGCTTAGAAAGATCGTATTGACATTCAGTAAAGATGTCGGAATAGCTAAGTTACTTGTATCTATATCAATAAAGAAAAAACAATACCCAAACAACAGCAGCAGCAACAATCCAACTAACTCTTTACTTACTTTTGATAGCGTCATACTCTATCATCCACCTCCGGCTGTTCTATCATTTTCATTAAGTATTTTTATGTGAATCTATTAACTACCATATGAGGAATAGTAGAGTATTTATGCTAGAAATCATAAAAAGAGTTTGGGACACAACAAAATGATTACTTCTAGAAGACAAACAATAACTATGGCCATACCTTTGGGTTTAACTAGACAACTTCGTTCCATTGCGCTACGGTCCATTCCTGTTTCCAAATATTTTTTCGAATAAATAAAAAACCTGAACAATCAAAAGTTATAAAACTTTTGATTGTTCAGGTACAGTAGGGACTTCACTACTTATGTCTCAGTTCTCTGATGCGTTAAAATAATTGTCCTAGCTGCTTAAAAAGCGTATACACACCCATAACAGCCATAATAACTACAACGAAGGTGCCGAAAATGGTAAGCCAAAGTGGATGCTGATAGTCTCCTACAATTTTTTTCTTATAGGCAGCTACAAGCATTGTACCAAGCGAGATTGGTAAGATTAGCCCATTTAAAGCACCTGCTAAAATTAAGAGAGTAACGGGCTGACCGATAGTTAAAAACACCAATGTTGATATAGTGATAAAACCGATAATGACCCAGTTTTCATATTGAGCAACTTTTTTATTAAATGATTTAATAAATGATACAGACGTATAAGCTGAACCAATGACGGATGTAATTGCAGCTGCCGCCATTACTACACCAAACAGCTTATACCCGATATTTCCTGCTGCGAGCTGAAATACAGATGCGGGTGGGTTATCAGGGTTTAACGTAAACCCTTGACTGATGACGCCCAATGTTGCAAGAAAAAGAAAGATTCGAACGAGTGATGCTATGGTAATACCCGATACAGCACCTCTTGTTACTTCTGGAATAGCAGCTTTCCCTTTAATCCCAGCATCTAACAAGCGATGACCACCAGCAAACGTAATATAACCTCCTACTGTTCCACCTACTAACGTTACGATTGCGATGACATCAATTTGATCTGGCATAAACGATTTAGCAATTGCTTCTCCTACCGGTGGAGAAGACGAAAAGGCAACATAAATCATAAGTAAAATTAAAATGCCTCCCATCAGCTGTGCAAATCGATCCATTAGCTTGCCAGCTTCCTTTACAAGAAACACACCAATGGCAATAACTGCCGTAATAATCGCTCCTACCTGTGGTGAAATGCCAAATAATACGTTTAGTCCTAATCCAGCTCCGCCTACGTTTCCAATATTAAACGCTAGACCTCCAATTACAATCAGAATAGCTAGAAATAAACCTAGTCCCGGTACAACCATATTGGCAATATCTTGCGCTCGCTTTTCTGAAACTGCAATGATTCGCCAAACATTTAGCTGAACACCAATGTCTAATAAAATAGAAAGTAAAATAACAAACCCAAAGCTAGCAGCTAATGCTTGGGTAAACACCGTAGTTTGAGTTAAAAAGCCTGGCCCTACAGCTGATGTAGCCATTAAGAACGCAGCGCCCAGCAAGACGCTCCAATTGCGGTTTGTTTTCATGCTGTCACCTCATCTTGTTTGGATAATAATTCTTTCTTCCTTAAGCTGATGATGAATGGATTTTGCAAATACAATAGCATTCGGTCCGTCCCCATGAATACAAACTGTATCTGCTTCAATTTTTATTTGTTCCCCTTGACGGGTATGTACTTTTCCTTCTTTGATCATGGTAATAACTTGATTGATGGCTTGCTGGGTATCATGAATAACAGAGCCTTTAATCGTTCGAGGCGTTAACGTACCATCTTTTTCATACGTTCGGTCTGCAAACACTTCGTTTGCGGTTGATAAGCCGATTCGCTTTCCAGCTGTAACAAGCGCACTTCCTGCTAGTCCGTACAGAATTACCTCTTCACCTATTGTGTAAATCGCTTCTGCAATTCCTTCTGCTAGCTCTGTGTTCACTGCCGCCATATTATATAATGCGCCATGAGGCTTTACATGATGCAACGGTGCTCCTAAAGCTTGACAAAAAGCTGATAAGGCACCGATTTGATACAGCGTTATATCGAACGCTTCGCGTGCGGAAATAGCCATGTTTCTTCGGCCAAATCCACTTAAGTCAGGCAATCCTGGATGCGCACCAATTGCGACATTTTCTCGAAGCGCTAGCTCGACGGTTCTTTGCATGACAGAAGGGTCCCCAGCATGAAAGCCACAAGCAATATTAGCAGACGTTACGTACGGTAATATCGCTTCGTCATTTCCAATAGTGTAAGCGCCAAAGCTTTCACCCAAATCACAATTCAAATCAATTGTTACCAAAAAGACACCTCCCTTAGTTTTTCATCCTCAGCATTATCTTTAAATGATCAAGTAATTTCTCTTGTTTCATTAAGCGTTTTTGCGCCGTTTTTAATGAAATCATTTTAAACGTCAGCTGTTTTCCAGGCGGTACTTGTGCAAGTGTAGAAAAATCAGTTGACGCTACTTGACCAATTCTCGGATAACCACCTGTTGTCTGGTGGTCAGCTAATAGAATAATCGGTTGACCGTCATTTGGAACTTGAATAGTACCAAACGTAACCCCAGTTGATAGCAGCTCTCGTTGGTTTGTTTGCTTCAGTACTGTACTCTCATTTTGCAATCGATATCCCATTCGATCTGATTGAGGAGTAACTGAATAGCTTGTATTAAAAAAAGACACCTTACTTTCTTCCGTAAACCAACTGTATTCCGGTCCTTCAATTACTGAAATTATTGGATTTTCTTCGTATCGCGGCAGAAAATCTGGATGAATGGTCCAAAATGCTTGCTTGAAAGGCTTATCGGTCTGCTTGGTTATAAGCCGATTACGAATTAGTTCTCCTACTTTTGTTTTAGGGTGACAAAGTAGCCGATCTCCCGCCTGCAGGGCACGCCCTTTAAAGCCACCGATTTCTGGACGTAATGACGTCGATAAGCTTCCCATCACTGGGTTCATAGCAAATGAACCAGATACAGCTAAATAAGCACGACATCCTGATTTTGGAAAACCAAATGCTAACATACTGCCCTTTGATACAAAAACAGGACGCCACATCTTAACGGGTTCATCATCAATTGTTGGTGACAAATCTCCTCCCGTAATTGCGATAAGCGTATCTTCTTCAAACTTAATCTTTGGTCCCATTAAGGTGATTTCTAGTGCTGCTTTTCCCTCTTCATTTCCAACAAGCAAATTTGCAATTCGAAAAGCAAGAGCATCCATAGCTCCACTCACGATAATTCCTTGTTTTTGAAATCCTTGTCTTCCCAAATCCTGAACAGTTGTTAGTAACCCTGGCCGGATGATATTAATACTCATGGTCACCCTCCTTTTGAGCCACATATTCTTCTTTGGTAATCGGTATAAAACGAATGGAGTCTCCCGCTTTTAAAAGAACTGGCTTTTGATCTAGTGGCTTAAATAATGATAGGGGCGTTCGTCCAATGATTTGCCATCCTCCTGGTGTTTCAAGCGGATAAATTCCTGTTTGTTCTCCTGCAATACCAACTGACCCTTTTGGTATGGCCGCTTGAGGATTTCCCTTTCGTGGAGTAGCTAATCGTTTGTTCATTCCACCTAAGTATGGAAAGCCGGGTGCAAACCCAATCATATAAACTAGGTAGTCTTCGGATGAATGAATCTTAATTATTTCTTCTTCCGTAAGTTGATGATAATGTGCAACATGGTCTAAATCAGGCCCAAACTCATGACCATAGCAAACCGGTATTTCAACAATACGAGACGTTGATTCGCCTTCAGTTTTTAGGAGCTGAAGAAGGGCTTCTACTTTATTTTTTACGATTTCATAGGGGGTTTTTCCAACTCGATTAGCAAAATTAGAAGGCTTATAGTAAATCGTTACTGTTGTAAAAGCAGGTACATATTCAATTATGCCTTCAAAACGATTAGCTTCAAGAGTCGCTATAAACTGTTGAACCTTTGTATGTATCGCTGGATGAATAACCTCACCGAATGAGACAACGATACCGCTATCTCCCAATGGATAAATGTTGTATTCAGTGTTCACTCGTTATCCACTCCTTTCTTCCCTTCTATTGTCTCTTGAATGTAATCGTTCAATTCCTACCTCAAAAAAATTACACACTACGTTTCAATT
Organism: Bacillus sp. 1780r2a1; assembly: GCA_024134725.1. NCBI lineage: Bacteria > Bacillati > Bacillota > Bacilli > Caryophanales > Bacillaceae > Bacillus > Bacillus sp. 1780r2a1. Next base: position 962,147 of record CP099863.1, on the reverse strand, counting down.
AATCAAAATAATCTCGTTATTTCAAGCTTTCGATCATAATTGTGCCAAAAGACACGGATTATGATTTGGCAAAGCAAAAGAAAAAGCACTAAAGAATTAAGAGAATTTTCCCCCTCTGCTCTTTAAATGCCTCTTCTTGCGAAATCTACAAACCGAAATTTATCCAGCCTGTGTCTCGATTCCGTATATTGAAATAAACTTGCGTCATTAAGATAAACGTAATTTCTTACAACGACGATGTGAGTATAATCTTTTAAATCTAAATAGCGCTCATCATCTTCCGTTACTTCATCTACCGAAATTTCTTTTTTAGCAAAGCTAATGCTTAAACCTACTTCTTTTTCCAAGTACTCATAGATAGACCCTTCACAAATTTCACGAGTTAAATGAGGAACCTTTTTTTGTAAAAAGAAATCCTTGTCTAAGATAATTTTTTCACCATCTATTTCACGCGCACGTACCACCTTCCAAATGGAGTCTCGCGATGTACTGTTTAGCTGCGTGCACAGTTCACTATCAGGCTTAATTAATTCAAAGTCTTCAACCACTGTTCTTGATTCATGTCCAAGTTTTTCAGCCATCTCTTTAAAACTAACAAGTCCTGAAATAGGGAAATCAAATCGCGATACTTCTAACACATAAGATCCCTTGCCTTTAATTTTTTGAATATAACCGTTTTGTGATAAAAGATTCAAGGCTTTTCGAATTGTTTCACGAGACGTGTGATACGCCACCACTAGCTCATTTTCAGAAGGTAGCTTTGTATGAGGTGGCCATCTCTTTTGTTTAATATTTTCCACTAGTTCTTCATAGATTTGCATAAACTTATTTTCTTTCATGACTTCACCTACCTTCGTTTATTTTATAAAAAGAACGATGAGTTGTCACTCATCGTTCACTTTTTAAGACGATATACAATTGATTCATAAGGGCGAAGCTGCACCTTAGCGTATTCTAATGATGAATCATCATAGTTTGATAATAAGATTTCGCTTTTATAGCCTTCGACATCAACCGTTTCAGGTAGCTCAAACGTTACGTCTTTACCATAGAAATTATTCACTACGAGAAGCTTTTCATTCGCTCCGTTTCGCACATATGCAAATATCTCTGGGTGGTTGCTTAAAAGAAGCTCGTAACCTCCGCTTGTAACGATATCATATTCTTTTCTAAGCGCAATTAACATTTGATAATGATAAAAAACGGATGTTTTGTCTTTTAAAGCACCCTCTACGTTTAGCTCTTTGTAGTTAGAAGCCACGTTGATCCAAGGTGTTCCTGACGTAAACCCACCGTGTTCTTTGTCGTTCCACTGTACGGGTGTGCGCGAGTTGTCGCGAGACTTTGCTTTTAAAATTGAAATAATCTCTTCCTTACTCATGCCTTCTTTACGCTTAATTTCATAGATGTTAAGTGATTCTACGTCACGGTAATCGGAAATATCATTGAAGCCTGGATTAGTCATCCCAATCTCTTCACCTTGATAAATATAGGGCGTACCTTGCATCATATGAATAGTTGTGGCAAGCATCTTAGCAGACTTGTCGTGAAACTCCTTGTCATTTCCATAGCGAGAAACTACCCTTGGCTGATCATGGTTACACCAAAATAGTGCGTTCCACCCTCCGCCTTTATTCATCTCAACTTGCCAGGTTGATAAAATATCTTTAAGCTTTAGAAAATCAAAGTCACCAACTGACCACTTTTCACCATTAGGATAATCAACCTTTAAATGATGAAAATTAAACGTCATACTTAACTCTTGACGGTCGGGACGCGTGTAGTTAATACAATGATCGATCGTTGTTGAAGACATCTCTCCGACTGTCATACTATCGTATTTTGAAAATACTTGTTCATTCATTTCTTTCATATACTCATGAACGCGAGGTCCATCCGTATAAAATTTACGACCGTCTCCAGGAGGCGTTTTCCCATCGTCATCTAAAAAGCGCTGATCTTTTGAAATTAAGTTAATAACATCTAATCGAAAGCCATCAACGCCTTTTTCAAACCAAAAGTGCATCATATCATACACTTGTTTACGAACCTTTTCGTTTTCCCAATTTAAGTCCGCCTGCGTTACGTCAAACAAATGAAGATAAGATTGATCTGTTAGTTCATCATGCTCCCACGCAGATCCACCAAATTTGGAAATCCAATTCGTAGGAGCCGAACCATCTTCTTTTTGATCTTTCCAAATGTAAAAATCACGGTACGGATTATCCTTCGATTTTCGTGCTTCCTGAAACCACTTGTGCTCTGTTGAAGTATGGTTCACAACAATATCCATGATAACTTTAATATCGCGGCTATGAGCTTCCTTTAATAAGCGTTCAAAGTCTTCCATCGTGCCATACTCACTATGAATTGAAAAGTAATCGCTAATATCATATCCATTGTCGCGCTGTGGCGATTGATAAATTGGAGTAAGCCATACGACATCAACCCCAAGTGTTTTTAAATAATCTAACTTCTCAATAATTCCATTAATATCTCCAACGCCATTGCCAGACGTATCATAGAAACTCTTCGGATAAATTTGATAAACAACCGACTTTTTCCACCACGGCTGCGTCATCTTCATCACCATCACTTTCTTTACAATTCATTTTGATATTATACTTTTTTCTTCTGTAGCTTTCCAAAAAGTAGCGTTAAAACAAACGGCACAACAATTACAATTGCCATTCCGATCAAAAAAGCTCCCCAATCGCTTGGTAAAATAGATAGCGGTGCAGGAATTCCACCCACTCCAATGGATGCTGCTTTTACACCATTCATTGTAACGATAACACCTGCAATAGCAGAACCAATAATGGCTGAAATAAACGCAAATCGATAACGTAAGTTTACTCCAAACATGGCGGGTTCTGTAATTCCTAACCATGCAGATACCCCTGATGTTAGTGATAACCCGCGAAGTTTTTCATCATTTTTAGCCAATGTCATCATGGCAAATGCAGCTGACCCCTGCGCAATATTTGATAATGCCACCATTGGCCATAAGAACGTACCACCGATGCTACCAATGAGCTGAAGATCCACAGCTAAGAACGTATGATGCATCCCGGTAATAACAAGAGGTGCATACAGTCCACCATAAATGATACCACCGATAAACGGAGCTGTTTCAAACAACCATACAACTCCTGCTGTAATAGCGTTTCCAATTGCAAACGTTACAGGCCCAATTGCAATGAATGCCAGGAATCCCGTTAGTAATAACGCAACAGGTGCTACAACTAAAAGCTGAAAACCATCTGGAATACGCTTTCTTAAAAAGATTTCAATTTTAGCAAGCACTAATGATGCAACTAGTACAGGTAAGACCTGACCTTGATAACCTACCTTTTCAACTTCTAAACCAAATAAGTTCCATGTATCAATGTTACCTTTTTGAAGTGCTTCACCATATCCCCATGCATTTAATAAGTCTGGGTGAACAAGCATCAATCCTAGCACAATACCGAGCAGTGGACTTCCTCCAAAACGATTCACAGCTGACCAACCAATAAGACCCGGTAAAAAGACAAATGCGGTATTTGAAATCAAGTTGATCATACTCGCTAAATCTTTCCATTGTGTATGAACATCTACTAGCGACTTATCATCATAAAAGATCCCTGGCCCCGTTAAGATATTGTTAATCCCCATCAACAAACCAGCCGTTACGATGGCAGGCAAGATTGGAATAAAGATGTCAGCTAATGTTTTAATAGCTCGCTGCAACGGGTTTAAATTTTTCGCAGCTTCATTTTTCACTTCGTCTTTTGATAATTCTCCGATACCTGTAATCGTTACCATTTCTTTATAAACTTTATCAACTGTTCCCTGGCCAATGACCACCTGAAACTGTCCATTTGTTGAAAAGAAGCCTTTGACTAAATCATGATTATTTAGCGCTTCTTCATTTACTTTCTTTTCATCATGCAGCACTAGGCGCAAACGCGTTACGCAGTGAGTTGCTGCTGAAATGTTTTCTTTTCCCCCAACGGCTTCAATGATTTGCTCGACAGATGTACGATTCACAGCCATAATCCTCTTCCTCCTTGTTATCGCTTTCATTTCTTATAAAAGAGGTACCCTTATTTTTAGTTGGGCTAACGTATAAAAACATAGCGTAACTAAAACTTGTATATACATGTATTATGTGTTCTATATTAACCTGTATATACAAGTTAGTCAACAATAAAAAAAGCATTCTTTAAAAGAATGCCTCTCTTACACATGTGAATGTATTGTATTTTTCTTTTGATTGAACCATTTATCAATTAAGCCACTACCTAAGAATACACCTGCTACAATAAATAGAAAGCCAAACAGCTGAGCTGCTTGAATTTCTTCTTGTAAAAAAACAGCTGAACTAACAAGCGCAAAAAATGGATTTAAATTTACAAAAATGGATGACTCTGCTGGTCCAATGTGTTGGACGGCTTGATTGTAAACCATATGTCCAAATGCTGTTGCTAGCAGTGCGGAACCTAAGAACAATAGCCATAAGTCTATTCTTGTTTGTGCCATCGTTTGCAATCCGTGTGGTTCTATAATGAAGCTAATTCCAAGTAAAAACGCTGACCCTGTTATTAGCATCCATCCTGTCATTAAACGCGCATCCAATGTTGTTGAAGCACGTCGAATAAACACATAACTAATGGCCTGCGTTAAGATAGATAAAAAGACAAACAAATCACCTTTTGTTCCACCCGTGACCGCTCCGCTTCCAGCTAATACGATAAAAGCAACTCCAGAAAACCCACTCACTACGCCAACAAACCGGAAGAATGTTAGCCTCGTGCCTAAAAAGAAAACTGCACAAATCGTCGTTAAAATTGGACTTAGCCCCAAAATTAACGCTCCGTTTGACGCACTGGTTTCTTTTAATCCCGTTGACAAAAAGAAGTGATGGCAAACAACGTTAAAAAAACCAACCATCGTAATAAACCCAAGCTCTTTTAACGTAATTTTACGCAGTGATTTTGTAACTTTAAGAAAAACCAAAACGGCAATCCCCGCAAAAAGAATTCGAAAAGCCGTCATCGTAACAGGAGCAAATGCGCCTACAAGTAGCTTGAGCGCAACAACGTTCACTCCCCACAACAACATGACGAATACCAAAACACCGTAAATTTTATATTTATTCAATAACTCTCCCACCTAACGTACTGCTCTTATCCATTATTTTCAACTTCTCTATTGTAACGCTAATATAGTTGAATTTCTAGATATTCTTTACTCGAAATAATTACGAAAATCGACTCTTCGTGATATGATAGCGTAGCAATTACACAGAAAAAGGAGCGCTTATACATGATTGAGGTACGGCTCGCAGGGGACGCCAAAGAAATTGAAGAAATGATTAAAAGCTTCGAAAAACATTACACTATCAAACACCAGTCCCCTGAATATAATCGAAGCAATAACCCTAAATATGCGAATCGTAAAACGACGCGGGTTTATTTATCAATGGAGTTAAAGCAAGCGGACTAATTTGTCTCACTTTTACAAATACTTCAACCTATATTATAATTCCATTAATATTTCATAGATAGAAAGAGGTTACAACATGGAGCAAACCATCGTTTTAGTTGGGTTTATGGGCGTAGGGAAAACAACGATTGGACAAGCACTTGCACGTAAACTAGATTTTCAATTCATTGATACGGACCAGCATATCGAAGCAAGTCTGGGCATGCAAACAACGGAAATTTTTCGTGTTCATGGAGAAGCATTTTTTCGGCAAAAAGAAAAAGAAACGATTTCTCAGCTCGTAAAAGAGAAAAAGACCGTTTTGTCTCTTGGAGGAGGCGCTTTTTTACAAGATGCCATTCGAGATGCTTGCTTACAAGACGGCATTGTTATCTGTTTATCTCTGTCTTTTGATGCGTGGAAAGAACGATTGGATCATTTACTTCCAACACGCCCTATTCTACAAGGAAAAAGTTTAGCAGAGATAGAAGAACTATTTTATAATCGCCAAGCCATTTATCAATCCTATCATCAAAAAATTGTAACCGATACCTTAACACCTGAAGAAGTAGCTGATGAAATTATTAGCTTTGTTCTTAAGGAAAACTAAAAGACGCCTTCTGCTGCTGTGCAGAAGGCGTCTTTTCTTAATGACTCATCATATAGAAGTTAATAAAGAAAGCAACTGTAATAACGTACATCATCCAGTGAATTTCTCGGTAGCGTCCAGTGAAGAGTTTAATAGCAGTATATGAAATAAAACCGAACGCTAACCCTTCAGCAATGCTGTAAGTTAACGGCATCATAATAATGGTTAAAAACGCTGGAACTACTTCCGTAAAATCATCAAAGTTGATGTTTTTGATATCGCTAAGCATTAAGGAACCAATAATAATTAATGCTGGAGCCGTTGCAACTGATGGAATAAAGTCGATTAACGGAGCAAAGAAAAGGGTAAATAAAAACAACACAGCTACTGTTAATGCTTTTAACCCAGTACGTCCACCTTCTGCTATTCCTGTTGCATTTTCAATGTACGTATTCAAAGCTGTACTACCAAATATAGCACTCGCCATTGTTCCAACTGAATCAGCTGCTAGCGCACGATTTAAGTTTGGAATCTTGCCATTTTCATCAACTAAATTTGCTTTTTTAGATAAACCAATTAGCGTTGCCAGCGTATCGAAAAGTTCTACAATTGTAAATGAGAAAACAACAGAGAAAATTCCATATGCAATGGCACCTTTTAGATCCATCTGCATAAACGTGTCACCAATTGTTGGCGGAGTTGCTGAAAACACGTCGCTAATAGCGGTTGGCGGAGCTTGAAACCCAACAATCATTGCTACTGCAGTCGTAGCAAAAATACTAATAATTAACGCACCTTTTACGTGTTTAGCCATTAAAACAGCGGCTAAAATCAAGCCGAATATTGTTAATAACGGCCCCTTGTCCAACACGTTTCCAACACCAACAAATGTTGATTCATTGGCTACAACAAGCCCTGCGTTTTTTAACCCTATAAACGCAACAAACAAGCCAATTCCAACAGCAATTGATGCTTTTAAAACATTCGGAATGGCATCAACGATTTTGCTACGAATACCAGTTACGGTTAATAAAAAGAATAAAATACCAGATATAAAGACTGCACCAAGAGCCGTTTGCCAAGATAGACCTTGTCCTAACACAACCGAATACGTAAAGAATGCATTTAATCCCATACCAGGACCAGTAACAATTGGAAAGTTAGCCCATAACGCCATTAGTAACGTACTGAATACGATAGCATAAATCGTTGCCGCTAACGCTGCTTCTTTTGGAATCCCAGCGTCGGATAAAATAAGCGGATTGACGATAACCATGTAACTAACGGTCATAAAGGTGGTTAAGCCCGCCAAAATTTCTTGTTTTGGCGTTGTTTGACGTTCTGAGAGTTTAAACACGCGCTCTAATATACTACTACGCTCCAAAACATGCGCCTCCCTGTTTATTGTTATAAAATAACCTCAATCTGTGGTGATCAGGCGTCTTGAACAACTAATTTTTTCATTAGAGCTCATACAAAAACATAATAAGCGGCAGAGAAAACTCCACCACTTATTATGGCTAGAACGTACACTTTTCACATCTTGAAGTAAAATCTTTTGTCCTATTATAGTCCTAATTCTAAAAGATGCAAAGACAGAAAACGTTATCATAATAAAACTTTTTATATTCGATTTATTTTTAATTTTCAAATTAAAATAGGAATAAAAAATTTAGCTACTTATGACGTAAGCAGCGATACCCTTTTTAATAAACGTTCAATGGAGCCATTTGCTTCTTTTAAAACAATCTTCTCATCAATTGTTTTTAAAACTCGGTTATCCATCACAATTTGGCCGTCCACCATCGCTATTTCCACATCTCCTCGCGTAGCTGAATAAACAACGCGTGAAATTGGGTCGACTCCGTAAGATGGAAATGTATGAAGCTGATAAAGATTCAGCATCGCTAAGTCTGCCTTTTTTCCAACTTCAATACTTCCAATTTCATTTTCAAGCCCAACAGCTTTTGCTCCACCAATGGTCGCCATCTCTAATACATGCTTTGCATTCATCGCTGTAGGTCCATAGGAAGGCTTATGAATCGTTGCCGCAAGGCGCATTTCATTAAACATATCAAGGTTATTGTTACAAGGCGCACCATCCGCTCCTAAACTTAGGCAAATACCCTGCTCATGAAGATGTGGAATCTCAGCAAACCCTGAAGCAAGCTTCATATTGGAACCTGGACAATGACTCACTTTCACTCCTCTATCTTTAATCACTGCCTTTTCCTGGTCATTCAGCCAGACGCAGTGCGCTAAAATTAACCGCTCATTAGCTAATCCTAAATGATCTAAATATAAAATATTTCGCATGCCTGTTTCTGCTTCTACTATTCGGATTTCCTCTTGGTTTTCAGACGCATGCGTATGTACATGCACATCATATGCTGCAGATAAATGGGCAACCTCTCTTAGTAAATCTTCCGTACACGAAATAACAAATCGGGGAGAAAACGCGTATTGAATGCGATTGTTATAAGAGCCATGCCATTTCTCAAGCAGCCTAACACTTTCCGCAATTGAAGATGCCGTTGTTTCCTGTAATGCTTTTGGCATATTGTCCGCTTTTTTATCCATCATTACTTTGCCAGCGATAGCACGAATACCACTTTGTGCAATGGCTTCAAATGCTGAATCGGTATGATGCACGGTTTCCATATCTACAATGGTTGTGGTGCCACTTTTAATTAGCTCTCCAATACCTAATAATGCGGAGTAATAAATGGATTCCTCATCATGCGCAGCTTCTAAAGGCCAAATTTTCTTTTGAAGCCAATCCATCAACTCCAAATCATCGCCTTGACCACGGAACATTGTTTGGCATAAATGAATGTGAGTGTGAATGAAACCAGGAACAATTGTCCGGTTTGTTCCATCAATGACTCTATCGACCTTTTCTGGTGATAATTCTTTACCAATAGCAGCAATTCGGTCTCCTACTATGTATAGGTCTCCATATACAATGTCATTCCTTTCATTCATTGTAATAATTTCTGCATTTTTAATTAAAATGTGCTGCATTTCTTCAAGCCCCCTAATCTCTCTTTAAATCCATCGTTCTCTTGCGTTTCATTATATATAAACAAATAACTAATTATTCTGTCTATTGAAAAGGTAAAAAAAATTCCTAGCTGGTTTTACACAGCTAGGAAGGTGGATTCACGAAAAATCCCAAGTCCCTTTTTCAAGAGGTTATACGAAATCGCAGGAGAATAATGTGATCTTGAATACATCATATTCTCTTTTTAACAGTAATGCCAGAAAAATGTTAGAAAACCTTACATACTTTTTTTGCACATTGAAATTTTTTAAAGGCATCTTAACATAGTTATTCTAGATTGTTTTAAAAGAAACTTGTCGTTTCTTCAGGAAAATATGGTAAAGTAATAGTCGTTACGATTCTATTTACCTAGTAATTATGGAAAGGGCCGACATCAAATGTTAAAAAAGAAAATGATTTTTTGTTTATCAATCATGCTTTTAGGCTTCTCTTTTCTTGCAACAAAACCTGCTTCAGCAATGGGCACAGAGCCTGAGCGATATACTATCTCTTCATATATTGCTTACCTTAATAGCCAAGGGGAGTCGGATTCAGCAGAACAATTTTCAGCTTTATCTCCTGAAAAGCAAGAAAAAGTTATCTACTACTTAAATCACCCAGACGAACTACTTGATTCGATTGAAGTTACAGAGACCGTTGTTTACGATGACGCACCTACAAGCAATACAGCCGTAGCATCTGCATATGCAACGCCACGTTTTGCCACATTACCGTCTAGTATATCACGCACAGCTTCCTATACAGCAAAGTATACAATTGCGGGATTTACTACAACGCAAGTGAAAGCTACAGTCTATTATTCTACAAGTGGATCGAAGGTTACATCTGTACAAAGCGTGAGTGGAAAAGTAGTGAAAAACGTCAATCCTCTAGTTTCAATTTCAAAACAAAGCTCCAAGACATGGATTTCTTCTAACCGTGCTTACGGACAAATTGATTGGAATTGGAAGGTTGGATTTAAAACAGCTGGTGTAAAACGCCAAACTGTATACGGCACAGCTAGCGGTTCATCAGGTGGTTCATCTTCTACTCTTTAAATAAATTGAGGAGGTATTCTTTATGAAGAAATTGTCGTTGTGGGTTATTAGTATCACAATTGCACTACTTCTTTTATTTATTATAGCAGGATATGCCTCTTTCTATAGTAACTAAGGCATGTTTATTGTTTCACTACTATCATTTATTATAAGAAACCCCCGCTTTGTGAAAGCGGGGGTTTTTATTAACCAATGTATGTGCTTGAGCCAATTTGACTGATAACAAGCGGAAGCTTATCATAGTCAACGTCAACCAAGACATCTCGATGAATATAAAATTGGCTAAGGTAGCGGAAACCAACACGCGTAATGTATGACGTTAAGTAGGCAGACTCTGTTGCGTTTTCTTTTCTTTTTTCATTTAGGCGCTCAATAATTCCTTCAGCGGATTTAACGCCTACGCCGTGTCCAAAATACAAGTCGTTCCCGACGATAATGGTATTTTCACCTTGCCACTGAGGGGTGTCTTCATGGTAATCAGGGTTCTTGAAATAAGCGCAGTCCCCTTCTAAAAAATCATAACCATTATGATTTTTTAGATTCAGATCTTCATCAAACTTACCGCTATACAACACTAGATTCGTAAATAATTGATTGAAATTTCTCTCTCCGATACTCTCTAATACGCCTTTATAAAACACCATAACAATGGCAACTGCACATTCAAACGCATAAAGCGAACCGTTAAAGAAAATATCGTTTAACGCGACGGATGGCAACACGTTCTCTTTTAGCTTGAACCCTCCCTTTTCAGTACGAAGCCAATATACTTCGTTACATTTAGATTCTTTAAAAGTTGCAAACCTTGCACCACTTCTATATAACAAATACGATGCTTCTACAATTCGCAGGCGAGTAGTAAGCTCAAAATCTAACTGCACGATATTATCATAACGATAGATTGCTTGATACTGAGCCATTTTTCTCAAAATCTGTGCTTTATTCGCTTCAAGCATGCTATATGGTACGGCATTCACATTTAGTGCACGACCCTGCACAATAATAATAAGTGCGTCCCCCTTTCACTCACTTTCTCTTTATCATACGAGTGAAAGGAAGCTTTTATGTGAATGAAAGAAGAGGCGTTTTCTAACCTAGGTTTTTATGTCTCTTATTAAATTCGCCTTTTATAGTAAAAAGCGTATCCCCTTCCGTTAATAAGCGCAAACCGATGATAGCAAGGCCCTTTGTTCCCTGAATCAATCCTTTATCGCCTTCTGGAGATTTAGCCGCTTCACGAAATTCATCTGTATGCCATGAAAGCGTTTCGGGACCAATTTTAATATAAGGGTGAATCGTTGGCACCACTTGACTAATGTTTCCTGCATCAGATGAACCAATTCCAGGCTTATGAGCCGTACCTACGTTTTCTCCTAATTCCGTAAAGACTTCTTTAAATACTTGATCAAAAGCGCGGTTTAGCTGCATATGATCTACTTTGTTTTGGATAAAAAATGCGTTGAGCTTGGCTCCTGTTGCCATAGCAGCTCCCTTTGCGATTTGCTGTACTCTTTCTGTGACTTGATCACACTCTTTACGCGTTTGTGCGCGAATATAAAAGCGAGCTTTTGCATAGTCGGGAACAATATTGGGAGCTGTTCCTCCATCTGTGATAATACCATGAATTTTCACATTACTCTTTACATGTTGACGAAGTGCATTTATTCCATTGAATAACTGAATAACAGCATCTAACGCGTTAATACCTTCTTCAGGAGCTGATGCTGCATGAGATGCTTGTCCATAAAATTCAAAATCAATAGGATCCACAGCTAGCGTTGTCCCTGTAATACACGTTTCTTTCCCTGGATGAACCATCATACAAGCATCTAAGTCTTGCACAAGACCCTCTTTTACAAAGCTTCCCTTTGCGCTTCCATTTGGTCCACCTTCTTCAGCTGGTGTTCCTAACACAACGAGTTCTCCTCCTACTTCGTCAAGAACTTGGCTAAGTGCAATTGCTGCTCCTACGCTAGTTGTTCCAATAATATTATGTCCACAAGCATGTCCAAGCCCTGGAAGCGCATCATACTCAGCAAGAAACCCAATTTTCGGCCCTTTCCTTGCAGATGCTTTTCTTGCTAAAAAGGATGTAGCATGACCTGCTACCCCACGCTCTACAGTAAAGTCTGCTTCTTCTAGAAGCTTACATAAAAGAAAAGATGCAAATTTCTCTTCATTTCCGATTTCAGGATGGTCGTGGATCGCATGACTTGTATCTATGTAAGTTTGAGCTTGCTGGTTAATATACTCAATAATGCTTTCTTTAAGCTTTTCTATCTTTGAATTCATTCCTACACCTCATTTACTAAAAATAAAAAGGAAGCTTCATAGAAGAAGCTTCCTTAACTAAAGAACCTGCTTCTTATCATCCAAGCTTCTAAAAGCTTGCTGGAATTAGCACAGTGCAATCAGCCTGTTGCTGAGGTGTCATGGGGCCAGGTCCCTCTACCTCTCTAGATAAGAAAACGTACAGTATGTATTTGTAAAATAATAAAACCTCCACTTACAGTGGCTTAATGACTGTAAGAAGAGGTTGGGATCACGTAATGTAAGAACCAGCTCTCTTCTTATCTATCAAGCACCGCTTGTTGGAGTTGGCACGGTTCAAATGTCCGTTGCCGAGGTTTCACAGGGCCAGTCCCTCCACCTCTCTGGATAAGAAGTTTGTCGAATATTGTAGAATCTTGTTGATAACTTAAATCCTATGTTACACGCTGAACAAGGGAATGTCAATGACTTTTCTGAAAAGATTTTTCTTTCTAACAATATGATACCGCTATCATGACTAGACCAAAAAAAAGAGTGCTTTAAGCACTCTCTTTATACATTAATAGCAACTTTTTGCTCATATAAATAAATGGCATGATCTAGCATAGCAAGACCTTCGTCAATCTGCTCTTTCGTTACGGATAAAGGTGGAACCATGCGAATTACCTCGCTTGCATTGCCGCAGAAATAGAAGAGCACGCCTTGTTCAAGAGCTAAGTCTAGAATTTCAAATAGTGCATCCCCATTCGGTTCACCTGTTTCAGGATGTACAATCTCAATTCCAATCATAAGTCCCACTCCGCGAATGTCTCCAATTAGCGAATGCTTTTCTTTTAACAGCTCTAATTGTTTGAGCGCATAAGCACCCATTTCTTTTGCGTTTTCGAGAAGATTTTCTTCTTGAAGTACTTCAAGCGTAGCGAGCGCAGCTGAACATCCGATTGGATTACCGCCAAACGTAGTACTGTGCGTCCCAAGAGGCCACTTCTTCATAAGCTCTTGTGAAGCAACGGTAGCACTTAGTGGAATGCCTGAAGCAATGCCTTTTGCAATTGCCATAATATCTGGTACGACATCAAATGTCTGCGCAGCAAACCATTCGCCAGTACGTCCAAATCCCGTTTGTACCTCATCAAAAATAAGTAAAATGCCGTGACGATCGCAGATTTCACGAAGTTTTTTCATCCAGCTTTTTGGTGGAATGATGTAGCCACCTTCACCAAGAACGGGCTCTAAAATAACAGCAGCCACTTCTTCTGGCGTTACTTGATGCTTAAACAAAGTATTAAAGTCTTTTTCAAGCTTGTCTTCAAAATAAGCATCTACATTAACACCGTCTGGACATTCTTTTGGATTGGCATATGGAATTTGATATGTTAACCCAGAAGGCTGCTGAAACTGACGGTATTTACTTTTTGAAGTTGTGACGCTTAATGCTCCCATTGAACGTCCATGAAAACAGCCTAAGAATGACACGACGTAAGGTCGTTTTGTTACGTGACGAGCAAGCTTTAACGCGCCTTCAATTGCTTCCGTTCCGCTGTTTCCAAAGAAGAAACAGTCCAAGTTACCAGGCGTAACTTTTCCTAATTCGTCAGCTAATCTCAAGATAGACTCATACATGATAACGCCAGAAGGTCCATGAAGTAACTGGTCAGCTCCATCTTTAATAGCTTGCACAACTTTTGGATGACGATGCCCAACATTGGTTGTTGCAATTCCAGATGTAAAGTCTAGGTATTGTTTGCCGTCTAATCCGTAATAGTAGCATCCTTCTTCTTTTACAACGGGTAGATTTGGATGATCTTTTGCCATAGTAGGCGCTAAAAGCTCAGGCATTCTGTTAAATAGATGTTTCCAATCGTTTGACATAGTAATCCTCCTGTTTGCTAACAAAGTATTTAAAATATTCTAAAAACATTTGATGTCTTTATCATAAATGATGTGTATGCCGGTGTAAATGAGGGTTTTAAGAATATTAATTGCACCCTAAACTACGACTCTATAGGATTTGTATATAAAGTAGATTCGTTTTATTTTTATGCTTTTCTTCTTTTTTAATCTGTTAGTAAAACTTTGATAGAATAATATTTCCGTTTTATTCTACTATGTATTTTTATAAAAATCAATTGCATATATATAAATTCTTTATGGTAATTAGTAGTTCTTATTTAGTTAGTAGGGATGGCTTCTTTTCTTAGTATAATTTAAAAATCACTCTTAATTTGGCGTGATTTTCACTTCGGATTGCTTCCTTTCCGCAGAGCGAGCGCTGAGCCCCCTCGCTAGTCCTGCTGGAGTGGCGCATCCTTCATTCCAATCACGGGCTTTTTATAGGAACAACTTTTAATGAGGCTACTCTTTTATTCTGAGAACTCTCTTTATTTGGCGTGATTTTCACTGACCACTAACCCTTTACACATAGGTACAATTGCTTTGAGTTCAATTAAATCATTTATTACGATATCAGCCTGAGCGAGTTCATGTTCTTGTGCAAAATCGAAATTACATCCTACTGCAATCAAACTATTATTTTTGGCAGCGTTGATATCCGATAGGCGATCTCCTACTACTGCCGCTTGTTTTATATCATATTTTTTTATAATCTCTTTAACTAAATCGCTTTTGTCTAAGGTTTCTATTTGTTCAATACTAAATATTTCAGTGATCCAATTATCCAAACGATAATAACTTACAATAGCTTCTAAATAATCCTTTAAACCATTACTCGCTATGTAAATGGAACAATCATTCTCTGTTAAATAATTAAAAATCTCTTTTACGTTAGGATACAGAGCACCTTTTCCTCTTTTGATATTCTCAATTAATCTATTTAAGAAATAAGCGTCTGCTTGCATTCTTATTTGATTCGAATGATTAGGTAATAAAGCTTCCCATACTTTCGGCAAAGGTACCCCCATAATGTTACGGTATTTATCGATAGGCGTCTCAGCATTCCATTCATTTAGTGAACGTAAATGGTTAAAGGTATCATCCAGTGATATCTCTAAAATTTTATCCGTTTGAAACAACGTTCCATCCATATCAAAAATCAGTGATTTTATCATTACTCTCTCTCCTTTTCACAATTAAAACCTAATCTCTCACTCATAATACCATAAAAAGTAAATAAAACCTTTATGAACCAATTACAAGTTTGTTCCAATGCGCTACGGCTACTCTGTTTCCAACACTGTTTTCACAATCAACAAAAAACCTGAACGCCCAACCGTTCTGGTTTTTTATTAGTTAAATTACTTATGTCCCAGCCTTTGATAGCATCCATACAAATAACGATAAAATTTATCTTATTAAACAAGATGACTGTGGTTGTTTAAGATTTGGAGCTTCCACTTTTTGTCCTCGTAGGTAAAGGTTGTGATGCTCGTATTTTGCAGAGCTGTTTTTCCTGTGCCGTGCTCTCCGTTTGTTACGTAGTGGATAAAGGTATTAATGATGGCTCCGTGGCTCACAACGGCTACCTTTCTTCCTTTGGATTCTTCCATAATTTCCGTTAGACGTTTTAAAAGGCGCTCTTGAATGACTTCTAGTGCTTCCATATCGTATAAAGCTTCGCTTCCCCAATTTGTATCATAATTGGGAACTAGATTTCTTAATGAAGCAACCGGCTTTCCTTCTAGCTGGCCAAAAGAGCGCTCTCTCAATCTTTCACATGTTTCAATGTTATTAATACCGGATGCAGTCGCAATTGCTGCTGCCGTATCGTAAGCTCTCGTTAAATCGCTTGAATATAACTTTTCAATTCCTTCATTCTTTAAAAATCGTGCAACTTGCTGAGCTTGCTTCATGCCTTGCTCATCAAGTCCTATATTGCGCTGCCCTTGAATAAGCTTCTTTTTATTCCATTCGGTCTGTCCATGACGGATTAAGTACAGCATACCCTCACTCCTTTTTCCCTTTATTCTTTATTATAAAGAAAGTTTAAGGGATATTCAGGTGAAAAGTTTACCTTAATCAGGATTACATGATGCTTTTCCATGGCGAAGCACATCAAAGATAGCTTGACCATCACTTGAAGAGTTCTCCGAAAATCTAACGGGTAATAAAGAAAATACCGTATAGTAAACTGAAAAATAAACAAACTGATAAAAGAACAGATTTGCTGTAAAAAAACTAGATTCAATTAAACTATTTACAATAAAGATGGATGCTAAATTAGCCAATGATCCTCCCGCATAGACACAGGCATGAGAAAAACGGTTATCATATTTTAGCTTTTCATATATGCAGACGGAGTCTAAAAAATATATTGATTTCAACTTAATTTTCTTCCATTTAAAGATAGTTCTTCCTTTTCCAATTGTAAAGTTTACCTGTCCTCCGAATAGTAAGGCCATAAAGGAATGACCTGACTGATGGATAATAGATACAATAGGAACAATGAGCAAAAACGAAAACAAAAATTTAGGAATATCATCTAATCCAAACACAGTTCCATCTCCTTTATCATACGATTTGTTACCACTACTATTCCACTTTGTATCTCTTTAAAACCTGTGTTTTTCCGATTTTATTCATTCAATTAAACCAAAAACCTTCTGTACGATTACAGAAGGTTTTTGTTAATAAGCGCTAATATTTAGTTCATTTAAAAAAGTAACAGCAAATGCTTCACAGGCTCGAATATCTTCTTCCATCTCAGGAGCCATTTCAACTTTTAAACCGGTGCAAACAATATCCGCTCCGCACTTTTTTAACCTTTCTTCAAGTAAGTCTACCGCCGCACAGAACTCTGGATAAACGCGGTCCCCAGAACCAAAAGTAGCTCCTTTTTTACCAATTAAGTTGATTTCATTTAAATCGTCATAGAAATCTTCAGCTTCATAAGGTAAATCTCCGTTCCCCCACGTATACGCTCCGAGTAAAATACCATCGTACGCTTGTAAATCTTGTACATCTAATAATTCAAGCTCTTCCATATGTACTTCATGTCCTGCACTCTGAATTTTATGTTTTAACAGATCAGCTATCTCTTCTGTGTTACCAGACATACTTGCATATCCAATTAGAATTTTTGCCATTTATTTACTCCTCTTACTCGCATTTAAACAATTTGTGCATGAATTGTATCCACTTTATCTCTTATCTTTTGCAATTTAAACCGTTTGCTAACCATTGAATGAAATAGTTCGCGGTTTTGCGTATCGAGAGCTTCGTTAATCTTAAAGTTTAAATGATTCATTTGAAGATCTAAATCTAGGATTGAACAAATGACTCCGTTCAGATATAAATCTTGAAGCTCTTCAGTGCTTATGAAACATTGAAACTCTCGATTGACATCCATTAAGGAATGCCATCCTAACGAATCAATATATTTCCGTTCATCAGTCAATGTCCATACGTCTCCTTGGTGAAAGGTAATAACGTGTTGATGACTTTCTCCAGGACAACAGCAGCTTACTTCATGACTAAATGCCTTTACTACGACTAAATGTTTATCCATTGATTTTTCTCCCTTTCTATTTATAAATTTCAATTCAGTCTCTCTAAGACTTCCTTATGTTAAAAAAGCTTATTGTTTCTAATTAGTAATTGATAATTATTATCAGTTTATATGATAATGATTATCAATGTCAACTATACTTTTTTTAATAAACAAAAAAAGCATGTATATGTCATCATATACATGCTTTTAATCTCTTTTTAAAAATTGATAAACGGCTTCATCTACTTCGTTGCTCTCATGTAAATTTGAGTGCGATTCATGAAACGTATGAAAGTGAATATGCTCGGTAAACGAATCAAGTCCATAGGCACTTTCAATCGTCACAACTCCATCAGTCCCATCGCCAATATCTCCAGCTCCGGAAAACACATCAATATGTTTTGCGAAATCTTCTTTTTTAGCATGGATGTCTCTTAATGCAGCAGAGTGAAAGACCAAATCGCGAGCTCCTTCAGACGCCTGATGACTCTTTGCATGTGGATACATTTCCATTAGTTCACCATAGTCTAATCCCTTTAACGGCGATCCAAGCGTTACCAACTTATGAACATCTTTAGGTCTTTCTAAGCTAACTGCTGTAGCAGTTACACCACCCATACTATGGCCTAATAAATCAACAGAGGAAACATGGTACATTTTCTTTAAGTCATCGATAATACGTCCAACCCATTTCGTCTGCTGTTCCAGGCTTGCATCTGCCTTTTTAAACACAATGTGTACCATAGGCAGCTGCCCCGCTAACTTCCCTTTTTGTTTCCACTGTACTGTTCCATCACTTCTCACAATACAATAAGCTGATTTTTGCCCCCAATTGTTTTCTTCAAATCGTTTTATCATCGTACCTAAGCTATTTTGATTTCCTAAATATCCATGTATAAACAAAACAGGTATTTCTCCCGACGAACTTGCACGCTTTGTTTGGGACGAGAAAATATACCAGCAAAAAGCTACTAATAATATAATGCTAAGAAGCAAAATGAATATTCTCAAGCTGCTAGCCTCCGATCGTGCCTTTACCATACTATTTCTCTAAAAGATTGTACTCCTATATTAGCTGTCTCTCGTTTGTTAGTCAAAAAATTTCGCATGAATCTTTCGTTGATACTGACGATAAGAGGGAGAAGACGCCATGCCTTTTTGCTTCACGATTTGCTGTAGCCTTACTTTTTTTTCTGTTAATTTTTGTTCTACATCAGCTTTTTCATCACCGTTACAAACAGCTGCCAGCTGTTCGAGCGTAATGACTTCTTTTTTTAGCTGTTTCTCATCTGAAACCATGCCCGCATTTTTCATCATTCGATATGCTTGACGCAGCTCTTCTGGAATATGACTCAGGTCTTCTAGCTCTAGCGGCTTTCCTGCTCCTGGTAAATTATCGAAATCACCATCGTTAATCGCTTGCTTGATTTTTTCTTCCGCGATAATGTGGGCAATGTCCATATTCCCCCTCCTTTTTATATACTATCGACCAGTTATGACTAATTTATAAAAAAAGCCTCCTTATATCAAATAAGGAGGTGAAAAGTTGTTCAAAGGTCATCATTGTTATGCCTATAGTTTAATAAAACCACATTATGATAGCGTTTTCAAGTTATTTTCAAAAGAAAGAATGGCTTTCACCACTCTTTTTTCATGTCTCGCTCTAGCGTTGTACTTTACACTATTCTGTGTCTGATCGTGGAACTAAGATCTCCCCGTTTCCTTCATTTTTTTCTACAATCATTTGCAAAATTGTATTTGTTAATTTGCTAGGTTGGTACGGTTTCACTAAATAAGCATACGCTCCAAATTCCATGCCTTTATTCTTTTCATCGAGAGCTGAAGAAATAAAAATTGGAATATGTTCAGTAGTTGGATCACCTTTCAGCGTCTTTAAAATATCCCACCCGTTCATCTCATGCTCATGCAGCATAATGTCTAACACAATAGCTTCTGGCGGATTAGCTTGTATCGCTTCTATTGCAGCTTCGCCTCGATCAAAATGTCGAACGTAAAAACCGCTTTCTTTTAGCTCTACTTGCAACAGGCTTGCTAAACTTTTATCATCTTCAATAATGATGATGCTGCGCTTTCCGTCTTCTTTTTCTTGCTCAATTTGTTCAACAGAATGAGTTGTCATTAAAGGCAAGCTAACCGTGAATGTGCTTCCTTTTTTCCATTCTGAATTAACTTTAATCTCACCCTGGTGTGATTTAACGATTTCTTTTACAATAGAAAGCCCTAATCCTGTTCCACCAATTTTTCTCATATCTGAATTATCTACGCGATAAAACTTTGTAAATAGCTTATTTATTGCTTCTTCTGGAATTCCAATTCCTTCATCTTTAATTGAGATATGCACTTTATCATGCTCTGCAAGTGCTTTTATTTGTACATTCCCACCATCTGGCGAATACTTAACAGCATTGTGAATTAAGTTGTTAAATAGCTGTATGAGCTTATCCTCATCACCAAAAACAATAAGATTTTCACTACTTGTAATGATATCAAAGGTATGCTTTCCTGCATTCACCTGCTGAACGTTTATGACTTGCTTTAAAATCGGAACTAAATTCACATAATTTTTGTGATACGTTTGCGTTCCAGATTCCATTTTTTGCACATCAAGAAAATCGTTAATTAAAGCTGTTAAACGCTGAGCTTCTTGGTAAATGGTATTTAAATATTTCGTTTGCCTTTCTGGTCGAAGCGTTTTGTTTAACATAAGTTCTGTGAAGCCTAATACACTCGCTAGCGGTGTTCGAAGTTCATGGCTTACTGTACTAACAAATTCAGATTTCATTTGATCTACTTCAAACTCTTTTGTAATGTCTCGGTGAACAAATAAAACGCCAAAATGCTGACGGTTACGATAAACGTATTCGCTGTATACTTGAATTACACGATTTACTCCTGCAATATTTACTTGATATATGACAGTTGACTGGCGATTTTTAGACATATTAATGGTGTCAGTAATGAATGCTAGCAGCTCTTCACTATTATCTACTCGTTCACTAATTTGCTTCGTCCATTCATCCAACGGTGAGTTAAGAACAGTTTTTGAATGCTGACACCCGAAGATTTCACAAATATTTGTATTCACTTGTAAAACCTTACCTGATACATCCACAAGCTGAATGCCTTCTTTAATAGAATTGAGTACATCCTGAGACAATAAACGATCATGCTCAGACTCTTCGTAAATATTAATTTTCTCTAATGTAAGCGCTACTTGTTTACTTAAAGCGGAGAAAGTATCTAGATCGTTACTTGAAAAATCGTTAGTGTATCGGCTGTAGCACATACAAGCAATCAGTTCACCTTTGGATGAAATGACTGGTACAACAACGTCATATACATACATTTCTTTCTCATGATAAAGCTTCTCTGACTGTTGGCATAGCCGCTTGATAACAATAGGCTGATGTTCTTCTTTAAGCAGAGCTAAATGACTATCTAAGTTTGTAAGAGCTTGGTCTACGGCACTATTTGACAGTCCAATTGAAGCATGCCCTTTTTCATTTAAAAGAGCAATGAATCCATAATCTACTCTCATTACTTTTCGCATGTTTTTTACAATGCTATCTAAGACCTCTTGTTTTTTCAGAGAATTTTTCAATTCATCTATAAAATCATTTCGCGATTCTAATTCATGCTCTCGTTCTTTCATTTTATCTAATGCACTTTGCAATTCATCCTGCTGACTATGCAGCTCATCTTGTTGTGCAGTTAGCTCTTCGTTTTGAGCGAGCAATTCCTGTTCATTCGCCTGTAAGCTCCGTACCATTTTATAAAAAGCGTTGGATAGTACGCCAATTTCATCCTCACGCTTTTCATCTAGCTCATAAGATAAATCTTTACCATCAGCAATTTCACTAGCCACATAAGCAAGCTCGTTCAGGGGCTTTCCAACTCGTTTTAATAGGACCCTTGTTAATACAACGAGCACTAGTAAGCTGAACCCTAACAGACCAATAAAGAACCATTGGCTTTGATTCATATTCGTAGAAGCATCTGCATAAGCTACATCTATTTCATCTGAGAGTTGCTGTTGGTATGCGTTTAAGTCTTGTTGAACTTTTTCAACTCCTGCTGTGGCATCTTTGCGCTTTTGACTCTTACGTATTTCCTCTATTCCCTTCTTAACATACACATCTTTAAATGTTGGCATCGTCTCGGTGAAATAAACATTTACAAAATTATCAAGGTTGCGAATCATAGCTTGATCCTTTTCGTCAGCTAAAAGGAATAGCTCATCAATATTTTGCTGTAGAGCTTCTTTTCTACTCAATGCTTGCTCATACATGCTCTCATTATCAAATGCAATGTAGCCTCGAGCTTGAAGGAAAGCTTCATTTAAATCCTTTTTAATCGCAATAATTAGCTTTTCTTTTTTCGTTAACTCTTGACGCTGCTCGTCAAACGTTTCGGCAATATTTTGTTGAGCGTTAATAAGCACAACAGAACCGATTGCAAACATAACAAAAAACACTAGTATCAGTAAAATAAACTGGGAAGAAATACTCTTTCTTCCCACTTTTAATTTAGTTTTCATTTAAAATATCCTCAACCTTTTCCGCTAGTGCCAAAGGGCTAAATGGCTTTGACATAAAGTGCGTGGCCCCTGCTTCAATGACCCTAGACTGATCAGCAAGTTGATTTTTAGCTGACAATACGAGAATGTGTTTATACTTCTCGCTATTGATTGCTTTTAGCTTCTGAATTACTTCTAAACCGGTAAACACAGGCATCATATAATCCACAATAAGTAAATCAAAGTCTTCTTTTTGTGCATATTCAACAGCTTCTTGACCATCCTGTGCTTCTACTATTTCATGCCCTTCATCTTCCAACGTATCTACAATTAACATACGAAGCACCGCTTCATCTTCAGCAAGTAAAATTTTCGCCATTATTCTCCTCCTCAATGCTGGTTTTTAAAAGTATCTTGTAAAATATAATAAGACGATTTTAACCTCTCGTGATAAGTTGGCTCCTGCCACGTTTCCCATGTATAGTGATAAAAGCTTTCAGATGGCAAACGGTTCTCTTTCATAACTGGAATTGTATCCGTTATTGCTTTTGTTTTGTGATTGACTGCTACAACAGCCAGATCAATTCCATCCAAAGTTACACTTTCTGATAGCTCACCTTTTTTCCATACGTCTCCCATTGCTTCTTTAGAACTCGGATCTTTCATGTTTAATAACGCCCATGGAATACGAATCTCAAAGACACCTGTTTTTTGATTCAAATAATAGTCTGCTAAGCTATCGAAATCCTTGTCTTTGGGATCTGTGGTACCAAACTTAAGCTTTCCAGCTTCGTATGATTCAAACGGAATAGTTTCTTTCTGTCCGCTTTCATTTTTAATTTTAAGCTCTTTATTAAGCGTTAATCGAATTGGATGGAACACCCCGTTATCTTTTTGATTCGCATACGGTACAGTTGGAATCATCTGCAGCTTATGTGCATAAGAAAAATAAAACGTATCATAGTAGCTATCAATCCAAAGATGACTGTTTTCTTTTCCATTAAGTTCAGCGACAAAATCAATGCCTTGTGTTTTTAAGCCTGGTAGCTGCTTTATGTTCGACTGACCTTGATCTTTAATTGTGTTGAAAAGCACATATAAACTTTCATCTTTAAGATTGTCTGACTTCCCTTTTACGTATAAATATCCTTCATCACTCGTTACTTGGAAGTTCTTTAATGAAGAAGAGGAACTGCTTTCTGTTGTTGCTTTCTTCCAATCATCCTCTTTTCCGTCAATAATTACTTTTTGCTCTCGTCCCGGTTCAAAGCTTAGTAAACCAAAATGCTGTTCATTAGTTTGCATATTATTCCAAAACGGTCTGCGGTCAGGATTGTCATAGTCCATTGTATTCCACGTTCGCTTAAACCACTCATCTTGCCATGTGAAAACAAGTCCTCCAGCCATTTTTTCTTCGACGATGTCTTCAAACAAGTGCGTTAGCATTTCTCCTTGTTCTTGTTCTGAATGAAATCCTTGATTCCATCCGTATCGATTGCGGTGTGTTAAACCTCGGGAAGCTGGAATACCAAACTCAGCAACAAGGAGCGGCATGTCGTGAACTTCTTTCATATGCTGCAAGTAACCAGCGTAATTATTTTTTTGGCCACGGTGATCTACATAACTCACATAGCGAGATTCATAGTTTAAAAAATCCGGGTAGTAAGGATAAATATGATACGAAGCAAACAGCCCTGGTTCAAACTCATCCGTTGCATGAATTAGATTTGGATTAACTGTTACTTTATCTTCGTCTACTGAAGGTTCAGATGGATGCGTCAATAAATCCGTCGTCACCCAGTTTGTAAAGCTCATAGGCCTTTGCCATTTGTAATTTCCCTGTTCATAATCAATGGTTTGTTCCATCATTTCAGCGAGCCATACCTCAAACGGCTGTGCTCCTTGTGTATAAATATACTTACCTTTAAAATCCTTCATTCCTTGATGCTTCTCATTAGTTGATAATGCAACGTCTGGGTCCCACTCCACTCCAATCATCCATCCAAGTACATATGGCGAAACATCTGCTTTATACGTCCCGCTTGCATGCCCTGCACGCTTTGGTAGTGTTGCGTTACCGTGAACTAAATCAACTACGCGCTTAATTTCATCTACAAACTCAGATGTATTTTCTTTTGAAAAAGCGTCTTGCGACTCATAAAATACTTCTTCATTAATCCACACACCATGGAAAATGTAAAGAGGCTCTTTTGCTTGCTGATTGTATTCAGCTAGAGCTTCATAAAAACCTGGAGGATGAATCGTATATACCCGAATAGCGTTGGCATTCATTTTACCTATTTGCTTAAACCATCTCATGTACTCTGCCTTTGTAATAGCCGTCTCTCCAGGAAAATGTCCAGGTTTCGCAATCCCCATATTAACACCTTTTACTAGAATGTCTTGCCACTTTCCGTCTTTATAAACCTGCAGATAATCGTCTCCTGCTTTTCCAGTAGATTGATAGTCCTTGCCACTATAGACTTCAATCGGAAGCTTTTGGTCTTTCGCCTCTTTACTTTGAGTGACAACCTCTTTCATTAGCGGAATATATACATTCCAATAGAAAGCAGTCGAATCATCCCTTTGCAAAGATGTGATCCATTTTTTCCAAGTTGGATAAAAAGATGCTTGATGAAAAGCAGGTATTTCTCCTTCATCTGCAAAATCCCCTGCAAAGTAATACGTATCATATTTGCTAGTCTTATGATACGTTACTGCTGGAATCGTTGTTGGAATATTGTGCTCTAAAAGCTTTTGCTTAGCTGAGTCTTTTAAGTTCAACGTATAGGTTGCTTGAATCTCTCTTTCATCTTGTGCTTGGATAACATCAAACCAATACTGATATGCTGCTTCATCATTCAGCCCAAGTTCCTTCTGACCGCTCTTGGTGTACTGAAACCAAACTGGATTATCTTTTAATTCTTTTTCAGTAATTACAATTAGTTCATTTTGTTCATTTACAAATAATAACCCTTTACCTTTGATATCCCATCCTTCTCCAAACTGCTCTCGATACGCTACTTTAGCCCAATTTGGAACTTCACTACTGCTAAAATCTTCAAAATAACGACCAATCCATCCTGTCCAAGTGACATTATAGAGATCGTAAAGCTCTGCTCGTACCTCTTTGGGAGTTGGACTTGCGAACGTATTAAATTCTCCAACAAGAGTTGAATGGTGATCATATAAAGACGTACGGATAAAGGCAATATCTTCTGATGTTACTCCCCCATACAACAGCTTGGAGCGATTGCCTTCTTGCACACCGTCCTTCAAATCCTCTTCATATACTCCGTATCCATCTGCTAAATAAATCATGTCATAGTCATTGTTCTTTGGTAACGAGCGAATTGTATACTTACCGTTATCCTCTGGAACAAATCCTACGTAGTCTTTCTTGGGGTCATAGGCTTTCCCGCCTTTAACTAACTTAGACTGATTTAACATCCACACAAGTCCTTGATGCTCCCGATACTCTGAGTTTGGTACTGTTTTATCAATAATTAATACATTAAAGTCCGTTTTTCCTTTTAAAGCCCATACAATAAATGGAGATACCGCTAGCAATACAATAACCGTAATCCCTGCTGTCCAAAGCCATTTTCTCATTGCGACACACCCTTTCTTTGCATGTCACCCCAGCCTGTTTTCTTACGTAAAACATCAATGAGCCCGTGACAGCGCCAAATTACTGTTAACGGTCGATACCAAAATGATTCTGTAAGCGAGAAGAAAAATAAAATAGCAATATCTCGTACTTTTGGAAATTTTTTGAGACTCCACTCTTCTAGCAATACTGCTGCCATTGAATAGAGCGAACCATAAATAACCATAATCATAAACAGTAAATAAGCAAATTCTAGATATACTCCGCCTACAATAAGAGAAACTAAAATAAATAAGTAACCTGCTAATTCTACAACTGGGCCAATTAGCTCAATAAAAAAGAAATAAGGCATCGATACCATTCCAATACTTCCGTACTTTGGGTTAAACATCATTTTCTTATGTTTCCAAAGGCTATCAAATAAGCCCCGGTGCCAACGGTTACGCTGACGACTTAAATATTTTATTTCATCTGGTGCTTCCGTCCAACAAACAGGATCGGCAATATACACAATCTGCTTTTTTTCTTTCTTATCTTTTAAGAGACGATGAAGGCGAACGATAAGCTCCATATCTTCACCAACTGTTTTTGAATATCCACCAGCTTCAATGACCCAGCGTTTTGAAAATACGCCGAATGCTCCTGAAACAATTAGCAATAAGTTATGCCGACTCAATCCAATTCTCCCCATTAAAAATGCCCGTAAATATTCGATGACCTGCATTACAACAAGTGGCTCTCGTGCTAAACCTACAGATACAACGGCTCCGTTTTCAATTCGACAACCGTTGGCAATCCGAACGCTCCCTCCAGAAACAATTACGTCGCCATTTGAATCAATAATTGGTTTCATTACTTTTAAAAATGCATCGCGTTCTAGTACCGAATCTCCATCGATTGAACAAAAATAAGGATAATGTGAGATGTTAATCCCCGCATTTAAAGCGTCCGATTTCCCTCCATTTTCTTTGTCAATTACATATAAATATTCGTAGATCTCTGATTGATAAAGTGCTTTTATTTGCTTTGTTTGTAACTGCTGTCGTATAACTCGATTGACTTTTTTCAGCTGAAACTCTTCAATTAATTGCTTCATCGTACCGTCTGATGAACCGTCATTAACGACAATTATCTCGTATTCTGGATACTCGATACTAAGAAGAGAACGAACGCTGCCGATGATTCCTTTTTCCTCGTTATACGCAGGAACTAAAATAGATAGTGGTGTTGTGTAGCTAACCTTCAGTAAGTCTTCATAAGGCTGTTTATCATTAAGCTGGTACTGTCTTCTTAATTGCACAGCTGAAATTAAAAACATAACAAAATAAAAAAGGAGTACAACTGCCATATAGATCAATACAGCTGTACCAAGGAAATATAAAACATAATGCCATATGGTATTAAACACTTCGTTCACCACCTTTTTCTAGCCATTCATTCGCCATGTCACGTGCAAAGAGATCTTGTGTTCTCGCTGAAATCACACGTAGCCGCTCATATCCATTTGGAGCCTGAGTAATAGCTTGAGCTGCATTAGATCGAACAAGAAAACTACGATCATTTAATAGCTTCTCTAGCAACAGCAGTGCATCTTCTTCCTGTACTTTACTTAATAACTTTGCTGCCATCATTCTCTCTTCCCATAAATCTGATTTTACATGCTTCACCAAACGCGATGTCTCTGAAACGTAGGAAAGTTGATGCAGTGCTTTTAAAGCTCTAATACGAGCTTCATCTGATGTAGAATAAAGCTGGCTTTCTAAAAGCGAAAGTTGCTCAATTTTCCTATTAATCCCAATCACATCTATTATTGCAAGCTGTACAGCTTCCTTGTGTTCTTTAAATCGAACAACGAACCGTTCAAATTGTTCAGCACTCATCATTCCTAACAAAGATCGGTACGTAAATTCTGAGCGTTTATAGCGATTGCTCAGTAAATATTGTTCATACTTTGGATGTTGAAAAAGCACTAGCATTCTTAATATTTGACTTTCCTCCGCTATCGTAACTCTCTTTTTATCCAGTACCTTTAGAACATCATCCAGGAGTGATACCATGTGTAGCTCTTCAATTGCATATAAAGCATTCATTCGCACGCTCCACCGTCGATGTTTTAGCTGATTGCGATATACATTCCCAAATTCTTTTTTTGCATAGCGTTGAATAAATTCCAGCAACTCTTCGCCATTCACTACTTTTACAAGTCCTAGTAGTAGTTCTTCGACAGCTATAATCTGCACACTATTTTTTGGACTTATCCTTAAACTCTCATCCTGTAAGTACATATACTGCATAAATGACTCTTGAATACTTTCTTTATAATTCTCTACTTGCTCTCTTTTACGATTTACACGGGCTTTTTTCATAAGTAAATACACGAAGAAAATTATCAACAACACAAACAAAATCAAAAACAAATAAAACACCCACTGGATCTTGATGATTTCCATATTATTTCACTCTCTTCATTAACAGCTGCATTCTTGCTTCTAATTCCATTAACTTAAACGGCTTTGTCATATAATCATCTGCTCCTAACTGCAAGGCTCTTTGAATATCATTTTCACTATTCCTTGATGTCAACATCACCACTGTAAATTGATCATGGCGTTTTTCTTTTCTCAATCGCTGGAGTACTTCTAATCCATCCATTTTTGGCATCATTCCGTCTAAGATAACAAAGCAATGAGTATCTTCATTTATAATAGTTGAATTCATAAACTCTAAACCGTCTTTATACGTATGAATTTGCACCTCGTAGCGATTTCCAAGATCAATTCGCCCGAGTAATTCGGTTAACATAGTACGAATGATTGGATCATCGTCAATAATGGCTAAGTTAAATTTCTTCAGCTTCATTTGTTGGTGATAACACGATACTACTACTTGGTTACGCCCTTTTTCCTTTGCTGTATAAAGTGCGCGGTCAGCTTGATTTAATATGTTTTCCAGAGTACTTTCACTACTCACTTCAGCTACCCCAGCTGAAAATGTGACAAAGAAAGTCTGATTATTAATATGGAAAGATTCTTTTCCAAAGCTACTTAAAATACGATTCAATGTTGTTTGTGCTTCTTCAGCATTCGTCCTTGGAAGGTGTAATACAAATTCTTCACCACCATAGCGAAACAGCTGGTCTGTTGTTCGAATATTTGATTTTACATGCTTCACAAATCTCTGTAGGACTTCATCTCCCATTAAATGACCATATGTATCGTTTACTTTTTTAAAATGGTCTAAGTCAATCATAGCGATGCAATAAGCTTCTTTATTACGAATGTAATTTGTTTGTTGCTGCTTATACACTTCGGTTAAATACTTGCGGTTATAAGCACCTGTTAATTCATCTACCAATAAATACTCAGTAAACAGCTTACGGCGTTCTAAGTGACGCTCAATCTTTACTAGACACTCTTCCATATCAAGAGGCTTCGCTAAGAAATCATCTGCTCCCATTTGAAATGCTTTAATCCTTGTTTCTCTACTGTTATCTGCACTAATCATAATTGTCGGAATGAAACGTTGCCTCGCCTGCTCGTTAAAATAAGAAAGTAGTTCAAATCCATCTTCTTCCTGCATGTATACATCTAAAATAAGGCAATCGGGTTTTAATTCATAAAAAGCAGTAATCGCTTTTTCTCTATTTGACGCTACAAAGACGTGCCAGCCTTGCTGTTCAAATTGCTCTTTCAAGTAAATTAAAATGGATAAATCATCATCAATTAATAAAATACTAGCTGATGTTTGAGCTGGCTTATCGTTGGCCATAATTTGCTCAACTTCTACAATCTCATCTTTATAACAAATTTTTATAATATCAATTAGCAGGATCTGTAGTTCTTTTGTATCCCAAGTTGACTGTGGATTTTCAGATATCCCATCCAAAAGCTCTGCTGATACTTTTCCTAAATATTCAAGGCCAATTGTTTGAGACGTACCAGCCAACGAATGCAAGAAACGTTTTACATCTTGGTACTGTACGGGTTGACTTTTTTCAAACCATTCCTGCAACTGCTTGCGTATATTCATTAGCAAAGCTACCTGATATTTTTCCATTTTAGACAACACCTTTTTTGTTTTTTCATTATGCTATATAAAAAACCTTAATATTAACATATAATGGTTTACTTTTTATCAGTTATAAAGACCTACCAATTTCCAAACTATTACTCTAGAAAAATATACCTCATTTTACAATTGCAAACAACCTCTTCAATCTATTAAAATATGGGCTTATGATTGACAATCACTACTTCATTTGTTAGGGTAGTTAACGTTGTTTATTTTATGATATGAACAATATATCCTAGTTATAAATGATAAAAAGAGCACCTCAGTTTTTATTCTTATGACTAATTATTTAATCTATAACCACTACGCTTTTTCCACAATTATTATTTTTCCTAAAATGTAAATTAGATGAAAGGAGATTATATCAGTGTTGAGTGCATTTACTCCATCAGAACCCAAAGATGCGGAAGAATTACAAGAAACATTAGATGAATTAGAATTTCAGTTATATCGCATGCAAGATAACTTAAAAGAAATTGCTAAAAAATATGAGGTCATTGGTGTTGATCAACCTGAAGAAAATGAACTAGTTATTGTATCGGCACAAAATGACGGAAATGAATGCAAAATTATGATTAACAATTGTCATAAAGCGTATAAAGGCGTTTGGGATTTTGCCATTCATGGGGTATATGAAGACGACCACACCATTCATATTGGTGACATTAAAGGGCCAGTTAACAAAGGGTATGGTTCTATCTGCATGAACTATTTAAAAGAAGTAGCTCTTGATCAAAATATACACACTATTAAAGGCGATATCGCAAAGCGCGATTGGGATCACGTTAATCGACTAGTTCATTTTTATGAAAAACACGACTTCCACGTTGAAATTGACTATGATAACCAATGCGGTGAAATTGAATGGACCCCTTAAAACCAAAAACACATCTGCAACAGTTCGTTAACGAAACGAATGTGCAGATGTGTTTTTTATGCATGCTGTAAATAATAGCTTAAGCTTTGTTTAACACTTTCTAACGCTGAACCTTCACATTGATCTTGCTCAATAATCCACCATTTAACATCCATACTTTCAGCTTGATTAAAAATGGCAGTTATGTCCACTCCTCCAGTTCCAAGAGGTGCAAATAGCTGCTTGTCATCTGTCGTCATGTCTTTTAAATGAATTAAACGAGCGCGATCTTGATATTTCTTCATCCATTCAACAGGATTTTCCCCTGCCTTTGTAAGCCAGTATACATCAAACTCTACGCCTACGTTTGTTTCATCTAGAATTGTTTCAAGAGCTGACTTCCCATTTGGTAGTTTCTTCAATTCAAAGTCATGATGGTGATAATAAAGCTTAATACCCTCTTTTGAGCAGCGACGCTCCGCATGATTTAATACGCTGATTAGTTGTTTATAGCCATCTTCTGTTTGTCGCTCTGGCAGTAAATACGGACATACAATCGCTGTATTACCAAGCTCTTTTTCAAACGCAATAACACCTTCCAGGTTCTCTTCAAGCTGTTCTAACGAGATATGACTAGCTGCAACTTGTAAGCCTACTTGCTCTAAAAGCTCTCTTACCTCTTGTGCTGAATATCCCCCATAACCTGCAAACTCTACGCCTTCGTAGCCTAACTCCGCCACTTTTTTAATCGTACCCTTAAAGTCTTTTTCTAACTCATCTCGTAGCGTATAAAGCTGTACTGCTACTGGAATCCTTGTCATATTTTTTCTCCCCTTTGTTTTTGATTTGTTTCTAGCATACAGTGAAAACGTAATCATTTCCAACAAAAAAGCTCCGATAATCGGAGCTTTTTATTATTTTACAGCACTTCCTAACATACCTGAGATAAAATGACGCTGAAGTGCAAGGAAGAAAATAATGATTGGAATTGTTGCAATTGTAACGCCCATCATCACTTGTCCATAGTCAATAAACGATAAGCCAATTAAGCTAGATAACGCAACAGGTAATGTTGCCATTTCATTTGATGTGGTCGCAACAAGAGGCCACATGAAATTGTTCCATTGCGTCATAAACAGGAAGATTGCAGCTGCTGCCATTGCTGGCTTCATAGAAGGCAGCACAATCGTTAAGAAAATTCTAAACTCCCCAGCTCCATCGAGTCGCGCAGCCTCAATTAACTCCGTTGGAAAAGCTAAAAAGTTTTGTCTTAGCAAGAAGATAGCAAATGGATAGCAAAGCTGCGGTGCGATTAACGCGAAATACGTATCCAATAGGTTGAAATTAGACATCATTTGAAACAGCGGTATTAATGTTGCTTGATATGGAATCATCATTGATAGTAAAAACGTTGTAAAAATAAGGTTTCTTCCTTTGAATTCAAACTTAGATAATGCATAAGCCGCTGTCGAACAAACCATTAGCGCTACAATGACATATACAATGGATACAAACATTGAATTAAAGAACACACGTCCTAAGTCAATAGAGGCATTTAAATTTTGAAAGTTCGTCATAAACTGATCGCCAGGTATTAACGTTGGCGGGTTGGTAAACATCTTACCCGATTCGTTTGTAGCACCGATAAACATCCAATAAAATGGAAATATAGAAATGACGGTAAAAATACCTAATAAAAGGTACAAACCAATTTTTCTCAGCAATCCACTTTTTCTTTTTTTATTCGCATTTAACTTTGTATTAACAGTTGTCGTCTGTACTCTCTCTACTACACTCATTATTTATCACCCGTAAATTTAAATTGGAAGAATGTTAATACACCCACTAGTAATACAACAACATATGCAACTGCTGATGCATAACCAAAATCAAAATATTCGAAGCCATTTTGATAAATGTATAAACCAAGCGTCATCGTTGAGTCGGCTGGACCACCTTTAGTTAAGTTAAAAGGCTCATCGAATAATTGTAGCGTTCCAATCGTTGATAAAATGGTTGCAAATAAGATAACTGGTTTAAGCTGTGGAACCGTCACATGGAAAAACTTTTGAAAGCGATTAGCTCCGTCTAAATCGGCAGCTTCATAAACTTCGTGAGACAAGCTTTGTAATGCAGCTAAGAAAATAACCATATTGTAGCCTGTCCAGCGCCAAGTCATGGCCACGATAATTGAAACTTTCGCCCAGAAAGGATCTCCTAGCCATTGTATTGGATCTATACCGATAAACCCAAGTAACGTGTTCATGATTCCTTCATCTTGAAGAATGATGGAGAATAAGATTGAATATGCAACTAAAGACGTCACCGCTGGTAAGAAGAAGGATACGCGGAAAAGTCCTCTTAGCTTCAGGAGCTGGCTGTTTAACGCATTTGCTAATATTAATGCAAGTAGAATCATTACTGGAACTTGAACAATTAAAATGATTCCCGTATTACCAAGCGCTGTCCAGAAAATATCATCTCCAAGTAGGCGCGTGTAGTTTGAAAGACCTGTAAAGGTATATTCACCTGCATCCATTGTTTGAAAGCTTAACAGAAATGAAGAAAAGATTGGATAAATCGTAAATAATGCAAACAAGATCAAGGCAGGTGCAATAAAGACATATGGCAATGATTTATTTGTTTTCATGATGACCTCCGTTTTACACCGCAAGCATGAGACTTTGAGTTGAATCCCCCGCTTCAAAAAAGCAGGGGATCTGGCCAATTCAATGCTTGCTTAACGTTCTATTTTTTTAGTAAATGCTTACTTAATGCGATTTTCCAAACGCTTTTCAGCTGCTTCTAATGTCTTTTTAATGTCTTTGCCATTCGTTACTTCTGATACAGCTTTTACAGCTTCATCATTCGCAAGCGAATAGTTCCCAGTAAAGTTAACTGGTTTAATATCCTGCATTTCATCTGCGAACGTTTTCCAAATCGTTTGGTTGCTGAAGTACTCATCAGGCTGTGTGAATAACTCTGAATCATATACAGTATTTAATGAAGGGAATAATCCACCTTCCATTGCTGCTTCTTGAACTGAATCTGTTGTCGAGAAGTATTCCATAAATTTGTAAGCTTCATCAGCTTTTTTACTGTTTGCTGTTACGACATAGTTACTGCCACCTAGGTTTGAAGCACGATTTCCACCTTTTTCAAATGATGGAAGTAAAAACACGCCCCATTTTCCTTTTAAATCAGGTGCTTGTTGCTCGATTGAACCGTATAACCATGCGCCTGATGGAGAAGATGCTACTTTGCCTTCAGCTAATGCACTGATTGAAGCATCCCAACCAACTGTGTTACGAACAACACCAGCATCTTTTAACTTTTTGTTAAGTTCCATTGCTTGTTGAGACTCTTTAGATGTTAAATTAAGTTCACCTTTATCATCAAAATAGAAGGTACCTTGTTGTGTTAATGCAATACGGAATAATCCGTCATCATTGTTTAAATCAAGACCTAGTAAATCAACGCCGACTTTTTCTTTAATTTTTTTACCAGCAGCAATGTAATCATCCCACGTTTCGATTGTAGCTGGATCTACGCCAGCTTGCTCAAAGAAGTCTGTTCGATAGAAGACACCTGTTGGACCAGCGTCAAATGGGAAGCCATACATGTCACCATCTTTGGAAAGCAGCTGCTTTTTAAATTCAGGGAATTTATCACCGTGCTCATCAAAGCCTTTTTCCGATAGGTTTAAGAATGCTTTTGGAAATGAATTAACGTATCCTTGGAAGCGATCATCTTCCACTAATACGATATCTGGAAGACCTTTACCTCCTGCTTGTAAACCTGTTGTTAGTTTTGAGTAAACGTCTTCACGCCCCATATCTACAACTTTTAATTTAAAGTCTGGATTTTCTTTTTGGTATTCTTCAGCTGCCTTTTCTAAAACAGGAACGTTAATGTTCCATGCCCAAGCAACTACTTCTTTTCCATTACTACCGCTTCCACTTGCTTCGTCTGCTGATTTTCCTCCACATCCCGCTAAGATCAGCGTGAAAATAAGTGTAAAGCTGATAAGACCAAACCAACGCTTCATCATAATCCCCCTCTGAATAAACTCATTTTCTTTTTCTTACAAAATTTGAGTTTGATGTAAACGTTACATAATTCTTTTTTGCCTTTTTGCAAGCTTTATGTAAGCGGATACAATTAACTTAGTTAAATTATATGAAGGATTGACCATTTACTCAATGGTAAAAATAAAAGGCAAAAATGATACATTTTTGCCTTTTGTTTAAATTTATACAGTAAGGAAGGCTTTGCTAAAAGAAGGATAACGTTTGCTAGTAAAGAGAAGAGTTTAGAATAAGTTAACCATTTGTTAACTAAAACCCCTCCGTATAAGTAATTTGAAAATTCAATCACTTGTTGGAATTTAGGTATTTAGCACTCTTTCCTTTATAAAGTTGTAAACAATTGTATTTCACGCTACAAAAATGTAGTTTGCTAGCTGGTGAAAAAGGAAAACAGTTTTTTTTGCTATTGCAAAGAGACTTTTTTGCTAAGGTGACCTTTTAGCAGCAATAATTTATTTAAAGGCACTAACGATTCTCTCTACTTGGCATGCTTTTAATGACCACATTACTTGTTTCTTATAATTTTAACCCCCCTCTTTACTTGGCGTAATTTCCATTATAGCTTGCTTCCTTTCAGCAGCCTCCTCGTAAACTGCAGGGCTTTTTCACAGGAGAAACTTTTGATAAAAACATTTCTTGCCTCTAGTAACTTATATATAACAGTTTGGTGCTTGTAAAATCGGGTAATAAAAAAGCATGGGAAGAGTCCCATGCTTTTTGTTAGTTAAGTACCGTTATTTTTACTGTGCGGCGTCCCCATGACATCGCTGCAGATTGGCTTGGTACGAATACGTCAATTTTATAACCTTTAATTGCGCCACCTGTATCACCAGCAACCGCGACTCCGTATCCTTCTACATACACTTTAGAACCTAAAGGAATGACTGATGGATCAACTGCAATTACTTTTAAGTGAGGGTTAGCTTTTAAATCAATGCCTGTTGCTGTTTTACCACTACAGCCTGCGCAGCTTGCCGTATATGCTGTTGATTGAACATACATCTCTTTGCCACTTACTTTTTCTGGTTTAGACTCAGAAGCAGGCTTAGATGCTGGCTTTGCAGCTGGTTTTGATTCTGTTTTAGCAACTGGTTTTGTGCTTTCAACCTTCTTTTCTTGCTTTACTTCAGCTTTAGCTGTTGCAAGCTCTGCTTGACGTTGAGTTTCTTCTTTTTCAGCTTTAACTGCTTCTTCTTTCTCTTTAGCTACTTTTTCAGCTTGTTCTTTTGCCGCTTGTTGCTCTGCAGAAATTTTATCTTGAATTGTTGCTAACTGTGACTGCAGGCTTGCTTTTTCAGATGAAGCTGATTCAATATCATTTACAACTGCGCTGTACTTCTCTTGCATTTTTGTTAGAGCAGCTTTTTGTTTTGAGATATTTGATTCTAATTCAGCTTTTTTTGCTTTTAAATTAGCTTCTTCATTTTCTAGTACTTTTTCTTGCTTATCAATTTCTTTTTTATCTTTTTCAATCTGATCTAAGTCTTGTTGATGCTGCTTTAAAATATCATTGTCTGCTGATAGAAGCGTTGTTGCTGCACCCATGCGCGCAACTAAGTCACCAAAGCTTTCAGCGTTCATTACCATTTCAAGCATAGCATTCGATTTATCATCATGTTGCAATGCAACTAAACGCTCTTCAATAATGTCTTTACGACTAAGAACTTTTTCTTGAAGCTCTACAATCTCTTCTTTCTTTTTCTCGATCATGCTTTTCGCTTCTTTAATTTTCTTTTCAGTTGAAGCTAATTCTTTCTCATTATCAGAAATAACTTTATGTAAAGAATCTAATTCGCTTTGTAATGCTTTTACGTCCGTATCGATTGACTGTTTCTCTTTTTCTTTTTGTTGAACAGTCTTTTCGCTTTCTTTAAGCTGTTGTTCAGTACTTTGGAGCGCTTCTTCATTCGATTGGGCGTGAGTCTCTGTTATGCCTGCCGTGAAGAACATTCCCGTGACTGCTACAAGAGTCATACGCTTTAAAATTTTCATAAAGTAATAGTCCCCTTTCCTCATAGACATAGTTATACCATAAAAAAGAGGCGAGTTATGTTACAATACCGTTAAAAGTTTCCCATTTTCTGTATATAAGTATAACTTTTTATTCATACATTTACGTGAACCCCTGCTGTATAAAGGTTTTTTTAACTTCTCATCTTTTAAATGACTGTAAAAAAATGTCCAATATACAATGAAGAATTTTGTCAAAAAGTCGTTATGTTACAGAAATATTACATTGTTACAACGAAAAATGGGGTGTTTGTGAACTAATTCACGTAATTATTTTACATTTACTTACTTTTATAGGGTTTTATTTACTTTTTTCTTGGGTGTTATAGTAAAAACATCACATGTCTCTTACTTTCTCACAATAGTAAAGCCTCTTGCCTAGTAAACTAGACAAGAGGCTTTATGTTTTTATTATTCCTTTGTAACAAGTTTTAATGGTGCAGAGATTTTTTCTTCAACTTTTTTACCTTGTAACACATCTTTTGCTGCTTTTACAGCAAGTTCTCCAATAAGTTCTGGTTGCTGAGCAACAGTCGCAGTTAATGCACCTGACTCAACAGCTTTAAGAGCGTCCTCGTTGCCATCAAAACCTATGACTGCAATGTCTTTTCCTGAACTAGTAATTGCTTCAATAGCTCCTAGCGCCATTTCATCATTATGGGCAAATACCGCTTGAATATCAGGGTTTCCTTGCAGGACATTTTCCATCACGGTTAACCCTTTTGTACGATCAAAATCAGCAGATTGTTTAGCTACAACGTCTAATTGCTCATCTGCGATATTATGAAATCCGCTTCCTCGCTCACGCGTTGCTGAAGCTCCAGGTACTCCTTCTAATTCTGCAACTTTTGCATTTTTTCCTAATGTTTTCACCACATACTCTGCAGCCATTTGGCCACCTTTTACGTTATCAGATGCTACCAACGCTTCTACTTTTCCTTTTTCAGATGAACGGTCAAGCGTCACAACCGGTACTCCGATACCATTTGCTGACTGAACTGCTGTGGAGATAGCAGAAGAATCCGTAGGGTTAATAAGCAGCGCGTTAACTCCTTGCTGCAATAAATCTTCTACGTCATTGATTTGTTTGGCAGAGTCGTTTTGTGCATCAACTACAATTACTTCAATACCTTGTTTTTTTGCTTCTTTTACGACACCATTTTTTAATGACACAAAAAATGGGTTATTTAAAGTAGAAACCGATAATCCAATTTTCATATCTTTGATATCTCCACTTTGAGAAGGCTTTGCCCAAGTTGGTGGTTCTAAGGAACATGCCCCTAGTAACAAAATGGACAAAGACATAATAAGTAATAATACTTTTTTCACGTTGATCCCTCCTACGCTGCTTTTTTACGGTCAATTAGTACCGCAATTAAGATAACAATCCCTTTCACAACCATCTGATAGAACGAAGAAACGCCGAGTAAATTTAAGCCGTTATTTAATGTTCCAATGATAAGTGCACCAATCAACGTTCCGACGATTCGTCCTTTACCACCTGTTAAGCTTGTACCACCTAAAACAACTGCTGCGATGGCATCTAATTCATAGGAAGTACCAGCAGTTGGCTGAGCAGAATTTAGACGTGATGTTAAGATTGCTCCGGCTAATGCAGCTAATAATCCAGCTAATGAATAAATCATAATTTTAACGCGCGGTACTTTAATTCCCGAAATAAACGCAGCTTTTTCATTACCGCCAATTGCATACGTGCGACGTCCAAACGGTGTTTTGTGTAAAATAACCCATAATACAATAAATGCAAGCATCATCGTGATAGCTGGTACTGGAATGCCTAAGAAATAACCACGACCGAATAGTTGGAAATAATAATTGTCTCCAAGTCCAGTGATGGGATTACCGTCTGTGTAAACGAGCGTTAAGCCTCTAAAAATAGTCATTGTAGCAAGTGTTGCTATAAAAGGTGCCATTTTCCCTTTTGTAATTAACAAGCCGTTTACTGCGCCCATTGCAGCTCCTAATAAACACCCAATTAAAATCGCTAAGATTGGATCAATTCCTGAGACTATCATCCCAGCCATTAACGCACTGGATAGAGCTAAAATTGAACCGACTGATAAATCAATTCCTCCTGTTAAAATAACAAATGTCATTCCAAATGCAATCAATGCATTAATCGCTACTTGGCGAAGCAAGTTTAAAATATTAAGCGGTTCCAAAAAACTAGGATTTAATACCGATACAATGACTACTAAAATAAAGAGTCCAAGTAGTGGTCCTAGCTTTTGCATCATGTTAGACATATAATTTCCTTTGCTTGACTGTAAATCGTTAGGCGTATTCATATTACTGACCTCCTGTTGCATATGTCATAATTTTTTCTTGCGTTGCTTCTTCTTTTAATAATTCTCCCGCTAGCTTTCCTTCATGAATTACTAAAACGCGATCAC
Source organism: Bacillus sp. 1780r2a1 (assembly GCA_024134725.1). Taxonomy (NCBI): domain Bacteria; kingdom Bacillati; phylum Bacillota; class Bacilli; order Caryophanales; family Bacillaceae; genus Bacillus; species Bacillus sp. 1780r2a1. The sequence continues at coordinate 922,685 of CP099863.1, read as the reverse complement.
TCATACCTAATACTTCTGGAAGTTCTGAAGAGACCATGATAATTGCCACTCCACGTTCTGTTAACTCGTTCATAAGCTGATAAATTTCACGCTTGGCTCCAACATCTACTCCGCGAGTTGGTTCATCTAAAATTAATATCTTCGGTCCGATACCAATCCATTTCGCTATAACTACCTTTTGCTGGTTTCCTCCTGATAAGCTACCCGCACTAATGTCGGCTGACTGCGTTTTAATCGTTAAACGCTTAATAAGCAACTCGACAAACTCTCGCTCACTTTTTTCAGCAATCATTCCTTTTGTTGAAAAACTTTTTAGGTTTGGAAGCGCAATGTTTTCTCGAATTGAAAAATCCAATACAAGCCCTTCGTCTTTTCGATCTTCTGTAATAAAACCGATTCCATGCTTTACTGCTTCGTCTGGTGTTTTAATTTTGACAGGCTGGTTGTTTACCAAAACTTCTCCTGAATCAATAGGATCAAGACCAAAAATAGCACGCATAATTTCAGTGCGTCCAGCTCCCATAAGACCAGCTACTCCAACAACTTCTCCTGATTTTACAGAAAACGAAATATCATGAAAGGCATGTTTTCTTGTTAAGTTTTTTAGCTCCAATACCGTTTCTCCAATTTTAGTTTGCCTGCTTGGGAATCGATCGGTCAGTGAGCGCCCTACCATTTTACGCACAACGTCATCAAAGTTTGTTTCGGGGATCGGTGTTGTGTCTACTGTTTTTCCATCGCGCATAACAGTAATACGATCACAGATGGTAAAAATCTCTTCCATTCGATGTGAAATGTAAACAATGGATACACCTTGGGCTCTTAATCCATTTATTACTTCAAATAGCTTTTCAATTTCACGATCCGTTAACGCTGCTGTTGGTTCATCCATGATAATTACTTTCGCATTCGTCATTAATGCTTTGGCAATTTCAATCATTTGCTGTTCACCCACAGAGCATAAGCTTGCTTCTTGCTCTAGTGGAATGTTGACAGCTAAGCGATCAAATTGCTTTTTGGCCTGCGCTTTCATTTGTTTTGTTTTCAAAATTCCAAACGGTGAGTAAAGTTCTTTTCCAATAAATAAATTTTCAAGAACCGTCATATGAGGCCAAACGTTCAATTCTTGATGAATAAAGGTAACTCCTGCTTGTTCTGCTTCTTTTGGATTTGAGAAATAACGCTCTTGGCCATCAATTTCAATTCTGCCTTCATCTCGCTTATGAAGTCCGGTTAAGATATTCATTAACGTTGATTTTCCTGCACCGTTCTCTCCCATTAATGCATGAACTTCTCCAGGTAGCAGTTCAAAATCAACACCTGAAAGTACTTGGTTTGTACCAAATGCTTTATAAACATTGGACATTTTAATGTGCATACTATTCACCCCTTTTAAAAGATAACTCCTGCTTGTAAAATACAGTTTGCATAGGGCGTTACTTCTCCTGTTCGGATAACGACTTTCGCTTCCTTTGTTAACGCTTTCAGTATTTCGTGTGAAACAAACTGCTTTTCTGTGTCGTGAAAGGCTTCGTTCATATAGTTCATTGTTTCTTTGTTATTTTCCTTAATCTCATGTGCAAGAATTACTTTTTCAATAACCATGTCATCTCTTACTGTATCTACGACGTCTTTAAAACTAGGAACACCTAGCTTTAAAGACAAATCAATACGGGGTACCCCGTCTGGGATTGGTAAACCTGCATCAGCAATGACAATTATATCCGTATGGCCAAGATCTGTTAGCACTTTTGAAATATGACTATTTAAGATTCCGTGACGTTTCATCTCTATAAGTTCCCTTCAACTTGTTCTCTAGTTGGCATACCGCCTTGAGCTCCAAATTTTGTGACAGATAATGAAGCTGCTCTGTTTGCAAAACGAATGCTATCATTCAGACTTTTCTTTTCCGCTAGCGCTACAGCAAAAGCAGCATTAAATGTATCTCCTGCACCTGTTGTATCTACGGCTTCTACTTTATATGAAGGAACAAGCACTTCTTCCTTTTCGTTAAAATAACGAACGCCCGCTTTACCTTCCGTAATAAACAGCTTGTTCGCATATTTATGGAGCACTTCTTCCTTCGGTTTGTCTTTAAATAAAACCGTTGTTTCATGCTCATTTGGCGTTAAGTACGTCACTTGTTCAATAACCTCTTCTTTTAATTCTCTTGCTGGGGCTGGATTTAATAAAAGAGGCACATTAACTTCTTTACAAAGCGAAGCTACGTATTCAACTGTCTCTTCTGGAATCTCTTGCTGGATAAGTACAATGTCGGATGCTTTAACAATTTCTTTTGCCTGGTCTACATATTCTGGCGTAATAAGGTCGTTCGCTCCTTTTACAACAACAATACTGTTATCACCTTCAGCTAGAATAATATGGGCAGTTCCACTTTCCATGTGTGTAACCGGTTCCACATAATCTATGTTAACACCATTCTCTTTAAAATTATTTAAAATGGCTTTTCCATAATGATCATCACCTACTCGGCCAATCATGTATACCTCTGCTCCAAGCCTTGCTGCTGCTACCGCTTGGTTTGCACCTTTTCCTCCCGGAACCGTTTTAAACGATTCTCCAAGCACTGTTTCTCCAGCGCCTGGACGTTTACTTGAAGTAACTACTAAATCCATTGATGAGCTACCAATAACCGAAATTTTCACCATCTTAATCAACCTTTCTTGTTGTATTTCTTTCAATAAACGTAACCGGTAATTCAATATGTTTATCCTGAACAATTTCTTTTTTGATATATTTTAATAACAGTTTTGCTGCTTCTTTTCCCATTTCATAAGCGGGCTGTCTAATTGTTGAAAGTGCTGGAAATAACAGTTCACTTTGAGGAATATCATCAAATCCAATAATTTGTAACTCATCTGGAATTATCTTTCCTAGCCGCAAAGCTTCATGTAAAATAGCTGCTGCTACAATATCATTGCTGGCAATTACTCCATCTGTATTGGCATGCTTTTCAAACAGTTCTTTTGCCCATTTCTTCGCTTCATGAAATGAAAATGAAGTCGTATTCATCACTTGAAAATCGACGTTTGCTGCGCTTAACGTTTCAAGTGCACCTTGAAAACGCTCTTGAGCTGGCTTTACGTTTGGAGGACCTTTTAAAAGAGTAATTTGTTTGCTTCCTCTTTTTATAATTTCTTGTGCAGCAATTTTCCCACCTTCTCTTCCATCCGCATATACTGATGGATATTGAGGCGATGTACGGTCTAAAAAGACAACCGGAAAGCCTAAACCTTCATACGTTTCATCATCAGATATCGTTCTGGCTGTAATCATACCAACAACGTGATTTTGAGTAAACGTATGTAAATAAGCCGCTTCTTTTTTTAGATTTTCATCACTATTTCCAAATAAAAGACGAAATCCTTGGCTATGCACTTCATCTTCAATACCGCGCGCAAGCTGTGGAAAGAATGGGTTCGTAATATCTGGAAGCAACAATCCAATCAAGCGTGACTCACGCTTATATAGAGATCGTGCTACTTCATTTGGACTATAGTTTAGTAATGTAATTGTTTGCATGACTTTTTCTCTCGTATCTTCGCGTACATAGCCTGTGCTATTAAGCACGCGAGAAACCGTCGCAACAGATACACCAGCATGCTTCGCTACGTCTCGAATTGTTACCATACGAATGCCCCCCTCCTTTATATGTAACCGTTTACATTAATAATATATCATGAAATTGCTTTGTTGACAACACAAATATTTTCACCTATTTTCTTTTTCAAAAAAAAACGTACATATATAATAGAAGAAACTCGTTTAAATACCTGTAAATATTGAGCAAGTAATGTTAAGAACCACATGATGTTTATTGGTATAGTAACAATAAGGTAGGTGAAACAAAATGACGTATGAACAGTGTGTCTTAAACACCATTGATTATATTGAAGATCATTTGCATGACTCAATTACTTTAGAGCAGTTAGCTGAAGTAGCTTGTTTTTCTCCATTTCATTACCACCGAGTCTTTCAAACGCTAGTTGGTGAATCCGTCATGGAATACGTGCGAAAACGAAAATTAACGGCTGCAGCTCAACGATTATTTTACACAAATGATAAAGTAATTGATATTGCATTTGACCTTGGCTTTCAATACACCGAATCATTTAATCGATCTTTTAAAAAGGTATATGGACTATCGCCAAAAGAATATCGCAGTGCCAATATGTTGTGTGGACCCCTGCGTGGAAAAGCCTATCTACAAAAACCAGTAACAGGAGGAAACAAAGTGAAACCTATGTTAATCACAAAAGATGCTTTTCACATTATAGGATATGAATTACGAACAAAAAACGTCGACGGTCAAAACAACAAAGATATTCCTGCGTTTTGGACTCATTATCTTAAAAATCAGCTTAGTACTAAGATACCCAAGCCATTATATAAAAACAAAGAGCTAGGAATCTGCACAGACTTTACCCCTTCTACGGGTGAATTTACCTATATAATTGGAATGGAAGTGCAAGAAGATACTGCAGCACCTGAAGGCTTAACATATCGTAGCTTTCCTAAAATAGACTATGCTGTTTTCACAACGCCTAAGTCCAGTGAAGACGACTTTACGTTCTCCATTCAATCTACGTGGAACTATGTTTTCACAGAGTGGTTTCCACAATCAGGATACGAACATTACGGTTCAATGGAGTTTGAGCTGTATGATGAAAGATGCTTTGGAAAAACAGATAAGCAAATTGATTTGTACATTCCGATTCAAAAGAAGCTTAGTAAAGCGTAATTATATAGTAACTATATAATAGAAGAAACTCGTTAACTATATCCAAAGTATCTGTTATATGCTTTGTATACAATAAGACAACATGAACAATAAAAGAGCGTCGCTTTGGAACAAGCGACGCTCTTTATGATTCGTTCTTTATTAAAAGTCAAAGTTATCTGGGTCTGGACCAACGCGATGGTTTTTATTTAGTGCATCGATTTTAGCCATATCGTCTTGAGAAAGTTCAAAGTCAAAGATTGATGCATTTTCAACGATGCGGTGCTCTTTAACAGACTTTGGAATTGTTACAATTTCACTTTGTAAATCCCAGCGTAAAATAACTTGTGCTGTTGATTTACCATGCTTATCTGCAATCTCTTTCAGTACCGCGTTATCTAATAATTCACCTTGAGCTAATGGAGACCATGCTTCAATTTGAATATCATTCTTTTTACAGAAGTCTCGAAGCTCTACTTGAGTTAATAATGGATGAAGCTCTACTTGGTTAACCATTGGTTTTACTTCAGCGTCTTTCATTAAATCTTCTAAGTGATGAATTTGGAAATTCGATACGCCAATTGCTTTTACTTTGCCATCTTTATATAGCTTTTCTAGCGCTCTCCAAGTGTCTTTGTATTTTCCTTCTACCGGCCAGTGAATTAAATATAAATCCAAGTAATCAAGACCTAGTTTATTTAAGCTTGTTTCAAACGCTTCTAACGTTGACTCATAGCCTTGGTCTGCATTCCATACTTTTGTTGTAATGAAAAGATCTTCACGTGGTACACCTGCTTCTTTAATTGCTTGTCCTACGCCTTCTTCATTTTCATAAATTTTGGCTGTATCAATACTTTTGTAACCTGCGTTAATTGCCCATTTCACTGAGTCAACTACCTGCTGTCCATCTTCTACTTTAAATACACCTAGACCAAACCATGGCATTTCAACGCCATTTGCTAACTTTGTTGTTGATTGTAAATTGTTCATTAGAATTCATCCCCTCTATAACTGTATATTTGAATCACAACTTGTGAGTCATTGTGTGAGAAATTGCATCGGCACATTTTTTGACAAGCTTAGCATGATGTTCATCTTTATCTTGAGAAACTCGACCCGAAGGTCCTGAAAGTGCTACAGCAGCAACGACTTGCCCATTTTTTCTTACAGGTGCTGCAATACACCTTAATCCAATTTCCCCCTCTTCATTATCAACCGCATAGCCTTGCTCACGAATTTTATGCAGCTCCGCTTCCAAAGCTGTACGAGATGTAAGAGTATGAGAAGTAAAAATTTCAAACGCCAGTTGTTCAATGATTTGATTTTGCACTTCTTCTGACTGATAGGCAAGAATACACTTTCCAATACCGTTTGCATGAATTGCTTTTTTATTCCCTACTTCTGAATGTGTACGCGTGCTATAGTATTCGCCGCTCACAACTTGAGTTGTCACCATTTTGTTATCAGAAATAACTCCCGCATAAATAGTTTCGTTTGTTTGTTGATTCAGCTTCTCCATTGGTGGAACAGAAAACCAGTTTAAATCGTAGCTGTTCCCACCAGATAGCTGAGATAATAGCACAGCAGAAACGCGATAGCGGTGATCGGCTGTTCTTTCAATGAACTCATTTTGTTCAAGTGTACTCACTAAGCGATACATGGTGCTTTTATTATATTGAAGCACATTCATCATTTCAGAAATTGTCATATTCGGCTCTTTTATTAATAAAGAGAAGATATCTAATCCTTTTTTTAATGTACCCACTTCAGACATTTTAAGCTCCTCCTTTAGCCGAATAATAATTTTATTATAATTACGGTATAATTTTTTATCAAATAAAGAAACTCACTTCAATAAAATTCCCTATAAAAGAGAATATCAAACCCTTCTATAATTGGTATTCCACGATTTTTACTAATTAAACAAGAAAGCACTTGAATATTTTTACAGAAATTAGTATTATGTATCTTGTAATGCAAAATAGTAACATTTTTTAACCCACTATCTTATATTACAAGGTAGTTAAGGAGGAACGGTTTGTGTCTTCAACTCAGATGTTAAAAGGAATTTTAGAAGGCTGTTTATTAGCAGTCATTTCAAAAGGTGAAACATATGGATATGAAATGATTGAAAAATTGGAAGCCCACGGTTTTCATATGGTAAGTGAAGGCAGCATTTACCCACTCCTTCTCCGTATGCAAAAAGAACAGCTTATCACAAGCATTATGAAAGCTTCGCCTAATGGTCCAAAACGAAAGTATTATACGTTAACACCGAAAGGACAACAAGAGCTAAAGGACTTTCAAGAACGTTGGAATTTGTTATCACACAGCGTTAATCAGTTAATGAACAACAAAAAATAGAAAGGGGAATGAATATGACGTTATCAAAAGAAAGCACGGATTTTTTACAAAATTTACGCCTTTATTTGTTTTCAAGCGGAAAAAACGAAAGGGAAACAGAAGATATTATTCTTGAGTTATCTCATCATTTATCAGATGCAGAACAAGACGGGAAAAGTGTTCACCACATTATCGGTCAATCCCCAAAAGCATACATGGAAAGCTTATCAAGTGAAATGAAGCCTGACTTAATGGGATGGTTGAAGTACTTGCCAATGATTATTTTAGGCGTATTTGCTTACAGCTTGCTTGGCGATGCCATTCATGGTGATATTGCATATTCTGCCTACACGCTTATTGGCATGCCTATTTTCATCATGGTTATGGTGCTTATTTTGCTAAGTCTCTTTCGTGTTGTGGCAGCTAGACAATTGTCAGGATTAGCTTTGCTCACTCTGTTTATCCCTTACAGTGTCTTATCGATTGGTGGGTTTATTGCGCTTGTATTTCTAGAGAGAAAGGCAGAAATAAAACTTTTTGTTGTTTCTGGTGGCTTGTACTCACTGAGTGGCTTGGTAAGTGCACTAGCAGCAATCACATTCTTAGTAGCCGTATCAGTTTGGTCCAAAACATGGGTGAGCATTTTAATTCCTATTTTGCTTTATTTACCTGAAGTTATTATAGATTTTCTTTCAATATCAGAGTCTACTGGGTTAGTAGTAAGTTCACTAATTTCATACGCCGCAATTAGTGTTTATATGCTCATCGTCATAAAGAAAACCCAAAAACAATCAGTTTAAATAACGGCTCATTTCGAGCCGTTGTTTTCAAATCTCTCTAGCTGATCTAACTTATTTTCTGCTGCTAGTATTTCGCGCTGCCGTTGTCCCAGTAAATCAAAATGAGGGTAGCCTGAACGATTATCAATATATCTAGAAGGAATATTATATTTCTTTCCCCACTGAATGAGCTTTGCTATATCGCTGCAACCTACTTTTGTTACCGTTGTTGCACCCGGAAATCGTTCATCAATCCAATAGTGAGTTAAAAATGCAATTTCTCCTCGATTCACAGCTTCCTTCCATGCATATAACTCTTCACGCTTTAATCCAAATGCCATCGTGTCACCTTTTTCTATCATCTCATTTTCTGTTATATAACATATTTTTATATTATCTATACAATGTATAACAGAATCATATAAATACCTTCTTAGTAAAAAATGTTTCTTTAATAAATAAACCTATCTTTTTATTATCTCAATAAAAAATATCATTAGGTAAAATAACTTTTTTATGATGTAAATAGCCTTTTTTGAGCTTGTTCATATTATGCTACAATTATATCCAATTCTCTTTCATAGTTATCTCTTCTCTAGCTTTTACTTTTTTACCTCTAGAGGAAATGTCGATATTTCTTAGTTTTTGTCATATAATCTAAATTTACTTTTTTTTCTGAAAACAATATAATGACGGTGTACAGGAACATCTATCCAATATGTTCCAAACTTAATTTAAAGGGGGTATTTTCATTGGCGATGAACGGAAGCTCGTTACAAAAAACCGAAGAACAACCTACCTCACCAGACTATACGAAAATTGTTCAATCTCCATCTTTCCAACAGCTCTTAAAAACAAAACGAAATTTCATTTTACCATTATCACTATTTTTCCTAGCTTTTTATTTTACACTACCTATTTTAACAGCTTATTCTAACGTATTAAATCAACCTGCTTTTTTATCAATGACATGGGCATGGGTATTTGCTTTTGCTCAATTTATTATGACGTGGACACTGTGTATTCTTTATACCCGTCGTGCAGCTAAATTTGACGAACTAGTTGAAGTAATTAAAGCTGAAGCTCGCTAAAGAAGGAGGATCTGTTAATGAATGGACTTGCATTTTCACTATTTCTCGTAATTGTTGGATTAACGCTCGTAATCACATACTTAGCTTCTAAACGAACCAAAACTTCCAGTGATTTCTATACGGCTGACGGAAGCTTAACAGGTCTACAAAATGGAATGGCGATTGCTGGAGATTATATGTCTGCCGCATCATTTTTAGGTATCGCAGGAATGGTAGCGCTTTCTGGATTCGATGGTTTCTTTTACAGCATCGGATTTTTAGTTGCTTACCTTGTTGTGTTGTATGTTGTGGCAGAACCACTTCGTAATCTTGGAAAATATACGATGGCTGACATGATTGCTGCACGCTTTGACCAAAAGAAAGTTCGTGGAGTTGCGGCTTTAAATACTATCACGATTTCAATCTTTTATATGATTGCACAGCTTGTAGGCGCAGGCGCACTTATTCATTTATTACTAGGACTTGACTACGTCTACTCTGTTTTAATCGTTGGTATCTTAATGACAATTTACGTGGTATTTGGTGGCATGACAGCAACAAGCTGGGTTCAAATTGCCAAAGCTATTTTATTAATGATCGGGACATTTATTATTTCCGTGATGGTGTTTGCAAAGTTTGATTTTAGCATCGTAAAAATGTTTTCAGAGATGAAGACAGCAACACCTCTTGGCGAAGGCTTTTTAAATCCTGGAAACAAGTTTACCAACCCGCTTGATATGATTTCTTTAAACTTAGCTTTAGTGCTTGGTACTGCAGGATTACCTCATATTCTTATCCGTTTCTTTACGGTAAAAGACGCAATTACAGCAAGAAAATCCGTTATTTATGCAACATGGATTATCGGTGCGTTTTACATTATGACTATCTTCTTAGGATTTGGTGCAGCAGCCTTTGTTGGATACGATGAAATTATTGCGGCAAACTCTGCTGGTAACATGGCAGCTCCGCTATTAGCCCAAGTTTTAGGCGGAGATTTCTTATTTGCTTTTGTATCAGCCGTTGCGTTTGCAACGATTTTAGCAGTTGTTGCGGGGCTCGTTTTATCAGCAGCTTCAGCTTTTGCACATGACTTTTATAGCCATATCGTTCGTCGTGGTGAGGCAACGGAAAAAGAACAGGTTGTTGCGGCACGCTGGGCATCAATCGGTGTATCAATTATCTCCATTATTCTTGCATTATTTGCTCAAAATATGAACGTAGCCTTTTTAGTAGCACTTGCTTTTGCAGTAGCAGCTAGTGCAAACTTACCAATCATTTTGTTTACGATTTTTTGGAAACGATTTAATACTACAGGTGCAGTAACAGGGATGCTTGTAGGCTTACTAAGCTCCCTTATTCTTGTAGCAATTAGTCCTAACGTTTGGTCACCTGAGGCAGGAGCAGCCATCTTTGTTGGGGAACCGCTTATTACGCTCACTAACCCAGGGATCATTTCAATTCCACTTGGATTCTTAGCTGCTATTATCGGTACGCTTGTCTCAAGTGAAAAAGCAGATGCGAAGAAGTTTGATGAAGTATTAGTTAAAGCAAACACAGGCATGGGCATTCAAGGTCCTGTAAAGCATTAATAAACAAAGAAATAGCTCCCTACACAAGGGGAGCTATTTCTTTATGCTTATAGAACTGCAATGATTTTTCCTGTCACGGTACGACTAGCTAACTGTGTTAATGCTTGTGGAATCTCATCTAAAGAGATGGTTTTCTCAACAAGCGGATCTAGCTTCCCTTCTTTCACAAGTTGCAGCATGACATCTCCTATTTCCTTTAGAGCTGTTTGCTCTTGACGATTAGTTGATTGGTGAGCACTGCCTAATGCAACTTGATGAAAAGAAAGTGGATGTGCAAATGAAATGGCGCTATTCACGTCAGGTGGCCCTGCAATAAAAGCGATTTGCCCGTTAAATGCAAGTGCTTCTAGTGATTTATTTGCATTTTCTCTTCCAACCGTTTCCAGCACAGCATGAACACCTAACCCGTTTGTAATGGCAAGCGTTTCTTCCACAAAATTCCCCTCTTTATAATCAATGGCATAATCAGCACCTAGTGATTTTACGTACGCATGATTTTTTTTAGATGCTGTCGTAATGACGGTCAACCCCGCTTGCTTGGCAAGTTGAATCGCAAAACCGCCTACTCCACCAGCTCCCGCATGAATTAAAATAGATTGACCTTTCTCGATATGAAGCTTAGAGAATAGCGCTTGGTATGCGGTATAGCCGGCACAAGGTAACGCTGCCGCCGCTTCAAACGATACGCCTTGTGGGATAACAGATACCGTATGAGCCGTTGTCACAGCATATTCAGCAAAACCACCTTTTTTCGTTAAGTCACCATGATAGACAACACGATCCCCGACTTGAATATCGGTCACATGTGCACCTACTTCTTCAACAATACCCGCTACGTCTAATCCTAAGATATGGGGATATGACCAGCTTGGGTTTCCACCCGTTGCCGTTTTATAATCAACGGGATTAAGAGCAGCAGCTCGTACGCGTACGACTACTTCTCCAGCATCAGGCACAGGCTTTTCACTATCTCTCACCTTCATGTGTTCCCATTGTCCCTTTTCTTCTAAAAGTAAAGCTTTCATCCTAGTATGCTCCTTCTGAATATGTCAGTTCGTAACTATGCGTATAGATTTCAATTAAATTGCCGAATGGATCTTCACAGTACACCATTTTGTAAGGCTTCTCATTTGGATAATACTCACGAATTGGCATACGTTGCTTTCCACCATGAGCAACAATTTTTTCTGTAAGTCCTTCAATGTCAGGGTCTTGAACGCAGAAATGGAAAATGCCTGTTTTCCAAAATTCAAAGTTATTTTCAGGCGTTTCATTTTGAGGAAACTCAAAGATTTCTACACCAATTTTATCTCCTGTTGCTAAATGCGCAATACGAAACTTCCCCCAGCCAGAGCCAAAAACATCTGTACACATTTGTCCAATTGCACTGTCATCTTCTATAATTTCAGATGGCTCCATAATGACGTACCACCCTAGTACTTCCTTATAAAATTTAACGGCTTCGTCCACATTAGGAACAGAAAGCCCGATATGTGAAAACGAACGTGGATATGGTTGATTCATTATTGTTTCCTCCTTCATATTTAAGATTGGTTTCAGTATAATGGAATCGTACATCCATGAATAGACGGCACTTTCGTGTAACCAGGTTACCAAGAAGTAACCTCCTTAACGAATTCAATTAATAGATTATCCAATTGACATCCTTCTATTACATTGCATAAGGAGAGATAACGTTGAAGGCTACTAAATATAATATTCCTGTAGAAGCTACTCTCGAAGTGATTGGAGGGAAATGGAAGGTTGTAATCCTTTGTCATTTGAAAGAGCAAGCTCTTCGATTCAGCGAGCTACAGCGCGTCATTCCAAACATCACAAAAAAAATGCTCTCTCAGCAGCTGAGAGAGTTAGAACATGACGGCATTATTAAACGTACTTTATATGACGAAATACCACCAAAGGTCGTATACTCGTTAACAACTGAAGGGGAAACGCTAAGAGAAGTGTTAAACCTAATGTGTGCTTGGGGAAGCGAACGCATAGCACAAAGCCCAGATGCTATTAATTTGTTTAAGGAATGCTAAAAAAGCTTAGCCTGGTGAGGGCTAAGCTTTTTTTCTATTAAGCTGTTGCTTCTTCGTCTTCGTTTACTTTGCGAAACTTTCGCACATTCAAGCTGAAGACAATAATGGTTAAGATAATAAATACAAGCGCAAATATTCCTAACACGCCTGCTTGGCTCCAAGCAAATCCATAATCATCACCAACCGAAATGATTTCACGGAATCCTCGAATGGCATACGTCATTGGCAAGAATGGATTAATTACTTGGAAAAATTCAGGTACCAACGCTTTCGGGAACGTTCCTGAGCTTCCTCCAATTTGAAGGAGAAGCATGATAAACGTTAAGAACTGCCCTATCTTACCTAAAGCTGTTGTTAAAAATAACACGAGGGTGAAGAATGTTAAGCCTGTAATTATTGTAAACACATAAAATCTCCACACGCTCGTTACGTGTAAATCAAGTCCCCACAGCAGTACTGTTGCTACGAGAATTGATTGAAAAACAGCCATAAAGGCAATTACGCTAAACTTACTTAAGAACCATGCCAAACCAGACGTCGGCGTAATGGCTGGGTCTTTTAATGAATAAACAGAAGAGAACATCAACGCTCCTGCAAATAATCCAATACATAAGATATACGGTGTTAAGCCCACTCCATACTTATCAACATTGTTCTGTTTGTCATCTTGTAAGTCAGTTGGACTAGCAAACATGCTGTACGTTTTATCATTTGGATTCACTTCTTTGGCATCATTTGCCCCTTCTTGTAGAGAGGAATGAAGCTCACTTGTACCTTCTGCTAATTCAGAAGATCCATCATAAAGCTTACCAGAGCCTTCTTCTAACTCTTTTGTACCGCTAACAAGCTGAGAACCACCTTTGTCTAATTCACCTAAGCCGCTCACCAAGTCTTTTGTTCCTTCAGCAAGCTTGTTTGCACCTTCGCTTGCTTCCCCTAACTTGTTATTAAATGTTGTAAAATTTTTATTAAATTCTTCTTGACCACTTGCTAGCTTAGTCGCACCATTTGATAGTTCTGTGACTCCACTTTGAATTTGTTTACTAGCGTCTGATAGATCAGTCACTGCGCCCTGAATTTGTCCACCGGCTGCTGATAACTCTTTCAGGCCATCTGCTAGCACTTGAACTTGATCAACCTGCGCTTTTAATTCATTCACTTGAGCCTGCTGCTGCTCCATAAATTGTTCAGAAGAAAGTTTTGTAATTTCATCAATAAGCTTTTGCTTTTCTTCATCTGGAATATTTTCATTTTCGTTAATAGAATTTACAATTTGCTGTTGTCTAGTATCAAACGCTTCTTGAGCTGAATCAATTTTTTCTTTCACTGCGTTAATTTCTTGCTTCTTTTGCTCAATTTTCTTAGCAACTTCATTTACTTTTGTATTTGCTTCGTTTAAGCCACTTACGAATTCAGGAAGTTTTTGCTCTAGCTGATTTAAACCACCTACAAAAGCAGGAAGTTTTCCTTCTAACTGATTTAAGCCGTCATCGATGGCTACTGCTCCACCTTTTAGCTCTCCAGAAGCCGTTTCTAATTTCCCACCAGCATCTGTTAGCTCACCTAATCCACTTGCTAGCTTAACTTGATTTTCATTAATAGTTTTAGCACCTTTATTGGCATCGCTAATACCACTTGCTAATTTTGTTACGCCTTCTTCAAAAGTAACAGTGCTATCAGCTAACTTTTTTAGATTATCACGAAGCGTTTTAGAACCATCTTCAATTTTGCCAGCACCATCGCTTGCTTCTTGAAGGCCATCTGCTACCTCTTTAAAACTATCAAACACAGTTTCTGCATACTGCTTTGTTACTTCTTCTTTAATTTGTTCATTTATTTTTGTTACTGCATTTGAACCAATCTGCGCGCCGGAGTAGTTTTTACCAGCGTTCGTATGATAGACAAACTTCATTTTCTTTGGATCTTCATCCATTAAAGTTGTTGCGTTTTCAGAGAAATTCCTTGGCAGTTCTAGGACGAGGTAATATTTTTCATCCTTTAAGCCTTCTAGCGCTTCTTCTTTATTCGTAAAACGCCAGTCAAACGTATCGTTATCCTTTAAATTTTCAACAAAATCATCACCGACGTGAAGTTCTTTCCCATCTAAAGTAGCGCCTTTGTCTTCATTGACAACCGCTACAGGAATTTGATCTGTTTTTCCATATGGATCCCAATAAGCTGATAAAAAAATCACATTATATAAGAACGGAACAAATAATAAGCCAACAATAATTAAAATATTCATCGGCTTTGAAATAATTGATTTCCATTCTCCCTTCAGCATATTCATCGTTAAATCCCCCAATAGCTTTTCAGTTAAATCGACCGTTTGACCAAAAAACAAATACGGTCATTAAGTTCTGATTAATGTTATCATACTCACAAACAGTAGGTCAATTATAATTTAAAATATTTTTCTTCATATTTAATATAGAAATTGAATTTCTATATACTTTTTGTTATCGACTATCATTTTATTCCCTGTTTAAACATAAAAACGCATCAATCGATGCGTTTTTATGTTTCATTAATTTGTGAGATTTATAAACATATCTTCTGCCTTGGGTTCTTTTTTAATTAAACCGGAATCCTTTAACCACTTCGCCGTTTCTTCCCAAGACTTCGCTGTCTGACTGCCAAACCCTTCAGCTGATTCCATCTTTGGAAGCAAGATATCAAGGCTTTGCTTTTCTACTCCTTCCACTAATGGAAAGTTCGCTTTGTCTTGATTGCTTAATAAAATGTCAAGAGCTTCATCCGGATGTTCATTCATAAACTCATAGCCCTTTGTTGCTGCTTTCCAAAACGCGCGAATAGATTCTTCATCTGTGTCCCATGTACGATCGCTCGTTACTGCTACTAGCTCATAATAATTAGGAACACCATAATCTGTTGGGTTAAAGTAGCGCGTATCATACCCTTTGTCTTTCAAAACAGGAACTTCGTGATTAATATATGCACCGATTACCGCGTCGACTTTTTTCGTTACAACTGAAGATCCTAATTCAAAGCCTACGTCAGCCATTTTAACCTTGTCCGGATTCCCTCCATCTGTTTTAATCATCTTTTTCAGCAGCGCTTCATTTAAAGGAATTCCTGTATATCCCACTGTCTTTCCTTCTAAATCTTTTGGACGCTTAACAGGACTTTCATCCAAAAAGACAACGTGATTTAATGGAGAACGAACAATCGCTCCTACTGACTTTACGGGAACATTTTCGTTAGCCCTTGCCATTACGACATCTGGCTGATAGTAAAATCCTAACGTAATTTTACCTGTCGCTGCTAAGTTTAACGGATCAGTTGGATTGGCTGGATATTGAATGTCTACTTTTACACCTTCCTCTTCAAAATAGCCTTTTTCTTGTGCAACGTATAAAAAGCTATGTACAGCATTTGGATACCAATCCAACATTACCGATATTTCTTTTAATTCTTTCTTATGAGTTGCTGAACTTGTTTCATCTTTACTACAAGCAGTCGTTACTACTAAAAGCAGCAGTGATAAACTAACTAGCCATTTTTTCATTTAGCTTTCCTCCATTTTAGTGATCTACGTTCAATCCATGTAATGCCAATAAAAGAGATGATGCCAATAAGAGATAACACAACGATTGGAGCGAATACACCGGCTCCATCAAACTGTGTCATCATTCGTCGACTGAAATAACCTAAACCTGCTTGTGCACCGAGCCACTCACCGATAGCAGCTCCAATAACGCTTAAGGTTACCGCTACCTTTAAGCCTGAATAAAAATGAGGTAAAGCGGCTGGTACGCTTAGCTTCATAAAAAGGTCTCGCTTGGTCGCTCCCATCGTTTTTAAAAGTTCAACGTGTTCACGTCTCGTTGAGCGAAGACCATCAAACGTGTTCACGGTAATAGGAAAAAATGTAATTAAGACCGTTACCACTACTTTGCTCCAGATGGAATAGCCAAACCAAAGTACAAAAATAGGCGCTAACGCTATGATTGGAATAGTTTGTGAAGCTACTAAAATAGGATAGATAGCCCGCTCGATGGTTTTGTTGTTATTCATCCAAGTTGCAACTAAGACGCCTACAACAATCGAAATAGCTAAACCTATTAAAATAATCAGTAACGTTGAAGGTAAATGTTCAATGAAAAGCACTTCCTTTAGCTCCCATATTCTCACACACACTTCAACTGGAGATGGTAAAATAAAGGGCATTCCCACAATATAAGCGGTAACCTGCCAAATAATTAGTAATACGAACGTTAAAACAATAGGTAAGCTCCACTCTTGTATCCTTTTCATGCATCCACCTTCATCCTGAGCTCTTGCATTAGTTGGTGCTTCAGCTTTACAATCTCTGGTCGATCTATGTCCTGCAGAGCTCTTGGTCTTTCAAGAGGTACCTTCACTTGTTTAAATCCCTTTAAAGGTTGCTTATCAAAGATAAAAATACGGTCTGATAAGAACAACGCTTCCTGCACATCATGCGTGATAAACAAAATGGTTTGATTACGCTTTTGCCACTGCTCAAGGAGCCACTCCTGCATGGATAGACGAGTAATAGCATCCAAAGCACTGAACGGTTCGTCCAGCAAAAGCACGTTCGAGCCACTCAGTACCGTGCGTAGGAATGAAACACGCTGCTTCATTCCTCCTGATAAATCAGATGGAAACCTCTGTTCATATCCTTTTAAACCAAATTCACTGAGCAGTTCTTTTGCTTGTATATACGCTTCGTCTTTTGGTACCCCTTTTAACTCTAAAGGCAAAGCAGCGTTATCTAGAATGGTCCTCCAAGGTAAAAGAAGATCTTCTTGAGGCATGTATCCCACATGCCCAAAGCGATTGTGGTGCTGCTGATTATTAATTAAAATTCGTCCCGCCTGCTCTATCTCTAACCCGGTAATAAGGCGAAATAACGTGCTCTTTCCGGAACCGCTTGCGCCGACAATGCTTACAAATTCTCCTTCTTCAATATCAAAATTAAGAGATTCCAAGATCGCTCCTCTGCTTTCTTCATATGAAAAAGTCACCGTTTCAAACTCCAAAGCCTTTTTATACATGAACAGGCCACATCGCTTTTTCGTAAGCCATATCCCAGAATAAGTATTCAAAGCGCGTCGTATTAATAAAAATTTCTTCTAACTTAGTAAGATCTGCTTCTGATTTTCCTTCTGCTAGTTGATCCATTAAATCAATACACCAAGTCGCCAGTTCACCAAATTCAGCTGAGCTGTACATATCAATCCATTCACTATAAAGTTCATGCTTTGCACCAGGCTTGGTGCGAAGCTCTTTTCCAATCTCCCAATAGCTCCACATGCAAGGCAGGAGTGCCGCAACAAGTTCCGCTAAGGTTCCGTTTTGAGAAACATGAAGCATGTAGTGCGTGTAAGCAAGCGTTGTTGGAGCTGCCTCTGCTGTTTCTAACTCTTCAGGGGTAATTAAAAAACGCTTTGCATATTGTCTATGTAACTCCATCTCTTCATTCATTGTTGAATGTAATAACGCTGCAAATTTCCCCATTGTTTGAACATCTGTTGCTTTTACTGCTCCAAGAGCAAACAGCTTCGCATAGTCAATCAAATACACGTAATCTTGCACCATATAAAAGCGAAACTTATCTTGTTCTAACGTTCCTTCTCCCATTCCTTTTACAAAAGGATGCTCATGCGTTTGCTTCCAAATCGGCTTTACTTTTTCATACAAACGTTCACTAAATTTCATTTTGCATTCTCCTTTTTTGTATGTAGCCATTCATAAATAAATTGAACCATCACTTTCGTGTAATCAAGCAATTGATTAACAGATAGCTTTTCATTAACAGAGTGAGCCTCCGTTAAGTCTCCTGGACCATAAATAGCTGTAGCTATACCTGCATCAGCTAGCCAGCCACCGTCCGTAACCGTTGGCGAAACGTTGATATGCGCTTCTTTCATTGTTACTTCTCTATGAGCACCGACTAACGAGTGAACTGCTGGATGATTTTTATCTACTTCAAATGCAGGGAAAATTTCTCCTCTATCTTCAATCATTGATGTGCCTCCCCACTTAAACGTTGGAGGATTTTCTCTTAGCCACGGATCTGCTTTTGCAACCTGTAACAGATAGTCTTCTACTTCTTTCATTACCTCTTCATATGATTCATTTGGATAATAATGAACGGTCACCCACAGCCTGCATTCGTCTGCGATAAAGGCTGCGTTGCGGCCACCTTCAATAACAGCTGGATTGATTGTATTTGTTCCAACCGGAAAACCGGGATAGCTTTTGACAACAGCCCAGTGGCGCTCAAGCTCCTGCAGTGCACCAATTAATTTCGCCATTTTTTCAATTGCACTGGCTCCTAATAAGCCGCCCCCTGCATGAATCATTTGCCTTCTTGTGGCATCATGATATGTTTGCTTACTTTTCACGGTTATCCACCCCGTAATGACTCCACCTTGACCTTGGATTTGCAGCTCACTTGTATCAACCACAATCGCAAAGTCTGCACTGTATCCTCGCTTGCAGCATTCAAGGGTCCCAGCTTCTCCAACCTCTTCCCCGATAACCGATTGAAAGGTTAAATCCCCCGGAAATTCCATTCCAGCTTCACGTAGAAGCTTAATGGCAAACAGCGCTCCAGCGAGTCCACCTTTCATATCAGCAACGCCTCTCCCCATTATGAATCCTTCTTCAAATTTCGTTTGGAAAGGACTTATATCCCATGCTTCGCCTTCGTTGACTGCCGCAACATCAATATGTCCATTAATAATTAAACTCTGATATTCGCTTTGATTTGTTCCTTTTAACGTTCCTACAACGTTAGGATCATTTGGGTACACGTCCCACATATCAATTTCAAAACCATAGCTTTCCAACAGCTCTGCAATATATATCTGCGCTTCTTTTGTATTACGTGCAGGTGGTGCTGGTGTTTTATACGAGACGAGCTTGGTCAAAAGCTCAATAAGTTCATCTTGTCTAGTATCCACCTGCTCTACCACATCTGTAATGTTCATACTAATCCCCTCCCTCTAAACCACATAAAAAAGCGCTTCTTTTCATAGAAAAGAAGCGCTTGAATATACACATATATCCCTTTTACATCCTGTAAAAGTCCATAGATGTAGCACACAATACCTCTTTCCTACGCTAGTATTACCTAGTTCAGGTTATAAGGGTTAAGACCATGTCTCTCTCAGCTTCAAAAAGCACCCCTAGTGGTTTAATAATGACTATTTATTTGTAAAGCTATCTGATTATTATCTCTATTAGTTGTACCACACTACCTCATATACTTCAATATAATTTACAGAATTCCAATTTGACCTCTACACTAATAAAAGAGCTATGTTTAACCTTTCATAGAAAATTGAGAACCCTGCCGATTATACAAAACTAGGGACAAGCTATTGGAATTAAGATTTCCGGCTTTTGTATGCTTACTTCTTTTGGCAAGTTGGACAGTAATACAACCGCCTCGAAGCAGCAGGAATTTTTTGAATTTCCGTTCCATCTATTCGACACGCTTCTCCCTCTCGGTTAAATACCCAGTGTCGATAAGCAGAGCGTTTTACTCCTTTTTCCTTTAACTTTTCAACTAAAGACAAATCGTTTGTAATCCCCCCCGTTTCATACGACTGCTGCATTAGCAAAATTGTTGCTTCCGCAGCTTTTTTAATCTGCTTTTCTGTACAATCACAAGGTCGCTTATCCGGGTGAATACCTGCTAAAAACAGGATCTCACTGCGCAAATAATTCCCAATGCCCGCTACAAAGCTCTGGTCAAGCAATAGAGACGTCCATTTTCGGCGATAAAATGCTTTGCTTGTAAAACGTTCAATTAAGTCCTCTACGCTCACTTGTTCACTTAAGATGTCTGGTCCGACTCTCGAAACAAACGGATGAGCAGGAACTTCTTCATCAAGCAGCACTTCGATATCCGATGCGCTATACAAAAGAGCTGATTTTTGCTCGTTGTGAATGGCTAAGCGGAGCTGCCGATTTGTTTTTGGATACTGATACGCCTTTCTGATATACCATTTACCGTAGAGCTGATTATGTGAATAAATCGTATATCCATTATCAAAGCGAATAAGCATTGCTTTCCCTTTTGTATCAACTCTCTTAACCGATGCTCCCGTAAGCATGCTTTCGTATTTTTTTAATGCTTCAAACGCAAACCATACTTCTCCTACAGGCCTAGAAGTAATCGCTCTTTGTACTTCATCTGCTGCTCTTCGAATTTCTGGCCCTTCCGGCATATTAACATCTCCTTTACTCTCTTACTTTTTCTATTTTTATTAGGTTTTAAAGAAAATTCAAGAATGAGTAGGCTTGAAAGCACATTTAAAATAGACAGTTATTTTTCCTTTCCCTACACTAATGGAATATCTACATCTAAACGGTCAAAACTAACAACAACACATATATTTATAAAGGAGTATACTATGAGTACATTTTTACCATTATCCGCTTCTGAAATGGCTGCGATTTGGCAACAGTACATGAATGATAAAGCTGTCTCATGCACGTTACTACACTTTCTGCGCCATGTGGATGATCAAGAAATTGAGCAGTCATTAAAAGCTACTCAGCATATTATTGAACGAAATCTAGACGTTTTAAGCGCATTGTTTTTAAAAGAAAACATGCCAATTCCGCTTGGATTTAATGAAGAAGATTTACATGTTGACGCTCCTAGACTCTTTTCGGATTCGTTTTATTTACTATATTTAAAGCATGTTTCCAATTTGCTGTTATTATCCGCTACATATGGAGTAGACATTGCAAAACGTGAAGACATTCGGACTTTTTTCAGAAAACTGCTGCTATTAGCCGAGCAGTTAAACCAACAGGTAACCGACTTACTTTTAGCCAAAAAAGTATATATTCAGCTCCCGCCAATCCCTATTGCAGACTCTTCTGATATGGCTGGAAAAGAAATGTTTTTGGGTCACTTTTTTGATGAAAAAAGACCGCTTACTGTCATTGAGATATCACATCTCATTTCAAATATTGAAACGAATCTAATCGCAAAAGATTTGCTACTTGGCTTTGCACAGACAGCAACTTCTGAAGATATTAAAGCATTTTTACTAAAAGGACGTCATATAATGCAGGCTCATATTGAACAGCTGTCTGAGCCACTGATGGTTGAAAACATTCCCATCATCATGGAATGGGATTATGGAGTTGAAAAATCTGCTGTACCACCTTTTTCAGAAAAGCTCATGATGTTTCACGTATCAGCAATGGTATCGGAAAGCGTTCGAAACTACGGCATGTCTATGGCCACTAATCCAAGGCTTGATTTATCCGCTAAATATACAAAGTTTACAAATGAAATCTTACAATTTGCTGAAGAAACATCCCGCATTAGTATTGAGCAAGGCTGGCTTGAAGAGCCTCCTCACATCCCATTTCCAAAAATACATTTAGAGCCGTAAAAAAGTGGAGCTAATGCTAGCTCCACTTTCTTAATGACTTACCTGTTCAATTACCTCCTGTAGTGACTTCTCTTTCATGGAAGCAATACGTAAATGATACGTTTCAAAAGTCAAATGTGCAGACAGACGATTCGGTACGATTACACATTGTAAACCTGCTGCGATAGCGGCTTTTGCACCGTTTGCAGAATCTTCAAAAGCAATGGCTTCAGAAGGATGTACGCCTAACTTTTCAACTGTTTGCTTATAAAGAGCCGGGTCTGGCTTAACTTTTTCCACGTCATCACGCGTTTGCATCACTTCAAAATGATCAAGGAGATCTAATTCCTTTAAAAACGACGTCACCCACGCACGGTCTGAACTGCTGGCTAAACCAATTTTCAGACCTAATTCTTTCGCTTCTTTTAAATACTCCAGAACACCTTCACGAGCTGCCAGCTGCTTCATTTTTTCTTGATGACGTTTTAACGACTCCTTCGCAATCTCGTCCTTCGTTAATTCACGACCAAACTGCTCATATAAAAAGTCGTAGAGCGCTGTAGTATCTGTTCCTATATAAGACGCAAACTCTTCAATTTTTAAATGTACGCCACGAGGTTCTAACATATCGCAATACACTTCATACCAAACTGATTCTGTATCTACAATTAATCCATCAAAGTCAAATACAATTGCTTTAATCATCTTTCATACCGCCTTTATACCTCAATTCTAGTTAATATCCTATCACGTTCTTCTGAGTAGAGCTACAAGTATACGCTTTACCTAGCACATCCGCATATGGATATGATTCACATCTTCTTATTTCTTTACGCTCAACTTTTTATATTAGACTAAAAGTATAAAAAATGAGAAATCATTTGCTCTTTTTCATCTCTTCAGAAGGAGGAACGAAAATGAAACAAGAAGGAATTCCGGTGACTGAGATACCAAAATTCCAAACGTGTTCAGAAGAATTTTTTCTGATTAATTGATACAAAGAAATGTTTAGCAATCCTTTTACTCTAGACATTCATCGTTCTACAAATAAAAAGCATTGAATATTTGGAAATGGCCCTCACTTTCGCTTAGGTGCTCAGCTGGTACGACTTGAAATGCAAGTGGCGCTAGAAGCTTTTATTCAGAGATTTTCGAGAAACGAAGCCGCTTCAGATTTTATATTAGAAGACAATCTAACCGCTTCGGGAACGGACCAAACGTTCGTCCGCCTACCAATCAAAGTATAAGGCTAACTAAAAAGCCGCGCTCTCACCGGAGCGCGGCTTCTCTTATTTTTTAGCAATAATTAAAACCGATTCTGCTTGAAACGATTGAATACTTGTGCCGTCTGTTTGAATATGAAAGAACGCTTTCAATTCACTTGAAGCACTCAGCATCTTCCCTGTGAGTTCTTGCTTATCGTTTTGAGGTACTTTCATCATTTCACACCAATCATCAAACAGAAATGTTTTTGGAAAGCGCGTCATTAGCTCAATTGTAAAGCCCGCTTCCTCTAACATTTTAAACCACTCTGTTTTTTTATAAGCACGATGATGACTAGGATCTCGCTTCTTTTCCACTTCGTTATAAAAAGCATCATGCGCATCACTTTCTGGCGCCACGTTATCGACAACTATAAACGCTCCATCCTTTTTTAATACCCGAGCCGATTCATTCACAAAGCTTTGCACATCTGTAAAATGATGAGGAGCAATTCGGCATGTTACAAGATTAAACGCTTCGTCTAAGAACGGTAATTTCTCAGCTTCCCCCTGCACAAACGATACGTTCTCATGACCGTTACTTTTAATAAATTCTTCTGCATGAAGAAGCATTTGTGGAGTAAGGTCAAAAGCTACTACCTCATCAAATAAACCGGCAAGCTTATTAGCCACGTGACCTCCACCCGTTGCGATATCCAATGCTTTTTCTCCCGCATAATCAGCCGCTGCTTCTGCTAAGAAAATTAAATCAGCTCCCTTGGAATGGCCTTTGCTTTTCACATAGTTTTTAGCATTACTGCCAAATTGACTCACCACTAGCTCTTTTTCATGATTCATCTCCCACCACTACCTCTCTTTATAATTTAGCTATTACCTTTCTTGAACCTTGGCATGAGTATGAACTCTCTGTTCCCCAACGCGATAGAACCATCTAAAGATGGGTGGTAATAACAGCGAAACAATTAAAATACGAAAGACTTGAACAGCTACCACAAACGGTGCATCTGCTCCTAATACAACAGAAGTAGTCGCCATCTCCGCAACTCCTCCTGGAGCAAAAGCAAGTGCTGTTGTAATAAATGGAATGCCTCCAATCTCAGATACGATATATGCACATATAAACATTGTACCAATTAACACAATTGTGCTAATAAAAGCCACTCCAATCGTTCGTTTCATACCCTGAAACATATCAGCGCGAAAGCGTGAACCGATACTTGTCGCAATGATTACTTGAGCCATAATTAAAACAAGATGTGGCCACCAAGCCGTTAAGTTATAGCCCACAAGCGCTGAGCCTGCCACTTGCGTAATACCTACAGTCAACATCCCTCCAACAAGCCAGGGAGCCGGAAATTTGAAACGCTTGCCAATTAGGTATCCAATAAAAGCTGCAACAACTAATGTAAACGTCCATAATACTGACTCCAAACTAAAAGAAGAAGCTGCCTCAGAGGTTGTTGCTACTATTGCTTTCTCGCCTAACGATGAAACAAGAAGTGGAACCGTAAGCACAACAAGAAACACCCGCATAATCTGAACAACACTTACCGTTGCGGTGTTTGCCCCAACCTCTTCTGCAATCCCTGGCATGGCACTTAATCCACCGGGAGCTGTACTGAACAAGCTTGTTAACAAATCATTTGAGGTGAATTTAAACAGAATAAACCCAGAACCTAATGAAAATAAAATAGAGATTAATAAAATGATAGATACAGGAAGCCAATTGTCTACAAATGTGCTGACAACTGTTAGATTAATTTGTTGCCCTAGCTCAATTGCTAGAATGAGTTGACCAACGTACAGCCAAATCTTTGGCATTCCTTTAGAATTCGAAGGAATCTTCAAAAATTGAGGACGAGTAATTGCTAAAGTTGTTGCGACAATAAGTGTGCCGATCATCCAGCCGATTGACATTCCTAATGAAGATAGTAGCAGTCCGCCTAAAGCACTTAGTGTAATCAATAAAAACGTAGATGAAAAAGATAATGTTGCTTTCATTTCAAATCCTTCTTTCTATTTTTGCTACGATTACTTTGTCAGTCTAAAAACAAAGGGTCTAAACCTTCTTGCCCATACGGATGAGCTTTACGTTTTCTATCTATTTAAACTATAGTATACTTTTAGAGATAATTGAAATATCGGATTTGTATGTAGAAAGATAAAAAAAATTAATACCTAAATAAAGGAGGAAGAAATGGACGATCGAGATTGGCTCATTTTACAGCTTTTATACCAAGAAAAAAATATCACAAAAGCTGCAAAGCTACTTTATATTTCACAACCAGCCCTGACGAACCGCTTGCAGCAGATGGAAAAAGAATTCGGTGTCCAAATTGTTAATCGTGGGCGCAGAGGTATCCATTTTACACCTCAAGGAGAATATTTAGCAAAATCTGCTGATAAAATGATTGCGCATCTCCAACACATAAAAGACCACGTTTTAAATATGGGCGATAAGCTAACGGGTACACTAAGGCTTGGCGTCTCGAATTTCTTTACGGATTACAAATTACCAGGACTTTTGCGCTTATTTAAAGACAAATATCCTGATGTCGAATTTAAAGTTACCACCGGATGGAGCAGTGACGTTGTAAACCTCTTACACCATCAAGATGTTCATATTGCTTTTGTAAAAGGTGATTATAACTGGCGCAATGAAAAGAGACTTCTCTTTGAAGAAACCATTTGCATTGCTTCTAAAAAACCTATTGAGATAGATGATCTCCCACACTTACCTCGAATCGATTATCATCAAGACCGTTTTTTGAAGACCGCTGTTGACCATTGGTGGAGCGAAAATTTCAATCAACCTCCAAGCGTCAGTATTCACGTAGACAAAGCGGATACGTGTAAAAAGATGGTTGAAAATGGGCTTGGATACGCGATGCTCCCTCACATGCTAGTTGAAGATGTTGAAGGACTTCACGTCATTCCGATGCAAAACGAAGATGGAACCGCTCTACTTCGAAAGACGTGGATGTACTTTCATGAAGAGTCACTTGAAATTAAAATTGTTAAGGCCTTTATTGAATTTATTGAAGAGATTAATCTGCACGATATTCATTAAACGGATAAGAAAGCTATATGGAATCATATAGCTTTTTTACTTGCCGTTCATTAATTCTTCATATAGCTTACTTTGTCTTTCCAAAAATACAGACGCACCGCTGCTATTCTTATAAAAAGGGTAAAAATCATTTTCTTTTAAAAGCTGTTTCCACGCCTTCGTATTGACCATTTTGTATATGGTTTGATTCCAGTAATCAATTTCTTCTTGCGTCATATTCGGTGGACCCATCAATCCTCTCCAGTGGCTAAAAACAACGTCAACCCCTTCTTCTTTCCAAGTTGGAACATTGTTAAATTCCGCTAAGCGCTGTGGAGCTGAAACGCCTAAAATCCGAACGTCTCCTCGCTTGTACGCACTTTTTGCTTCTGATAGCGACATAGGAGCTACTTGAACTTCATTTTCTTGGAGCGCATCTAGTACGCCATGGCTGCTTCCATATACATAAAAAGCTAAGCGAGAAGTTTCAACGTTTGCTTTCTGCGCTGCTTGTACAAACGACAAATGATCGTCATTTCCTAATCGAGGAGATAATCCAATCTTTAATAAATGATGGTTTTCTCTTAAAGCATCCATCAAACTCTTCATCGTCGTAATGGAGGAAGAGCTTGGAACAACGATGACTTCCCATTCGGTTGCCAAAATCGCCAGAGGTGTAAAGTCTTTATACGTTAACTGACTTTGTCCTAGTAAATGATTCGTAATTAATAAGCTAGAGTTACCTGAAATGACATTGCCTTTTTCATGTTTCTGTACATACCGCCATGCTTCTTCTCCTTGACTTTGTGTTTTATTCACAACAGAAACAGGTATATCCATTACTTCTTGCTGTAACACATGCTGCATAGTCCTAGCGGTTAAGTCTGCTCCACCTCCAACCGCTCCTGGAGCTACTAATTCTACGTGATCAAATTGAACGTTTTGATCACGGTTGCTGCAGCTCATTAACATAAGAATTACGCTTATTAAACTAACCCACTTCTTCATGTATTCACCCTGACCTATGTTAAATGATACTTTCGCTCCGGCCGACCAACAATCCCATAATCATACTGAACATGACACTCTTGCACCGATACTAAATATTCTAAATAGCGACGGGCCGTTGTTCGAGAGACGCCCATCGTTTTGCCCATTTCTTCAATTGTAATACCTTCTGTGAGGTCTTTTAAGATAGCTTTCACTCGTTTTAACGTAATTCCGTCAATTCCAGATGGTAAGACTTTTTCCACTGTCTGCTGCTTATCATAACCAAAATACGAGTTAACAAATGACTGGTCCACTTCATCTCGAGCTTGCAATAACCTTCTTTTTTTCTGGTACCCTTCGATTGCTTCAATGAATGACTCCATTTTTACAGGCTTAATTAAGTAATTGACCACACCGTTGCGCAAGCATCGCTCTAGAATATCCTTTTCAGTGGCAGCCGTCACCACAATAACATCTACTTTTGGAAACCGTTCACGAATGCGTGGTAATAAATCCGTTCCCATTTCATCAGGCATATAAATATCTAAAATAAGCAAATCGATATTTTCTTGCTCAAGCATTTCTATGGCGTCTTTAGCATTTAAAGCCTTTCCTACTACTTTCACATTCTCTATTTCTTGTAAAAATCGTTCTTGAACCTGAGCGATTCGAAAATCATCCTCTGCAATGGCTACTTTTAACATGATGTCTCTCTCCTTTGTTTGATTTTCTCTCATTCCAATTGCGTTTACTTTCGCTTCGGTAGATAAACGGAGAATGTGGTACCTTCTTCTTCAGGATGAATGTCAATCCAACCCTGAAGCTCATTAATCATTTCTTTTACATTTGAAAGTCCATATCCTCGGTTTTGTCCTTTCGTTGAAAACCCTTTTGAAAACAATTTATCAATTATATCTTCTGAAATTCCACTTCCATTATCACTTACTTCAATAATGATATCTTGACCAATATCTGTAATAAAAAATGAGACTTGCTTATCCTCTTGCGCACTGACTGCATCAAAAGCATTATCAATTAGGTTTCCAATAATGATGATTAAGTGTGAGACATCAATATGCGAAGGTAACTCTTTTAATAAGCTATCTTCCGCAATAGTAAACTCTACTTTCTTTTCAGACGCTTTTCCCATCTTGCCTAATAGCACAGCTTGTACTTTAGCATCCAAGATTTGATGAAATAAAATCCGATTTTGCGTTTGGTGCGCATTGGATTCTTTTTGAATAAATTCAAAGGCTTCATCATACTCCCCCAGCTGAAGCAGTCCAGACAGCACATAAAGCTTGTTTGTAAATTCATGTGTTTGTGCTCGTAAGTCCTCAGAGTATCTTCGTACTTCTCCTAGCGTATGAATTAAATGATTCAGCTCTGTTTTATCGCGGAAACTTGCTACTACACCAACGATTTTGTCATTTTCAATAATGGGCAGTAAATTTAAAATGAAAAGCTTATTATGAAAGCGAATTTCTTGATCATTTTGCGCTTGCCCATCTACCAACACTCGCATCATGTTTGTATAAGGAAATACTTCAATAATAGACTTTGGTATATAGTTATCCTGTAAGCCAAGCATATGCCTCGCTGATGTATTCATCATCGTAATTCGACCTTTCGCATCAATGGCGATAATGCCTTCTTTTATTGACCGCAAAATCGCACTACGCTCTCGATACAGAGAAGCAATTTCGTTTGGCTCTAATCCAAGAGTATCTTTCTTAATGCTTTTGGCGAGCAAGACTCCCCCAACAATTCCAAGAAGAAGCACAAGAAAAGCGTAAAATATAATTTGTTGGATGCGTTTAATTAAATGAGCATGAACGTCTCGCTCTAAAAACTCTACGGTAACGACACCAATAATTTCGCGGTAGTTTCCTTCTTCGCTAATCACCGGAGCTTTCCCCATAATAGATAGACCGGAAGTTCCCATGCCTTCTAGCGTATAGTACCCTCCAAACATAAGCGCACGGTAGTTCGAACTTGCATTAGATTGGCGGTCTGTTATTTTCTCATCGTCAGGTGAATAAATGGCTTTTTTTCGGTTTTCAACGATAACCGCTTCGGCACCAATTTGTTCACGCACTTGCTCTGCTAAAGGCTGAATGACCTTTGAAGGATTCTTATCATTGAAAGCTTGTTTGACCTCTGGCATAAAGGAAATTGATTTGGCAGCCTGCAAAGCTAGTTGTTCCGCTTGCTTTTTTGATTCGACTGCTTGCATATAAGAAAATATACTAGCAAGTAACGTAACCACAAGCAGGACCAAACCCACGGTCAGACCAACTGTTTTTGTTTCTAACGAAATGGAAATTGTTTTTTTCATTCTAGTTTGACATCCTTCTTCTATTTGCACTCCTCTTTTATTCTACCAAAGTTTTTATCTTACGTTTTGATTTGTCTGACTTTTATAAATATGAAATCCCTACTTCAGATAAGGAAGGACCACTACTAATAAAAATTACAATCACGGCTTTTTTATTAAGTTGACTTTTAATGAGAACTTTTCATTCTTTTGGTAGTTTAAAAGAGTCCCTTTACTTTGAAGCTTCAAGATAAGAACTCTATTGCCTTCTTAATTATTTCAAAGCATTCTTATTGAAGTAGACTATCTTTTGTAGCTTGAGTTCATCTATTCATTATATAGAAAAGAACTTACCCGCTTGAAAGCGAATAAGTTCTCATGTTATAAGGTGATGACTCCTGTAATAATAGCAACAAGCAGCATGACCATTGATGTACCAATTGTCCACTTTAACGTGTAGCGTTGGAATTCTCCAAGGTCAACTTTTGCCATACCTACTAATAGATATGTAGAAGCAACAAGTGGACTGAGTAAGTGAACGGGCTGACCAATTAATGACGCACGAGCAATTTCAGCTGCATCAATTCCATATGTTGCTGCTGCCTGTGCGATAATTGGTAGAATCCCATAATAGTAAGCATCATTTGACATAAAGAATGTAAACGGCATGCTTGTAATAGCTGTGATGACTGACATGTAAGGTCCCAATGCATCTGGAATAAGCGACACTAAGCTATTGCCCATCGCATCAACCATTTTTGTACCAGATAAAATTCCTGTAAAGATCCCTGCTGCGAAAACCAGTGATACAACGGCTAGTACGTTACCGGCATGAGCAGTAATTCGCTCTTTTTGTGTTTCTAAGTTTGGATAGTTAATCATAATCGCAATAGCAAACGCTATCATAAATAAGATTTGTAAAGGCATGATTCCACTAATTAACCCAACCATTAATAAAATTGTTAAACCAAGGTTCACATAGAGTAATTTTGGTCGCTTATTGCTTGGCTGTTCCACTGCTGCTGCTTGCTCTGCAAACGCAACTTGTACAGGTGAAATATCCTTCAAATCTATTACCCCTAAGCGTTGACGTTCTTTTTTACCAAACAAGTAAGCAGTGAAAATAACCCAAATTGCTCCTCCAACCATTGCTGGAAT
The DNA here is from genome assembly GCA_024134725.1 of Bacillus sp. 1780r2a1. NCBI lineage: Bacteria > Bacillati > Bacillota > Bacilli > Caryophanales > Bacillaceae > Bacillus > Bacillus sp. 1780r2a1. The sequence goes on along the minus strand of CP099863.1, from coordinate 891,992 downwards.
TAACGGTGTAAATACTTGAGAAGCATCTAGGTTTAATGCACTCATCGCACGAGCAGTTGGGCCACCCCAAGGCGTTAAGTTCATAACCCCGCTTCCCATAATGGCAATACAGGCTAACATCATCGTACTCATGTTTAGCTTTTTATAAAGTGGTAGCATTGCAGAGAGCGTAATCATATATGTAGTTGTTCCGTCACCGTCTAACGAAATAGTTAGAACAAGGATGGCTGTACCAACCGTAATTTTCAGTGGATCCCCTTTAACAATCTTTAAAATCTTACCTACGACTGGATCAAATAAACCTGCATCAATCATAATACCAAAGTACAAAATAGCAAACATGAGCATTACGCCCGTTGGTGCTAATTCCTTCACACCGGCTAACGCCATTTCACCTATATCTGTTGTAAATCCACCAATGATTGCAAATATAACGGGAATAACCATCAGTGCAATTAATGGTGTTAAGCGATTTGTCATAATTAAAAACATGAAGGTACATACCATTGCAAAACCAAGTATTGCTAACATATAAATCCCCCTACCCCTTTGTTTTGTATACGCTTTCATTAAAGGTGACAAAGCCATGGTTTTATCTGTATTTACATGATGTTAAACATTGAACTGCCAGTTACACTAGCTTCTGTTTTTACAGCACCTTAATTTTCTGTTTTTTCTTAAAATAATCATAATTTAAGATTCGGTTCGCTGTAAATAATTCGTCATATAAATACTTTTAAAACTTTTTATATAATTAAATCCTTTTTGTTCATGACTTTTAAAACATAGATAGGAGTAGGTTTGTTATTCAACACGAAGAGTAAACGGAGAGCGTAGTGGAGAATGCACTTGTTGATATTGCTGAATTGCTTCTTGAAGATAAGGAATGTTATATAGCTGCTTGGATTCCATTCCTTCTATCTGTAAAAAATGTTCAATTGCATATGTGTTTGCAAACAGTTCTTGCTGCTTGTTTCCCTCTCTTAATACAACTTGATTTTGAGTTCGATCTACGTGATGGCCTAGTTCATGAAGAACAATGAAAGCAAACTGATGAGCTTTTTTGTTTTTCATGGTGTCAATAAAGACAATTGGACATTCCTTTACTGTGTATTTTTTATAGTTAATTTCAAAGTGTAGCGCCTGCTTCTTTGCGGAGGTTTGCTTTGGAAATTGTCCATAATAAACGCCCAGAACGTCTCTCCCTTGTACCTTAACACTGCCAAGGCAATAAACGCCCTTTACACCGTTCCAGGCTTCAGGAGGAGTAACTTTTTCAATTTCTTTGAGAATTGCTCGTTGCTTTTTACTCAGCAATCCGTAAAAAAGTACACCATGAACAGCTACAGGTTCATCTTTTTTCCAAAACATCTTGTCGCCTCCTCTACAATCGATTAATTCTTTGTTACCTTAACTATATGATATTTATAGCCATAGTTAAAATATCGTTTTTTTATCGTTAGCTATTATATTTAGTTATGTCAGATTTGATTTGTTTTTAGAGGGGGAAAGCACGTGTTCTCTGCCTAGCGTGATTTCCATTTCAGGTTGCTTCCTTTCCGCAGGGCGAGCGCTGAGCCTCCTCGTAAACTGCGGGGTCTCACCTGGCCCGCTAATCCTGCTGGAGTGGCGCACCTTTCATTTCAATCACGGGGCTTTTGAATAGGGAAAAACTTAATAAGGTTACTCTTCTATTCTAAAAACACCCTTTACCTAGCGTGATTTCCATTCCAGATTGCTTCCTTTCCGCAGGGCGAGCGCTGAGCCTCCTCGTAAACTGCGGGGTCTCACCTGGCCCGCTAATCCTGCTGGAGTGGCGCACCTTTCATTTCAATCACGAGGCTTTTGAATAGGGAAAAACTTGATAAGGTTACTCTTCTATTCTAAAAACACCCTTTACCTAGCGTGATTTCCATTTCAGGTTGCTTCCTTTCCGCAGGGCGAGCGCTGAGCCTCCTCGTAAACTGCGGGGCCTCATCTGGCCCGCTAATCCTGTTGGAGTGGCGCACCTTTCATTTCAATCACGAGGCTTTTGGATAGGGAAAAACTTAATAAGGTTACTCTTCTATTCTAAAAACACCCTTTACTTGGTATGATTTACAAAGAGCACGCTGTAAAATATCATATTACCCTTTGGCTTTACTTCTATATATGTTCTACTTTCTGATTTCCCGTCATAAACTAAAAAAGACACCTTCGCCTAGCAAAGATGTCTTTTCGTGTTACCTTGTGAGCTTTGTAATTGATTCAATGTCTTCAGGAGTTGTTCGGCAACAGCCACCAATAAGCTGTGCTCCCGCTTGGCGCCAGTCGGATGCAAAGCACTGATAGGACTGCTGTGCTTCTGATCCACTCCACGTTTTGCTTGTTGGATCATACTGTTCACCAGAGTTAGGATATACCAGAATCGGTGTCTTCGTGTTTGCTTTCATGTTGTGAACTAGGCTTTTTACGTACTGAGGAGGCGTGCAGTTAATGCCTATCGCTATCACTTGTTCATGCGAGTCGAGCCACTCTGCACATGCTGCAGCCGCTGTTCCATTGCTGATGTGTTCTTCATCTTTGGCACTGAAGCTAATCCACGCATAAGCATCGGGAAACTCTTTAAGCACCCGCACGATTGCTTTTGCTTCCTGTAAACTTGGAATTGTCTCACAGGCTAATAAATCCACACCAGCTTCAAGTAATGCTTTTATGCGAGGACGATGGAAATTCATGAGCTCTTCTTCTGTTAAGCTATAGTTTCCCGTATACTCAGATCCATCTGCCAAGTATGCTCCGTATGGTCCTACAGAGCCTGCTACTAATGGTTTTGGTCGAGCGGCAGTTTGATTGTTTTGCCAAAATTCATCTCTTGCCTCAATCGCTAACTGGGCAGAGAGCTTCATTAAACGAACCGCGTCTGCTTTATTAATACCGCGCTTTGCAAAACCTTCAATTGTTGTTTGATAGCTAGCCGTTATCGCACAGTCAGCTCCTGCTACAAAATAATCTTTATGTACTTGTTTAATGGCTTCTGGTTGTTCAACTAACACTTTCGCTGACCATAAGCTGTCATTTAAATCACAGCCGTATCGTTCTAATTCTGTGGCTAATGCGCCGTCGAGCACAACAAGAGGGTGTGTATGTAAAATATGTTGAATTGGGTTCATAGGATGTAGAGTTTAAACTCTTTTAAAGCCACCTTTCAGATTATTTCAAATATGTTGAACAGTCTAATAGAGGCGAAGGTGTTTGTCAAGGAAACCTTTAGGTAACAAACTCTTAACATGAGATTAACAGTTTTTTCACTTGAATTTCATAAAGAAAAGGTAAGATTAACAGTGTGAAAAGCCTTTTTAAAAATAACTGTGCAAAATTTCACAAAGTGTTCAATTTTCAAGTGAAAACGCTTTCTATTTTTGTGTATACTAAGAGTAGATAAAAAAACGCTTACATTTTACTTCGGTTTTCATAAATAAAACATACCATGAGAGGAGATTATCTAATGATTTTAAAAGCTTTACGAAAAAACGGTTCTGTGACAGTTAATTATTATCGTGATGGTTTATTAGAGACTTTCAAAGGAAAAGTAAAACAGTTAAACCTAGTCGAGCAAACATTATCTTTACAGGATGAAAATCACAACACGTTATCTTTACGCTTGTCAGGAATTAAAGAAATCTATGAATCATAGCTAAAGAGGCCGGTCTAGCAAAGAACCGGTCTTTTTTTTTGCGACTATTTTTGTTGTAGTAAATAGCGATTAACAGGCCTGCCCACTCGTCCATACTCAACGTAAAGCTCAACTTCTTTTTCTTGATCTAAATACTCCAAATAGCGACGAGCTGTAACTCTTGCGATACCCATTCCTTCTGCAACTTCTTCTGCTGAAATCGGATCTGTTTGACTATGTAAATATGACCTTATTCCAGCTAATGTAATTGTGTTCAGTCCTTTGGGTAACATTGTGCTTTTCTCAGAGGCTGTTTTAAATAACAGGGTATCCACTTCATCTTGCGTAATGGTTTGGCTTTTTCCTAGTTTGTTTTGGCGCTGTCGATAATTTTCTAATGCTTGCTTCATACGCTCAAACTTAAATGGCTTCATAATGTAATCCACCGCGCCGTATTGTAATACACGCTTTATCGTTTCACTATCACTGGCCGCTGTGACCGCAATTACATCAGACTGATAACCTTTTGAGCGAATTTTTTGGAGGGTAGTAATTCCATCTTGGTGAGGCATATACATATCAATTATGATTAAATCAGGAAGATCTTTTTCAATCATTCGTAACCCTTCTACGCCATTTGATGCCACACTTGTTACTACAAATCCTTCTACCTGCTCGATGAATTGCTTATTTACTTCTTGTACCATTAAATCATCTTCAATCACAAGTACCTTCCATTGGCTTTTCGTCATGCTTCCATCCCCTTTTCGCTTATAACCTACACTACGAATGTAATGGTAAACGCTGTTCCATGCCCATGCTCTGTTTCAACCGAAATATCTCCATTGCCTTTTTGAACGATTTGATAAATTAAATAAAGTCCGATACCTCGGTTTTCTTTTGCTTTTGTTGAAAAACCCTCTTCAAAAATATGTTTCACCTCTTCTTCTGTCATGCCGCACCCGTTATCCTCTACCAAAATTGATAATACGTCTTCTGTTTGTTCAATACTTACATAAACTTCTTTATCATCCTGGAATGAGTCAACGTAAGAATCGAAAGCGTTTTCAATCAAATTTCCGATAACAACAACAAAGTCATGGTGATCTAAATGTTTAGGAAATGTTTCTAAATAGCTGTGCTTATCAATGGTTAACGTAATTCCCAGCTCTTTCCCTCTGCTTACTTTGCTAATTAACAGTCCTGATACGCTTTCATTTTTAATGTTCTTGTGCAAAAAGTTCGTCAGTTCTCCTTGCTTTTCTGAAACTTCGAAAACATACTCTAACGCTTTCTCGTTATTTCCTAGCTGGATTAATCCCGCAATAGTATGCAGCTTGTTCATGTACTCGTGACTCTGTACGCGAAGCGCGCTTACAAATGCTTTTACTCCGGTTAACTCTTCAGCAAGTTTTTTTACTTCTGTTCGGTCTTGGAAAACCGCAACCGCTCCCACCGTTTCTCCTTTTACCTTTATGGGAACACGATTACTTAGAATGGTTAAATTACGCACTTGAAGCTCTTTATTATATACCGGTTGATTTAGCTGTAGGATTTCTGGTAAGCGCGTATCTGGAATCACATCATAGATTGATTGTCCAATCACTTCATCATGAATATTCATGATTGCTTTTGCCTTATCGTTAAAAATAGTAATATATTCATCTTTATCTATGGCAATTACAGCTTCATGCATAGCATTAAACGTTTCAGTTCGCTCAACAAACAGCCGTGCAATCTCATCTGGCTCTAGCTCAAACATTTGCTTTTTTATGTGAGAAGCTAATACCCAAGCTCCCCATCCTCCAAACAGTAAAATTAAAGAGCTGATGATAGAGATTTCCTTCTTTACACTACGAATAACTTCAGAAAAGGTTGGTAATAGATAGCCACTAATCACGACACCAACCTGTTCGTGATGATGATTAATAATGGGAACGAGCGAGCGTATGACAGTCCCTCTCTCCCCTTTGGCTTTATCAGTATACGTATGTTCAGCAAATGCTTGTCCTTCATCTTCTCCGTGCGATTTCGTACCAATCATAGCGTTGACCGGATGAGAGAGCCTTGTCTTTTTCATATCAAGCACGACTATGTAATCTGCTCCGTGAATAATTCGAATGGGATCTACTATTGTGTTAATTTTCTGCCTTTTTTGTTCATCTCCCGTTATCTTTTCACTAACCTCCGTCATTTCAGCGACGGTTCTTGATGTCACGAGCGCTCGCTGCCTCAAGTCTTCTTCCTTTAATTCAATAAATTCTTTGATGACGACAATACCAGCTAAAAACAGCGCAAAGACGATAATAAAGAAGATTAAGGCAGTCATCTTCGTTTGCATTGAAAATCGATTCATAAAGCCCAAAATCCCTCTTCTTTCTCAACTATGTCATCTTTATTTATTTTACCATGCTCTAAATCTGCGTGGTAAAATAAATCATAAGATTATAATTCTTCTCATTGAGATGCAAGGAGCTGAGAGTAAAAGCTTATGCGAGTATTTATTATCACAGCTTTATTTGTTAGCGCTTTCTTTATTTACATTTTACTTTTCCCTCCTTCTTTTTTACATTCAGAACACGTCTATAGAGATGATGAACAACAAGGACTAGATGAGCAAATCGTCATTAATTTTAGTCATGTTGTAGCTGAGAATACCCCAAAAGGGTTAGCAGCGCAAAAATTTGCCAAGATTGTTAATGAAAGATCAAATGGCAAAGTTAAAGTTGAAGTTTTTTCAAATGGTGTGCTCTATTCTGATACAGAAGAAGTAGATGCTTTAAGGCGAAATGACGTTCAAATGATTGCTCCTTCTTTCTCAAAGCTTGCAGATATAAACGAAGATTGGCTACTTTTTGACCTCCCATTTATGTTTAAAGATGAAGGTGAAGTTGAGACAGCTTTAAATGGTCAAATTGGAAAAAGTCTGCAAGCATCTCTCAAAAAAGAGAATTTAAAAGGACTAGCATTCTGGAACAACGGATTTAAACAAATGACGAGTAATCAAAAGAAGCTAGCTGTACCAGATGACTTTAAAGGTCAACGTTTTCGCATTATGCCAAGCGAAGTTATCAAAAAACAGTTTGAACTTCTGGAGGCTAAACCTACCACTGCTACATTTAACCGAGTATACGAGTCACTTGAAAAGCAGGAGTTTGATGGTCAAGAAAATACTATTTCAAATATCTATTCAAAGCGTCTATATACGTTACAGCAGTATATGACCATTAGTAACCACGGCTACTTAGGTTACACTGTAATGATGGACGAAAACTATTGGAACAGCTTACCTTCCGATGTTCAGCTTCTTCTTTCAAATGCAATGGATGAAACAACAGCTTGGATGTGGGAACACTCGAAAGAAATGAATGATCAGCAGCTCGAAAAAATTAAACGGGAGTCTACTATTCAAGTTCACTACCTAACAGAGCAAGAAAAAGCGAGATGGAAACAGCGCTTTACTCCCCTTTACACAGAATTTGAAAAGCGATTAACAAAAGAGATTGTGGAAGAAACATATAAGAAGTGATTAGAGAGACTGAGACATAGGCAGTTCACCCCCTACTATCCCTAACTGATTGAGAGTTTACAACTTTTAATTGGTCAGGGTTTTTGTTGATTTGGAAAACTATTTTAGAAACAGATGGGAACATCTATTGTGTGCCTTTTAAAATTACTCATTTTGTCATGTCTCAAACTCTTTTCTATGAAAATTCTAAGAACTTAATGAACAAAAAGACCATTATCACCAGAAATTCCACCCCCCTTTCATATGCGGTACTATAAGTTTACAAGATTAATGAAAACGTTATCAATACATGAGTCAAGGGGGATGAAAGATGAAGATTAATTTTAAAAACCTAACAGTTCGCGTTATTATTGGTATTATCTTAGGAATCATGGTTGGGTTTATTTTCCCAGAATTCGGTGCACAGCTGAAAGTCTTGGCTGACATCTTTATTAAACTGATTAAAATGGTTATCGCACCCATTATTTTTTTAACAGTTGTAATTGGAATTGGCGGTATGGGTGATTTGAAGAAGGTTGGGCGTATTGGAGGTAAAGCACTTCTATATTTTGAAATCGTCACAACTTTTGCTTTAGCCATCGGCATCATCGTTGTTAATTTCGTAAAACCTGGTGAGGGCTTTAACATAAGCGGAGCACAGGGAGCTGATGTCTCACAATATACGAAGCAAGCAGCTGAAGCTGAGCATGGATTTATGGACTTTATAATGAGCATTATTCCAGACAGCGTCTTTGGAGCAATGGCTAACGGAGAACTTCTTCCAATTTTATTCTTTGCCGTATTATTTGGGCTTGCAACAGCAGCTCTCGGTGACAAAGCAGCTCCCGTTATTACGTTCTTTGAACGCGTAACCGATATTTTCTTTGGAATCGTTAATATGATTATGAAGATTTCTCCAATCGCTGCTTTTGGAGCAATGGCTTATACAATTGGTAACTTTGGAATCGGTTCACTCGTTTCACTTGGTAAATTAATGGGCTCTGTTTATATCACGATGTTTTTATTCATCATTTTTGTTTTAGGTGCAATTGCTAAATTTTATGGGTTTAGCATTCTAAAATTCATTGCGTTTATTAAAGAAGAAATTTTACTAGTGCTTGGTACATCATCATCTGAATCAGCTTTACCAAAAATGATGAATCGCATGGAACAATATGGGTGCTCTAAATCTGTTGTAGGCCTTGTTATCCCTACTGGTTATTCATTCAACCTTGATGGAACGTCTATTTACCTATCAATGGCAGCAATTTTTATTGCGCAGGCGTATGGCGTTGACTTAACAATTTGGCAAGAATTAACATTATTAGGTGTGTTAATGTTAACATCAAAAGGTGCCGCTGGCGTAACGGGTTCTGGTTTCATTACCCTAGCAGCAACATTAGCAGCCTTCCCAATGATTCCTGTTGAAGGCCTTGCATTATTAATTGGTGTGGATCGCTTTATGTCTGAAGCTCGTGCTATTACAAATTTAATTGGAAACGGTGTTGCAACCGTTGTTGTTTCAAAAATGGAAAATGAATTTCATCCGCCAGTTCCAACTCAAAGTCCAGATTCTTCACTACCAGTCGCAAAATAAAAATGAACCTTCCTCAGCTAATTGAGGAAGGTTTTTTTTTGAATGGAAAACATTAAATAATTAAAAATATCAAATAATTTGTTACAATAAAAATAGGTTTAAAAGATAACTAGTTTGGGTAGGGAGGAAAAAGCATGATTCAGACTATTACAGCACATTTAAAACAAGGCTTGCTTTCTTATCGACAAGCGATTTGGATTGCACGCTATCTTATTTTAGGTTTTATTGTATTTGGTACAGTAGAAAAAATTTCAATGTTTCAAAGCCATGAACTTAACGGTTTACAGCTCACGTTTGAACTCACTGCTGCTTTAATTTGTGCATTAGTTCCCTTTGCATACGGCATTGATTCGTCCAAGCAAGAATAAAGGCAACGTTTTCTGATGAAACGTTGCCCTTTTTTTATAATTAAGCTTTTATTTGCATTTTTTCGTGATACAACTTTCCAAGCTCTACATCATCTAAATGCCACACAACAGATTCACATTCTGGAAAGCTAGTAAGCAATGCATCTTCCAATTTTTCACGATCCCTTTCACTTAAAACATAGCGTTTCAATGTAAGCAATGACATTGTATGTTCCCCTCTCACAATTAATGTTAGCGCTTTCAATATTGATGTTTATACATATCTTACACGAATACTACCCTCTATGTACAATAAACAAATAGAATAATGCGAATAAGCAAATGGAATATCGGAAACACTCATAAAGAATAAGAGGGTCGCTTATGGTAGAACATCCTTGTTTAGACCATAGATTTTTGTCAAAAAAAGACGACAATCAATTATATAACAATGTTGATATATACATTCTGTTATAGTACAATTATCTTTACTCAATTCGATTTTATATGACTTTCTTATCTCCCCATATGCGCTGTGAACTACGAACCATTTTTAGAAACATCGCATAGCTTATAGCATGAACAGGTAATTAAAAATTTCTGAGGAGTTGATTTCCCCGTGGAAAAACATTTGAATCATATCCAGAAACAAAATGAAGAAGATACAATGAACTCATTAACGGCTGAAATGGTATTAGACCATGCGCTTCGGATGTTTCAAAAACAACAGCTTCAAAAAGAAATTGATCATGCCTTATTAAATCGCAACAAACAGGAATTTCTTAAACTATCGCAACAGCTACAAGCATACCTATAAGCAATAAAAAAGAAGCGAGGATGTCCTCGCTTCTTTTTATTTAGCAAATACATGATTTCCGATAACTGCTGTTACCTGCTTTGTTTCTAGCCACGAATTTGTTGCAATCTGCGGATTATAGAAAAACAGCGCAGGGTTTTGATGATCTGGATTTGCTAGCGCTTCTTCTACTGCACGTCTTGACTCATCAGAAGCAGGCTGATTAATTGTTCCATTGCCGACTGGAGAAAACTCGTAGCCGCCGTTAGCTAAAGGCTGATTAATCACCTCTGTAATGCTGTTAGGGAATTCTGGTGACGATACGCGGTTCATAACCACGGTTGCTACCGCTACTTTACCTTGGTACGGTTCACCTTTCGCTTCTGCTTCTACTAATCTTGCTAATAAATCTTTTTCTGCTTCCGCAACTCCTACATCTGTAGGCTGTGGTGCTGGTGCTGCTTCAGAAGCTCTTTCTCCTGTTACCACTAGCTGTTGCCCTACATTAATAAGATCACTTTGTAATCCGTTTAAGTCTTTCAAACGATCTACGCTTGTATTATATGTCTGTGAAATACTAAACAATGTCTCACCTTGTACTACCGTATGTACCGTCTCTTTTTCTGGAATTGTTAGGACTTCTCCAACATAAATCATATCGTTCGTACGATTATTTGCTTGTTTTAGTTCATCTACGGATACGCCTTCTTGTTGACTAAGCTTCCACAGCGTATCTCCTGTCGATACTTTATGAGATGCTGCTGATGCAGCCGTTCCTTGTACTGCAAAAAATGAAAGTGATGCAGCTGATGTAATGACCCACTTTGTCAATTTTCCTTTTTTCATAAAAATACCTCCCGAAAAAATAACCTGACATTATCTTAGCATAGAGAAAGCCAATTTCATTGAAAGAATGGGTAACATTTGTTCAGATTGGATTAAGTTTCTTACAAGAGAAATAATAATATTACAAACCATATAATTCCTTTAAAATTCGTAATAAAACTAACATTTTTATGACTGTTACTTGAATTTTATGGATTATTTTCACTTTTACCTTTCACTAACTGAATTTCATTCATTATTTTAGAAAAATAAGTAAACATCTACCAATCTCTAACTACATCTCAGGTCTTACCTATAGTTCATTCCTCGGGCCATTGATTAACTACCACAAAATGGATAAAATTAGTTATGTATCTTATTTCTTTATAAAATTGAAAGCAGGGTGAAGCATGAAAAGATTATTGTTTTTAGTTCTAATATTTATTGGTGCTGCTTTTCTTTTAACTAATCCATTTACCACATCTACATGGACATTGGGATTATCAAAAACCGAAGCAGTTCTAACAAATTCTATTGAAAGTATTAAGCTTGAAACTGCAAATGTGAATACAGTCGTTGAAGAGTACAATGGAAAAGAAGTAAAAGCGGATTTACAAGGCAAGGGAAAAGTAAATGTTCAGCGCAACGGAAAAACAATTACCGTTACGTATAAGAATAAGCCTTTTTCGTTCTTTTCATTTGGAAATAGTAGTAAACTAACAATTTATATTCCAAAAGAATACAGCAATCATTTAGAGTTAAACGTTGGTTCAGGAGATGTAGAATTTAACGAAACCTCTTTATCACTTGATAGTTTTTCGATTAAAGTACAATCTGGCTATACTGTTATTCAAGGAATCGATGCAGATAAATTAGACATCAATGTTTCCTCAGGAGATCTCATAGTCAACAAAGTGCGAACCAAAGAAGGCTCAATTGATGTACAGTCAGGAGATCTTGCGATTAAAAACTACGAAGGAAAATTGAATTCTCACGTATCTTCAGGAGATGCTTCTATTTCTATAAATAGAGTGGTTGACTCGATTAAAGCTCACGTTAGTTCTGGGGATATGACCGTTACGCTGCCACCTAAAGCTGATATTACGCTACAAGCTAAAGCGAGCGTAGGAGATATTCATAACCGGTTTAACTTTAAAACAATCAAAGAACAAGAAGGTAAAATTGAAGCTACAAATGGGAAAGGTACGCATCGAATGGACGTAGATGTCTCAAGCGGAGATTTTAATTTACGATAAAGCAATGCAGTTTTTCATCTCAAAGAAAAAGCATGGCTGTGAGAACATATTCATTGTGTTACAGACACTCGCTTTTTTAATTTGTTTTCGTAATCAACAAAATATCCGAACAATTGCAGGTAGCAATCGTTCGGATATCTAGTTTACTGAAATACTTTAGCTAGCGACCACAACAGTTTAACCTCTTCTTCAAATATGTTAGTTCAGTAACCTCTACTATGTGAAAATTGAAGTTTGAAGTTAACATAGCTTCACAATTAAATATTCACAATATAAACAGCAACGGCAATCGCAGAACCTACTAGCAGCGCTACATAAATAAATGATAAGTTCCGAATTCGTTTCTTTCCAGTCTTTTTATACTGTTTGTCATCGTTATTTGCAATCCATATCGTTCCGACTAGCGAAATAATTCCCACAAACATAATAAGAAAAATTGAAATAGTCATCCTCTCTCCCCCTGTTCATATCCCCTTTTCTTCTATTATATTATAAATTCTTCTAAAAAAAGAAAATCACTCTGGTTTTGAGTGATTTTCTTCTTTATTCATACCTTAATGCTTCAATTGGATCGAGCTTGGCTGCTTTGTTTGCTGGAAGCATTCCAAAGATCACGCCGATTGTCATAGAGAACAATAGTCCAATGACAATAATTTGCCATGAAATTAACGGTGGCCATCCTGCAAACATAGAAACGATAGAAGCACCGCCTGCTCCAAGTAAAATACCAACGACACCACCAATTAACGTTAACGTCATTGATTCAATCAAGAACTGTGTTAAGATCTGCCTTTTGGTTGCACCTAGAGCTTTACGAATACCAATTTCTCTTGTTCGTTCTGTAACCGATACAAGCATGATATTCATAACGCCAATGCCACCAACTAATAATGAGATTCCCGCAATTGAACCAATAATGGTTGTCATAATGGTTGTGACTTGACCAATACCATCTGCAATAGCTTCCATGTTCATAACCGTGTAGGAATCTTCTGTTCCATACGTTTCATTTAATAGATTTGCTGCGCTCTCTCCAACGGCTTGTAGTTCATCCGGATTAGAAGCTTGAAGGCTTACAGACGTATAGTCTACTTTTCCAAAGCTTGATTTATACGTGTTGCTTGGCATATACACTTCCATCATGCCAAAGGACCCTAATATACCGGTTGGCTTTTCTAAGATTCCTACAACTTCAATTGGCTGATTTTTCACCCAAATGATTTCACCAATACCACTGCTATCTTTAAACATTTCCTTATTTAACTCATCACTGATAAGGGCAACTCGGTTACCGGACAAGAAATCACCATCGGTTAGGCTTTGTCCCTGTGCAACTTTTACGTCATTTACGTCCAAATACGACTGGTTAATAGCATATACCGTTGTATCTAGCGTATCTTCTTTATAACGGACCGACATCATTTCCTGCAGAGATGCCACAACGTTTTCAACACCTGGTAACTTGCCTAGATTATCAATATCTTGTGACGTAAAAAACGCCTGCTCCCAAATGTTTGGATTTGTTTGGATTTCTTCCTCTGAAGGTTCATACATTAGCTCAACCGTATTGCTATCGCCTGTAATTTGCGATTTAAGCATCTGTTCTCCACCTTGCCCAATTGCCACTACAATAATAACTGCCGCAACTCCGATAATAATACCGAGCATCGTCAAGATGGAGCGTAATTTATGAGCAACAACCGACGCCAAAGCCATGCGAATATTTTCCATCATGCTCATAGTTCAAGACTCTCCTTACCGTTGTACGCAACGATATTTCCATCACGAACTAATATTGTTCTTGAAGCATATTCAGCCACTTCTGGCTCATGAGTAATCACCACTACGGTTGTTCCTTCTTTGTTTAAAGCAGCAAATTCCTCCATAATCGATACGCTTGTTTTCGTATCAAGCGCTCCGGTCGGCTCATCCGCTAAAATGAGGCTAGGCTTATTAACAATAGCACGAGCAATGGCAACACGCTGCTTTTGCCCACCGGATAACTCATTTGGTAAATGGTTGATTCTTTCACCTAACCCTACCTTTAACAGCGCAGCTTCAGCACGCTCTCGTCGCTCTTTTCGAGATATGCCCGTATAGACCATCGGCAGCTCTACATTTTCCACAGCTTTTAACCGTGGCAACAGCTGGAATTGCTGAAACACAAATCCAAGCTGTTCATTTCGAACCTTAGCTAGCTGATCATCGCTGTACGTTGAAATCTCAAGTTCATTCAAAAAGTAAGCACCTGAAGTTGGTCGGTCTAAACAACCAATAATGTTCATTAAGGTTGATTTACCAGAACCTGAGGGGCCCATAATAGCAACAAATTCACCGTCTCTAATCTCTAAATCGATTCCTTTTAAGATAGGCACTTCTTCTTTACCAAGATAATAGCTTTTAGAGATATTTTCTAGTTTAATCATCTTACTGTCACTTCCACACCATCTGCGAGTTCATTAGATGGATTTGAGATGATTTGATCTTTACTTGTAACGCCTTTAACAATTTCAATTGATTTGTTTGTTGTTTGGCCAACCTTCACTTCTCGTTTAACTGCTTTTCCACCTTTTACGATATACACGTATTTCTCATCACCTTCATTAACAATCGCTTTTGATGGAACAGCTTTTGCTTTTTTACTTTCAGTTTCAATTTCTAATAAAAGCTTAAAGCCTGGGCGAATACTTTTAATCTCTTCATCCGTTACTTTCACTTGTACTGGATATTGATTCGCTCCGTCTCCACCACTTGCTGCATCGGACTGCTGTGGCAAAAAATCAATTTGCTGGACAGACCCTTCCCACTCTTTGTCCGGCACTACGTCAGATGTAATTTTCACTGGCTGACCTACTTCAATGTTAAGAGCATCATATTCTGATAAAACGCCCGTTGCCAAATATTGATCCGTATTACCAATATGTATAAGCGGCTTTTGAACTTCAGTTGTATTATGAGCAGCTTCTTTATCTACAGACAGCACTGTGCCAGCTAATTCACTCTTTTCAATAAGGTTATTTTCTTTCTTTGTTAACGACTTGCGCTCTAGCTTATTTCGTTCAGCTTCAATTTTTGCTGTTTCAAGGTCTAAATTAAGCTGCGTTCGCTCATCTTCGATTTGTACTTTCGCTTCTTCTTTTGGAAGTTCTTTTTCAAGTTGTTTTTGCTTATCTTTTAATTTAGCAATCTGCTTATTTAGTGAGCTAACTTGTAGATCATTTGATTTTTCGCCAAGTTTATTTTGTTCTTTTTCAAGCTCTAAATCATCATTTGTATACGTGACAAGCGGTGTACCAACCTGCACCCTTGTACCTTCTGTGACTTTAATATCTTCGATCTCACCATTTTCTGGCTGATAATACACATACTGCTCATCGGCAAGCTTAAGGGTACCTGGGATCATTACCGTACTGCGCAACGTCATATCTTTTAATGACGTCACGCTAACTTGTACGTCTTCACTTTTCTGTGCTTTAAACACATTTACGCCAATTAGTACTACGATTAAGAGAGAAACAACTGTGATGATGATACCTTTTTTCATTATGCCATAACACTTCCTATAATTTGTGAAATAACAGACAGTACAAAGAAGACACTAGCAATAATAATTGCCGCTTTTTTAGATAAACCGCCTACTTTTTGTAAACCCATTGCTGTTAAAATTAGCGACCAAATTGAGAAAATTTCAATGCTTGCCAATACGCCACCAACAGCTCCTTCAGCTCCAACTAAACCGTTTAAAGACGTTATGTTTGTTCCTGTTCCAGCTACAACTGCAATGACTGTATTTAGTAATAATCCAAGCATTGTAATGAACGTAATGAATGCTGTTAAACTAAACATATGCTTATACTTTGCTGTTCCTTTTCCGATTTTCACAATAAGTAAAAGAATTCCTGCACCAATTAACATCGCAATAGGCGTGACAATTAACGCTCCAATTCCAGCTCCAATCATACTAAACAATTTCATAGAATCATCTGGCTCAAGCCCAAGTTCTTGTAAAGAAGCCAAGTTTTCTGGCGTAATGGTACTAAGTGCGAATGCCGCGGCACTTAGTAAGATAACGAGAATGAGTGAAGCCACAATCGCCGGACGCTGCTTCATTTTGTCAAACTCAGCGCCTGGGCTAAAAATAAACTTAAATACGGACGGCTTTGGACCCTGCTCCTGCTCGGTCGTCGCAATTTCTGGATTCATATAATAGCTCCTTTTTTGAATAAATTTTTATTTGTTTACCTTCACAAGCACTATTGGTAAGTTATAAACAAATAAGTAACATTTTAACATAAAAATGTTATAAAGTTTACTAATTTACTATATTTTTACTTTTATAGTTTTATACTCAACAAAAAAGATGCTGTTTATCAAGATAAACAGCACCTTTTCTTCCTTATTATATAGTTTTTGCCTTTCTTCCCACATCGCTTCCAAACTCAACGCCAATTTCTCCTAACCATTTTCGGTATGCAATGCTCACGCGATCAGGGTTAAGGTGCAGCTCTGCTTGTAAGTCTAACGGAAGCTCTTCCGGCTTTTGACTTTCAACAATGTCTGTATCTTGTTCGATGATAAGCTGCTGAAATTCTTGAAAGTATTCATCAGGCTTATCGAGCTCATAGTTTCGTGATACAAGTGCAAAGACGGTTGATTTTAGCTGTTCTTGGGGCAATACTGCAAATAGCATGGAGAAGATTTCGTTGGTTTGATAATTTACTTTTTTCAACCTCGCAACTGTCGGACGAAGAATTTCAAACGTATAGTAAATCGTTGACCAGTTTCCTGTACCATCCGCATCGGCATATACTTCAATCTCATCTGAGATATAATGGTTATCACGCCAGTGCACCTTGTAATCGGGGATTTCCGTATAGTCTGGGTGTCCTAAGCTTCCCTCATGAACAAACGCAAGGTGGCTCACGTCCAAAAAATTTTCGACCACACGAGGTGCAGCTGCGTTCATCGTGTGAGAATATGCATGGACAGTCTTAAAAGATGAGTGGTCATATTCCTCATAATAAGGAAAAGGCTCAGCAGCATCCGACCCTTGTTCACTGAGTCGAACCCAAACCATGCCGTATTCTTCTCTGCACTGATACACAATAGCTTTTGCTTTGAGTGGAATCGCTCTATTCGGTGGCTGCTGTGGAATTTTTGTACACTGTCCATCCACATTATATTCCCATCCATGATAAGGACAAACAATACAATTATCTTTTACCTTACCAAGCGATAAAGCAGCACCTCGATGAATGCAAAGATCTTTAAAGGCTTTAATTGTTCCTCTTACCCGAAAAAGCACTACTCTCTCTTCTAATACCTTCACAGCAAGTGGATCTGTACCTATATCTTGACTGTACGCAACTGGCAACCACTCTTTTGCTAATACAGCATCTTTAAACATCTGCTTCCCCTCCAGTTTGTAGACGAAAATGATAATTTAAAGATTAGCATCTCCAGCACCATTCGTCTGTTAGTTGGTAAGGTTAGCTGACAGATAATTTACAATTAGCTCCACGGCTGATTGAGACTTAAGAATTTGGCTAAACTATTGCTGTTTGCGCGCACACTTTTTCGAATTTTTGCTCGCTCAGGTGCTGTTTGATATAAATACTTTTCTTCATCCGTTTCTGGGATTACGCTCGGCACTTCACAAGGCTTGCCATCTTCTCCAAGCGCAACAAACGTAATAAAGGACGTAGCGGCAATTTTTCGCTCTCCTGATTTTAAGTTTTCTTTTATAATTTTCACAAAGATCTCCATTGATGATCGTCCTGTCCAAGAGACATATGATTCAAAGCACACCGAATCCTGTGGAGTAATCGGATGTAAGAAATGCACAGAATCTGTTGATGCCGTTACGCATTCTGCTCGGCTATGACGAGAAGCAGAAATTGAAGCAATCATATCAATATCGCTCATGAGCTTACCACCAAATAATGTTTGATGATTATTTGTATCATTTGGAAACACGCGACTCGTTCTAACTGCTTTTGATTCTCTACAATATTTTGCTTTCATCTTCCATTCCTCCAACTATATACGTAAAAACTTTTATTGAGACCATCATACTAGCACATCTTCATAAAAATAACTTTAAAATTTGCTCAAAACACAAACAAAATTTACAGTAAGCGCTTTATAAAATCAAAAAAGAGAGAAGATTATCTCTTCTCTCTTTCTAGGCTTACATCTTTAGTTAATGTCACCCGCAGCGAATGCTTTTTCAACTGTATCGCTATACTTATCTTTTGGCTTAACTTCCCATTTTCCGTCTTTTTCAACCATTTCAATTTCTAATGGATAATTACTTTCTTTAAGCTCTGCTCCACCTAAAATATCTTTGAATTTTGAAATTGCATAAGCTTCTTGTTTTTTCGTATCATATTCTTTTGTTTCTTGATAATAAGCGCGTTTATAATCAGAAACTGTATTGTATAAGTTATATACGCCGATACTTGAATATTTCACTTCAACAACTGCTTTTCCATTCACATTTTCAACCGTTTTAGCTTCAAACGTCGCTTTTGAATTTAGTTCGTCTTTATATATTTTGTATAAATTAGACGCACCTTCTTCTGTTAAATCATTTGAAAACACTTTATTAATTGACTCACGGAATGCTTTATTAGCAGACTTTTCAACTTCTTCCTTATCCGCTACTACATATTTATCGAAGTCTTCATTTTCTTTCCCTAAGAACAACACGTCAATATAGGCTGCTAATGCTTTTTCAGGTGTTTCTAAGTTTTTTAAGCTTTTTTCATACTTTGCTGTGTCTAATTTTAGCTTTACTTCTTCAATCTTATTTTCATAGTCTTGACTAATTGGCTGAACACCAATTTCATATTCTTTATCTTTTTCTACGTTAAAAAGATACGTCAGCTTTTTCGATTTATCAGACGTAATTTTCCCGGATCGCATTGACGTTTCAATTTCATCGCTGTATACGTCTGTATTAGGTTCTAATTGTTCGTCACCATCATAAAGACTAACATCATTGCTAGACAACGAAATGGCATCTTTGGACGTATTCTTCACTTCTAACTCTACCGCAAGTAAAGCTTCATCTCCGCTTACGCCACCGTCTTGCTCCGATACTAATATGTACTGTGCATCAGCAATTTTTGCTTCAAATGACTTATTTGCACTTGCTCCTTCTTCACTTGACCCGCACGCTGCTAAGCCTAGTGAGAGAGCTCCAACTAAGAGTAAACCTGCTGCTTTTTTCACGTAATCCTCTCCGTTTCTCTTTATGTTTTCATGAACTCCATCATCGACTAATTCATAATTGCTATACCCACAATCATTTATTTCGAATTACTTTTTTACAATTATTTGATAAAGTTCATTACTTAATTCTCCTTTACCATCATAAGGAAATCCTGAAACATCTTCAATCTTCCATAAGTCATTAAATCACCAGAGTATTTTTGTAAGTATTTCGACTCACTTCGTCCCACTAATTCATTCGATTTTTTAATTAGTTAACAATATACTCTTCCCTTTACAAAACCTACCATGATAATATTTACCATGTACATTCCTTTTTTTTTCAGATTCCACTTTTACTTTTTATTATCAAGATAAACCCATATAGTTCAAATGAACCAAACGCCCCTTTTTAGGAATTTAGATTTATTTATATTTCATTTTTTTACAATTAATCCACCATTAGTTTATTTCTTTTACGAAGAGGGAATGTTAAGAAAATACGATGTTTGGAGGAGGAGAGATTGTGTCAGATGTAAAAGTTTTGTTTTTTGATGATGATGGGGTTATTCCCAATCACCCTTCCCTTCCTGTTTTACTCTATGAACATGCACTAATTGATCGTAAGGATAAGATCGAGACTATTTTCCATAATCACAATTGGAAGAATAGCTGGGTTAATGGTATTTATGATTTCCACCACTATCACAGTAACGCCCATGAAGTTCTTGGCATCATCAAGGGCTGTGCTCGCTTGCAGTTAGGTGGTCCAAAAGGTGAAAATATTGTTGTGCATGCCGGTGATGTTATTGTGTTACCAGCCGGTACAGGTCACAAGCGTCTTCAATCAACTGCTGATTTCCAAGTAGTTGGCGCTTATCCGGGCGGAATCAGCTATAATTTAAAAACTGGAAATTCAGCTGAATATGCAGAGGCTGTTGAGCAAATAGAAGACGTGCCTCTTCCTAAAACAGATCCCGTCTACGGAGAGGATGGGCCTTTACTTTCTCTATGGTCTAAAGAGTAAAAGGACATTCTTATTAGATGCCTTCCCTTTATTAGAAAATGCCCTGGTTATTACTAAGAATCGATATGAAAACGAGCTCTTACTAAACGTTTAGTAGGAGCTCGTTTTCATTTATTCCTATTATCCAGTCTTTTATTATATAAGATTACAATGAACGGTTTAGAATATCACGTACACTTTCATCGTTCATTTCTTTGTAGGTACCGACCCCTGGTTTGATGAACGTCTTTTCTACCATGGCATCAAAGTCCTTGTCATCAATCTTATAATCAGCCAGCCTGCTTGGTGCTCCTAATGAATTCCAAAACTCTCGCAGCGCTTTTGCACCTTCTTTCGCTACTTCCATATCGTCTTTCCCTTCAGCAGAAATACCAAATACATTGACAGCTAACTTCTTGACACGCGAAGGATCCTCTTCAAGAACATGCTCTAGCCAGTTAGGAAATAGAATAGCAAGTCCTCCTCCATGCGGAATATCATAGATAGCTGAAATTGCATGCTCGATACGATGAGTTGCCCAATCTCCTCCGTCTGTTCCACTTGCCAGTAGTCCATTAAAAGCCGTCGTACTAAGATACATCATCGTTTCCCTATGCTGAAAGGAATGCAAGTCTTCAATTAATTTTGGACCTGTTGCAACCGCTGTGCGCAATAACGATTCGATAAATCCATCAATCATCGGTGTATTCTCCGTACGATGAAAATAATACTCAAGAGCATGTGACATGCTATCAACGATTCCATAAACGGTTTGGTCAAGAGGAACAGAGAAAGTATACGTTGGGTCTAAGATTGAAAATACAGGAAACACATGAGGGGAACTCCAGCCTAACTTATCTTTTGTCTCCCAATTAGTAATAACTGATACATTATTCATTTCAGATCCAGTTGCCGCTAATGTCAGCACTGTACCAAACGGCAAGGCGGCTTCAATAGGAGCAATACCTTTAATAAGATCCCAAGCATCTCCATCATGCTTAGCACCTGCTGAAATAGCTTTTGTACAGTCGATTACACTACCTCCCCCTACAGCTAAAATAAAGTCAATGTTTTCGTTTTTACAAATCTCTACTCCCTTACGAACGGTGCTTAAACGGGGATTGGGCTCAACACCCGCTAACTCAAATACAGTAGCTTTCAGCTGTTTAAGTTGATTCATCACATCATTATAAACGCCATTGCGCTTTATGCTGCCACCGCCATATACGAGCAGTATATTTATGTGTTTATTCAAACTATTTGATAGTTGCTTTATTTGCCCTTGTCCAAAGTATAGTTTTGTAGGATTATATTGCAAAAATGTCTTCAAAATGAGCACCTCTTAGAATGGTTTTGAAGATAGTATAGCACGTCATTTACATTAATAAATACGATACTTTTCTATGCTATTCATCATTTTTTTTGATGTTATCTTTTAAAGACGTAATAAGCTGGCTTAAAGGCGGAGTTAACCACTTTTTATTTTGATAAACAATCTGAGTATAAATGCGAATCTCTTCATGGTCGAATGGAATCTGAGTGACTTTGCCGGATTCAATCTCTTTTCTTGCTGCAATTTCAGGTAAAATTGCTATTCCTAAATCATCAGCTACACACTGTTTAATAGCTTCAAGGCTGCTGAACGAAATAACCGACTTAACTTGAATAGTTTCGTTCATTAAAAGCTGTTCCAATAATACTCGATAAGGACATCCTTCCTCAGTTAAGATCAGCGTCTCACCTTCAAGCTCTTGCAAGTTCATTTCCTTAAGCTGCTGAAGTCGGTGATTCTTTGGAGCAATCATCACTAGCGTTTCTTCACGAATTGGAATTGTGGTCAATTCCGGGTGATCAATATACCGGTCGAGCACAACAGCCAGATCAAACGCACCCTCAAGCACTCCTTCTTTTAACTTTGGACAGAGCCCTGATTCCAATAAAATTTTCAAGTCAGGATGCCGAGTTTTCAGCTCTTTAATATATGGCGTTATAAAGTATGCTGCCAGTGATTCAACTGTACCTATTCGTAAAGTACCTCGCAAATTATGCTCGTTTGAAATTCGCTCTTCTGCTTCATCCATGAGGAGTAAAATCTGATTTACGTAATAATAGAGCTCTTCACCTGACTGAGTAAGACGCATTTTTCGCCCAACTCTCTCAAACAATTTAACCTGAAAATGATCTTCAAGCTTTTTAATTTGGGTCGTCACACTAGACTGTGCATATCCCAATTGTTCACCTGTTTTTGTATAGCTCCCCCACTTTACAACCTCTTTAAATGTATAGAAATAATTTAAGTCCATTAACATCACCTATCATATTTGACAATAATTCTTATCAGTCATTATAGATAACTCCAATAGGTATATCAATGATATGCCTCCTGCTAAATGAGTATTTATAGAAAATTCATCATGAATCAACTTAAGAAATTATGTTAATTTAACAAGAATATTTTCAAAAAACAGAGACCGGTAAATAAGTACATAAAAAAAGGCTTTAACCATTAGAACTCAATGATTATAGCCTTTTATGTTCATTATGCTTTTTCTATGCGAGCACTCCATGCTGTTAATAGTACTGCCCCAATAACCATTACTCCACCAATCCACGGTGTATGAATGATGCCAATCGAATCTACAATAATCCCACCAACAAATGCGCCAATAGCAATTCCGATGTTAAAAGCAGCAATATTAAGCGCTGATGCAACATTAACAGCTGACGGAACATATTTTTCAGCTAAGTTTACTACTAAAATTTGCAGACCTGGAACATTCATGAAAGCAAACAGTCCCATTAAGAAAATTGTAATTAGACCAACTGCCTTAAACGGTGCCGTAAAGCTTAGTACAATTAAGACAATAGCTTGGAAAATAAACATCCAAAACAATGCTTTAAGCGGTGATTTATTTGCTGCTTTTCCACCTACAGTATTACCAATTGCCACCGCAACACCATAGACTAGTAAGATAATACTTACCCATTTGGCACTAAAGCCTGTTACGTTTTCTAAAAGAGGTGTTAAATAAGTAAACGCAACGAACGTACCTCCGTACCCTAATGCGGTAATAGCAAATGCTAATAAAAGCGGACCATTCTTTAAAATTTTCACTTGTTCTTTAAACGACGCAGGCGGTGCTTCTTTTAAGTTATTTGGAATTAAAATGGCGCTTGCAATGATTCCAATTACTCCAAGTAAAGCCACTGCCCCAAAGGTTGCTCTCCAACCAAATGTTTGACCGATAAACGTACCAAGCGGAACACCTGTTACGGTTGCAACGGTTAACCCTGTAAACATAAACGCAATTGCGCTTGCTCTTTTATGCTGTGGCACAAGATCAGCTGCAATAGTTGAACCAATTGAAAAGAATATCCCGTGTGAAAATGCCGTAATGAAACGAGCAATAAGCAATAGTGAGAAGCTTGTAGACATTGCTGCTGCTGCGTTTCCAACAATAAATACAACCATGAGTGCCATCAACAATGTTTTTCGGTTCACTTTACTTGTTAAAGCTGTTAAGACGGGGGCACCAATGGATACACCAATTGCATAACCAGAAATTAATAATCCCGCTAGCGTAATTGAAATAGATAAATCATTCGATATACTAGATAATAAACCAACTGGAACAAACTCAGTTGTCCCGATACCAAATGCACTAATAGCCAGTGCTAATAATGCAAAGGTTCCACCTTTCTCATTTATTTTTGTATGTGAAAGTGAATTCATCTTTTTTCCTCCTTCATGATTTGATAACTCTTTATATTGATCTCAGTACAGGCGCCTTTCTAGTTCCTGAGTCAAACTTTTAACTAACTAGCACCGACCGGCTAGCTCTGTTAGTCATTATGCAAGATACAAATCCATAAAAAAAGTACGCACTTTCAAGTACGATAGGCACCAAAAAGTACCTAATGGACTATTTTAGGCGTAAAGCGGTACAATAACAGTAACTTAATTCAAATCCATGCAAGGTTGACACTTGCATGTGGCATGAGAAAATAAATAAAAGTGTTAGATAAGGGGGCTTTTATCAATGAAAATGTACAATATTCCAGTGGAAGCTTCTCTCGAAGTAATTGGTGGTAAGTGGAAAGTAGTGATTTTATGTCACTTGATAAAAGGAAAGAAAAGAACCGGAGAGTTAAAGCGCTTGATGCCAGGAATCACTCAAAAAATGTTAACCCAGCAGCTTCGTGAGCTTGAAGAGGATGGCATTATTTTACGTGAAGTCTATAACCAAGTTCCTCCGAAAGTTGAGTATTCTTTAACGGAATACGGCTGGTCTCTTAAAGGAATTTTAGATGCTCTTTGTGCATGGGGCGAGCATCATATTGAAAAAACATATCCAAATAAAGAAGATGTGCTTGTACAGGTTGACTAACTTGTCAGCACATCGTGAAAGTGAAGTGGCTATAAATGAGCGGACAAAATCGAAGTGATATTTCTCCTGGAACGAAGGTATCGATCGTTCTGAAAGCAGATCAACGAACTGGAAAATTAACGGAGGGAATTGTGAAAGATTTGTTAACCAAGTCTTCTTTTCACCCTCACGGCATCAAAGTTCGACTAACAGATGGACAGGTAGGGCGTGTAAAAGAGATCCATTCTGTCTAAAATCTGTCGAAACATCAGCTGATTTGTAAATAAAAGTAAGAATTTGTATCTATTTTTATTCATCTTCTTGTAATCAAATCTCAATGTACGATTCATACAGTGTCAATATTCCAATTTTATACTGAAACGTGAAAACAGTTTGAGTTGGGAGATGAAGAGATGAATAAGAAAGTATTAGCAGGCGTTGGGATTTCATTTGCTTTATTACTAAGCCCTTTACAGCAAGCATCAGCTGCAAAACATGACGTAGACAACGTAGCGCATCGTGGTGCATCTGGATATGCTCCAGAAAATACGATTGCTGCATTTGATAAAGCGTTTGAAATGAAATCAGATTATATTGAGATTGATGTACAGCAAAGTAAAGATGGGGAGCTTGTAGTCATTCACGATTTAACCGTAGACCGTACGACAAACGGTACAGGCTCCGTTAAAGATTTAACGTTAGAAGAACTGCAATCGTTAGATGCTGGAAGCTGGAAAGGAACTGAATTTGCTGGAGAGCCCATTCCAACATTTGAAGAAATTTTGGATCGATACCGCGGAAAAATTGGGATTCTAATTGAACTAAAGTCGCCCGAACTTTATCCAGGTATTGAAGCAAAAATTGCTGATGAGTTAAAAGAAAGCAATATGGACAAGCCAAATAATGAGAAGATTATTGTTCAGTCATTTAATTTCGACTCGATGAAAAAGATGGACCAGCTGCTTCCAAGCGTTCCAATTGGCGTCTTAACAGGATCTAAAGCAGACATAACAGTGGAAAAGCTCCAGCAGTTTGCAACATATGCTGATTATTTTAATCCCCATTATGGGCTCGTTACAAGCGAGTTAGTGACAAATGTACATAATAATGGAATGAAGATTTCCTCTTGGACCGTGCGCAATCAGCAAACCGCTGATTTTCTTTTATCGATGAACGTAGACGCCATTATTACTGATTTCCCTGATTATGTTCAAAAATAACCAAAAGCGAAGTGGAATTTTTTCTCCACTTCGCTTTTGGTTATTAGTCTAAAAACTTTGTTTTATTTCCAGAAGAGATGAACTGCGTGCGACGATTATTTGTACTGATTATATAAACTGCTACAAAGAAGACACCTACAACAATAATTGATCCGATATTAAGTAACCCTTTTTCAGCATACCAAACGATTGCATACCCAACTGCTCCTGATAATAGTGCATAGTACATAAACGGCAGCAATGTTTTTCGAATAACGGCTCCTTCTTTTCCAACCAACCCTACAACGGCCGAAGCTGCCACCACATTATGAACACAAATCATATTTCCAGCCGCTCCGCCCACCGCTTGCAAAGCAACAATCCAAGTTGGATTTACGCCAATTTGTGTACCAACATCGTATTGAAACAATGAAAACATCATATTGCTTACGGTGTTGCTGCCAGCAATGAATGCACCTAACCCTCCAATAAAAGTGGAAAGCAACGGCCAATACTCGCCTGCTAAAGCAGCTGCACCATTCGCTAATTCAATTGGCATTTTATCGAATCCCGCTGCTCCTCCTCCTGAATTAATAAAAACCTGCACCATTGGCACCGTAAAAATTAACGCTGTAGACGCAGCAACAGTTGTTTTAGCAGACTGCTTCCATGCTGCTTTGTACGCGCTTTTATTCATATGATGAAGAAAATAAGTGATTAAAGATACAAAGATAAAAATTGTTCCGGGAAGATACAGTGGCTGAAAACTTGCACTTACTTCAGAACCAAATATATTCGGAAACGAAACGGTCCACGACTGTAGCCACCCCAAAATAGGAAGCGCTTTCAATCTTGATAATACTAAGAATGCCCCAACTAATACGTAAGGGAGCCACGCACGCAACATGCTCATTTGTCCACTATGATACGCAACATCCTTTATTTCTAAACTACCTACCCACTCCGAATTCCACTTACTTTTTTCTTCAAAGTCCCATGCTTCTTCTTTATCCGGCATTAAAAATCCTCTTTTAGCAGCAAAAACAACAACAGCAAGTCCGACTAACCCGCCAATCATGGATGGAAACTCAGGACCTAGTAGATTTGCAACCAGTACATATGGAATGGTCATCGCAAACGCTGCAAAGAGCGCAAACTTCCAAACACGGATTCCTTCCGTAAACGATTTATTCTTCCCAAAGAACTTTGTCATGAGTGCCACAACAAACAGTGGAATAAATGTCCCCGCAATCATGTGTAAAATTGCTACCTGTCCACCGATTTCAGTTACTAGTGCTAGAAAATTATCCGTAATGCTTGCATCTGCTGATAATCCTGTTTGAACGCCGACTAGCATTGGTGTTCCTACTGCACCGAATGAAACCGGCGTACTTTGAATAACCATCCCTGCAATAACCGCTGCCATGGCAGGAAAGCCTAGGCCTACTAAAAGCGGTACCGCAACGGCAGCTGGAGTACCAAATCCAGAAGCGCCTTCAATAAATGAACCAAATAACCAGGCAATAATAATCACTTGAATGCGACGATCCGGCGATATATCTGTAAAGCCTTGACGGATCGTTTTAATACCACCGCTTTCCTGTAAAGTATTCAGTAATAAAATTGCACCAAAAATAATATATAAAAGCGTCCCTGCGACGACCAAACCATTTATAGAAGCTGCAGCAATTGTTACACCAGGTACCTTCCATACAAACAAGGCTAACCCTACAGCCACCACGTAAGAAATTGGCATCGCTTTGCTAGCAGGCCACCTCAGGCCTACTAAAAAAATACCAACGGCTAAAATCGGTAAAAGTGATAGAAGCGCTAACATTCCAGTACTCATGCTTTTCTTCCCCCTTTTCAACAAGTGTTAAAAACAGTTTATTTTATGTGAGAGAACATTCTTTTCAGTCAAGCTATTACCTTTTTTCATAAATAAAAACCTGCTCGAAATCCGATTACGTCGCAATTCGAACAGGTCATTTTTTGTTATGATTGAAATACTAAGCAGCCTGAACCTGTTTTATTCGTGTAGACACGCAAGTTTATCGCAGATACCAAGCTGTTTCAAATCATTCTTTCTTGTTAATTCACGCTGACTTTTACTTTGCTAAAAGCATTGTTCAGTGAACCAATTTCATCGATATGACAATCAATAGTGCTTCCTGCGCCCACTAATTCGGCCCCTACCGGACTACCCGTTAAAATAACGTCTCCTGGTTTGAGCGTCATCACATTAGAGAGATAAGCAACCATTTTTTCAACTGAGACGATGATAAGATCCATCCCGCTATTTTGCTTTTCTACTCCATCCAGCGTCGCTTTCACACGGATATTTGTAAGATCAAGCTCCGTTTCAATATAAGGACCAAGCGGCGTGAATGTATCAAACGATTTTCCTACCGTCCAATGGCCGTCCGGATGAATAAATTGCGGTGCCGTTACGTCATTTCCAATCGTATAGCCAAAGATATGCTCACGAACATTCGAAGCTGAAAGATTTTTTGCTTCTTTTCCGATAACAACCGCAAGCTCAGATTCAAATTTCACTTCTTCAATTCCTTCCGGAATGATAATATCTTCACCTGGCCCAATAACAGATGAAGTTGGTTTAAAGAAAAATACCGGAATGTCAGGAAGCTTTTCAGGCAGCTCGCTCACAGCCTTCACGTAATTAGCCCCAATACCAATAATCTGATTTGGCTGTATTGGTGCTAACAGTTTTACATCTTCTCGTATAAACGTGCGCCCCGTGTATTCCCATTCCGTAAATACATTACCTGTTATTTCACGAATGCTTTCTTTTTCTACTACTCCTTGGCGTATCGCACCTTCTAATTCAAAACGCGCAAATTTCATACGTAACCTCGCTCCTTGCTTCGCTTATTTTTGTTGGATTGCTTGCTTTGCTTTTGCTTCAATACGGCGCGCATGCAAGATTGGCTCAGTGTATCCGTTTGGTTGGTCATATCCTTTAAAAACAAGGTCGCACGCTGCTTGGAATGCAACTGACTTTTCATAATGAGGTGCCATTGGTTTATAGTTAGCGTCACCCACATTCTGGCTATCTACGACTTTCGCCATTCGTTGTAGCGTCGCAAGAACTTGCTCTTTTGTACAAATTCCGTGATGTAACCAGTTTGCTACGTGCTGACTTGAAATACGAAGCGTTGCTCTGTCTTCCATTAAGCCTACATCGTTAATATCGGGAACCTTTGAGCATCCAATTCCTTGATCTATCCAGCGTACTACATAGCCCAGTATACCTTGTGCGTTGTTATCTAATTCTTGCTGTATCTCTTCTTTTGTCCAGTTAGCTTCTTCAGCAAGCGGCACCTGTAAAATATCATCTCGCAAATTAGTAGAATCGTTCATCAGTTGGTTTTGAACGTCTACAACCGAGACTTCATGATAGTGAAGAGCATGTAGCGTAGCTGCGGTTGGTGATGGAACCCATGCCGTATTTGCTCCCGCTTTTAAGTGACCCACTTTTTGTTTCAACATCTCAGCCATTAGATCTGGCATTGCCCACATGCCTTTTCCAATTTGCGCTTTTCCTTGAAATCCGCTTGCTAATCCTGTTAGTACATTTGATTTTTCATAGCCTGCTAGCCAAGCGGATGATTTCATATCATTTTTTCGAATCATGACGCCTGCTTCCATAGACGTATGCATTTCATCTCCGGTGCGGTCTAAGAATCCTGTGTTAATAAACGCAACGCGATTTTTGACTTTTTCAATACACGCTTTTAAGTTCAGTGACGTTCTGCGCTCTTCATCCATCACTCCAATTTTAAGGGTATAGCGAGGCAGTTCGATTAAATCTTCTACGCGATTAAACAGCTTATTAGCAAATGCTACTTCTTCAGAGCCATGCATTTTCGGCTTTACAATATACACAGAGCCCTGTTGGGAATTTTGATACTTACCGTTTCCAAGCAGCGTATGCTTTGCTATTAAACTTGTAATCACGCTATCTAGGATACCTTCTTGAATTTCATCACCATTGGCGTCTAAAATGGCGCTGTTGCTCATCAAATGACCTACGTTGCGTACAAACATCAAAGAGCGTCCAGAAAGCGTCACGGTATTTCCGCTTGTCGTTTCATACTGGCGATCGCTATTTAGCGTACGAGTCACTGTTTTTGTACCTTTTTTAAACGTCGCTGTTAAATCACCTTTCATTAAGCCTAACCAGTTTCGATACACTTCCACTTTGTCTTCAGCATCTACTGCAGCTACCGAATCTTCACAGTCCATAATGGTTGTAACAGCTGATTCAAGCAGCACATCTTTTACACCTGCATCATCGCTTTTCCCAATCGCATCTTGACGATCAATTTGAATTTCAAAATGGAGACCATTATTTTTAAACAGCAGCGCACTTGGGTTTGAACCTTCACCTTGATAACCAATCCACTTGCTCGGCTCTTTAAGCTCCGTTATTGTTCCGTCCTCCAACGTAGCTTCCACCTTATTCGTCACAACGTACTGCACAACGTTCTCATGCTTTCCTTCTTTTAATGGAATTGTATGATTTAAAAAGGATTTTGCAAATGCAATGACCTTTTCACCTCGAATTGGATTATACTGACCTTGAACTCCTGCTCCATTCTCTGAGCTGATTGCATCCGTTCCGTAAAGCGCATCATATAGGCTGCCCCAGCGAGCATTCGCCGCGTTAATTGCGTAGCGAGCATTGTTAACTGGTACAACAAGCTGAGGCCCAGCTTGAAGCGCAATTTCATCGTCTACGTTAGCTGTTGAAATTTGAAAATCAGCTACGTCTGCTTCTAAATAGCCAATGCTCGTAAGAAATGCTTTGTACGCATTAAAGTCAAAGGAATCACGATTTTCACGATGCCATCGATTTAATTTGGCTTGCAGTTCATCACGTTTAGCAAGCAGTGCTTTATTTTCTGGCGTCAGCTCATCAACAAGTTGTTCAAATCCTTTCCAAAATGCCTCCTCTTGTAATCCAGTCTCGGGCAGAGCTTCTTCATTAATAAATTTGTACAAAACAGGTGCTACTTGAAGTTTTCCAATTTGTTTATAAGCTACCATTTTACTTCCTCCTCTTAATAATTACGGACGTCCAGCTGTTTGCTTATCCTTTAAATCACGCTTAATTTCAGCGCAACGACTTGGAGTTGGAAACAGCTTACCCGCATTTAGTAAATTTTCTGGGTTAAACACTTCACGAATGTTTGTCTGAGCCAAAATTTCCTCATCCGTAAAGACAAATTTCATTTCTTCTTTCTTTTCGATACCCACACCGTGTTCTCCTGTAATGGTTCCGCCAACATCTGCACAAATCTGTAAACACTCACTGCCTGCTTTTAACGCTCTGTCCGTTTCTCCCGGTTTTGCCATATCGAATAGAATGAGCGGATGTAGATTACCATCACCAGCGTGAAAGATATTCGCAATTCTTAACTCATATTGCTTGCTAACTTCGTTAATTCGCTCCAGCACTTCTGGCAGTTTGCTTCTCGGGATAACGCCGTCTTGTACTAGATAATCGGGTGAGATTGCTCCCATCGCTCCAAAACCCGTTTTCCGGTTTGCCCACCAGCTTGCTCGCTCTTGTTCATCTTTTGCTACTTTTACTTCTCTGACGTGATGCCGTCGACAAACGGCAAGAATTTCATCAATTTGTTCCCCAATGCCAGCTAAGATTCCATCCACTTCAATAAGCAATACCGCTTCAATGTCTTTTGGGTGGCCCACTGGGAATGCCGCTGCCTCGACACCTTCAATCGCAATCTTATCCATCATTTCAAGAGCAGCTGGAACGATACCCGCTGAAATGATGTCAGACACCGCTTGGCTTCCATCTGAAACATGGTCAAAATAAGCTAGCACCGTCTGCTTGGCTTCAGGGTTTTTTAAGATCCGAACTGTAATCTTCGTTACGATTCCAAGCGTTCCTTCGGAGCCAGTTAACAGTCCCAAAAGATCATAGCCTGGCGTATCCTGAATACCTTCTCCCCCAATAGTAATGATTTCACCATTTGGCAATACTACTTCAAGTGCTAAAATATGATTTGTTGTGACGCCATACTTTAAACAATGAGCGCCGCCTGCGTTTTCCGCAACGTTGCCTCCAATTGTACAACAGTATTGACTTGATGGATCAGGAGCGTAATAATAGCCTTTATCTGCAATTGAGTTTGTGAGCTTTAAATTAATGAATCCAGGCTCAACAACTGCCTGTCGGTTTTCAAGATCCACGCTCACCAAGCGCTTCATTCGAACAAGGCTAATAACTACTTCATTGTTGAGAGGAATTGCTCCACCGCTTAGACCTGTACCAGCTCCCCTAGCTAAAAACGGTAGATTATGCTTTGAGCAGTAGCGCACAACTTTTGCCACTTCTTCAGCATTCTCAGGGAAAACCACTGCTCTTGGCAGCTTGCGATGAACGGTAAACCCATCGCAGTCGTAAGCGAGCAGATCCGCTTCTTCATATAAGATGGATCCTCTCCCTTCTACAAGAGCAGCCAGCGCTAGGATATGCACATCATTTGAACGAATTTTTTTCTTCTTCATGAGCGATACCCCTTTTCTTCATCTTCTTTTTCATACGCCCACTGCAGCAGCTGAACCGTATGGACAATCTTTTGGCTGCGACCGTATTTTTTTACACCCATTGCCATTTGAAGCATACAGCCGGGATTTCCCATAGAGATTAGCTCAGCATCTTCGGGCACGCTTTCCATTTTGCTTTTTAAAATTTCACCTGCCATTTCTGGATTGGTCATATTATAAATCCCAGCGCTGCCACAGCACCGATCGGCATTTGGCATATGCACCATTTCCACTCCCGGTATGTTAAGAAGTAAATCGCGCGGCTCTTTTCTCACGCCTTGACCGTGCGCAAGATGGCAAGCATCATGATAAGTAATCGTTGTGTGTAAAGACGCGTTCGGTTTTTCATAACCCGTATCGTATAGGTATTTTGAAATGTCCTGAACTTTGCTGGAAAATGCTTTGGCTCTGTCGTACCATTCCGTTTCTTCCTCTCGAAACAGCTCGGGATATTCTTGCAGCATACAGCCGCATCCCGCTGCATTTACAATGATGGTTTCGTCATTTTCAAATGCTTCAATGTTTTGTTTTGCAAGCTTCCTTCCCATATCTCGGTCACCAGCATGCACATGCAAAGCACCGCAGCACGTTTGGTTTTTCGGAATCGTCACGTTGTTTCCGTTGCGCGTTAACACTTGAATGGTCGCATCATTAATATCGCTGAACATCACGTCCATGACGCATCCAGTTAAGAAGGCTACGTTTGCTTTTGCTTCATTATTGGCAGGAATCGTTGTTTGTTTCTTATATTTTTTTTGTACAGGCTGTTTAATATCTGGCATGACTGCTTCCATTTCAGCTAAATGCTTTGGCATTACGTTCATAAGCCCCGTCTTTCGAACAGCTTTTTGCAGCCCGCTTTTTTGATAAAACTTTAGCAGTGAACCGACGGACTCTAGACGTCGCTGGTGTGGAAATAACCCTTTTAAAAAGAACTCGTTTACGGTTCCTTTCACACCGGTAAGCGGCATCGCTTGGCGGATTTGTCCGCGCGCTTCTTCAATCAGCCCCCCAACGTCCACATCAGCTGGACAGGCCGTCGTACAGGCTCTGCAGTCTAAGCAATCAAAAACTGGATCAATCAGCTGTTCGTTTACTTCAAGCTTTCCTTCAGCTACGGACTTAATGAGGTGAACGCGCCCTCTTGGTGAATGCTGCTCTTGACCTGTTATTTCATAGGTTGGGCATGATTCCAAGCACATACCACAGTGCACACAGTCAGCCCATTTCGTTGGATCCGGCTTATCTTTCCATAAATAGTTTGTTAAGCTCTTCTCTGTACAGGCCGGCTCATTTACAACCTCTCCACTCATAAATCAAATCCCTCCCACAAATCGCTTATGATTTAACATTTTGTTCGGGTCTATCTTTGATTTAATTCCTTCGTATAAAAAGAAGTGAGCTGGCTTTTCTCCCCAAACATTAATTTGCTGACGAAGTACAAGCGGTGCGTGCGTAACAACTGCATACCCTTTTAGCTCATGAACTTGCTTACGCATCTCAGCAATCGCTGCTAGAACACCTTTAGAGTCACCACTAATGTCGATTTGACAAAGGCCTTGACCGATTCCTCCGTGTGCCCGAATGCGGACATCATATGAATTTGCAAGCACATCTGCGGTTTCTACTATCTTGAGGGCATCGAGATTTTTTACTCCTATCTTTAAACCCACTGTTAGAGAGTCACCTTGTGTAAAAGTAGCTCCATTAATCCCTGTTCGGTAAAACTGGTGCCAAAAGCGAATTCGCTCTTCTTCGGATTGAATGGAAACAACTGCTTGTGGTGCTCCTAATTTTTGAAGCACTTTTTCCTGGTAACGAACGGAGCTCTCAACGTCCTCCAACGCAATGGCTAAACAGTAAGCGTCTTCTCCAATTAGCTCTCTACTCAAAGAAGGACTCATGAGTTGTAGCGATATAGGCTCTAGCATAGAATCCAAAATCTGAGTTGCGAGAGACCTGATATTCATTAAAGCTCGACTCCGAAACGCAATAACAACAAGTGATTCACACTTTGGAAGCGGCCGAAGCTTTAGCGTAATTTCAGAAATGACTGCAAGCGTCCCCATTGAACCGATGAAAAGCTTATTCATATCGTAGCCGGCTACGTTTTTGACAACTTTTCCGCCAGAACGAATGATTTGCCCATCAGGATATACAAGCCTCATGCCAATGACAATATCTCGACAAGACCCATATCCATGGCGTTTAGGCCCGCTGTCATTTGCTGCTACAACGCCACCAACTGTTGCTATTTCTGGCCAATACGGGTCCAAAGAAAGTTGCTGGCCGTACGTAGCTAAATAATCTTGTAGCTCTTTAAACGGTGTGCCCCCTTTTACGGTAACCGTCATGTCACCCGGTACATGCTCCACAATTCCCTTATAGCGAGAAAGAGATAGCAAGATATTAGCAGACTGCACTAATCCGCCAAAGCCTCGCTTCGTACCTGCACCCATGGTGGATACCGTATATCCATGTTGGTTCGCATACGTTAAAACAGCTGCAATTTCGGCTTCAGAAGTGGGATAAACCGTAACCTCTCCTCCATTTCCAAGCAAGTGTGCTTCTGTTGTTTCCTGCACTTGTTCAGCAGAAAAAAGCGCTTGAAGGTCAGAAAAAAGTCGTTCTGCAATCATCAAACTCCCCCATCGAAATTCAATTTTTATGAAGACTTAGCGCTGGATGCGCGCTAAGCTTGTTTGTAGAATATTTTCAACAAGTTCTAAATGATTCAGCATGTGTATGTAGGCATCTTTTGAATTTGATTGTTTAATGGATTCATAGATGTGATAGTGGTGTGACGCAATCTCTTTTAAAATTGCTTCGTGTGGTTGAATGTACTGATAAAAATCAATCATTGCTTTTTGCATGGTCGTGGAAATAAACTGGATGAATTGAGTTAACATTTTATTGCCGGCTGCATGGACAATCACTTGATGGAAGTGGTAATCAGCCTCCCAATCATTTTCAAATGTTTTTGAGAGAGCTAGCTTTAATTTCTTTAAATCTTCTGGAGATCGATTTTTGGCAGCCATTTCAGCAATGCCTGGCTCCAGCATCTTTCGGACTTGAAATAGTTCTCGAACATCCTCTTCGCTTGGCAACAGCATCGTATACTGAAACATTTTAGATGAATCGAACTGACAAATAAACGTTCCTTCTCCTTGTTTCACATCAACGATCCCTTTACCTTTAAGCGCGGTAATGGCATCGCGAACCGATGAGCGCCCTACACCAAATAATGTGCATAGCTCTCGCACAGAAGGAAGCTTTTCTCCCGGCTTGAACTGACCTGAAGCAATCATAGCTTCAATTTGCTCTTCAATTGACTCTGAGATTTTTTTACGAGCGATTCGTTCTACGTTCACAATAACACCCACCTTTCAGTTATCACATATGTGATATGTTATCGCTTACATTTATTAAAGCACCTTCAGTTTTTGATTTCAATCATTTTTTTGAATTTACAAAAAATAAATTTGGTATACCGATCTGTGACATGAAAAAGGACACTCATTGAAACGAATGTCCTCCTTGATTCTACAATCTTATTCTACTAACTTCCATACGGCTGATGTACCTGGCGTATCACCAAGCGTCCACCATTGCGCTACATATGTGCGGTTTCCATACCTTACTTTCGAACCACCTGGATAGGCTTTTTGGACATTCCATTCCACTACGGCATCACTTACTAACTCCCACGCATCTGATGAATCAGGCTGATTGCCTTTGGTCCAGTATTTCGCTTTATATTCAAGTCCTTTATACTGAACAACCATACCAGCAGTATAAATTTTATTTTCACTCCACTCTTCTGCTGAAGAATTGCTGCTTAATGTTGAAACTTCTAGTGGCGAACTTGAAGCCGAAACGTTTCCCGCTGCATCAATGGCAAAGACCGTGTACGTATAGTTCGTAGCTGACTGCAGGTTTTTATCTACATAGTACGTATTCGAAGTCGTTGCAATTAGCTGTCCATCACGGTAGATTGCATATTCTTTAACGCCTACCTGGTCCTCGGATGGCGACCACATTAACTCAATGGAACTCTCTGACTCTTTCATACTATGAAGACCGCTTGGAGCTGTTGGAGCTTCCGTATCTTCAATCAATTTTTGAGTTGTAACCGCAACCACTCGACTAGCAGAGCTGCTGTTCCCTGAAAAGTCAATAGCTTTTATATAGTATTCATAGCTCGTTTCCGGCATAACGCTGGAATCTTTGTAAACTGTATTGGTGGTTGTCGCAATCTTTTCTCCGTTGCGGTAAACCTCATATTCTTTAATTCCTTGATTATCTGTTGATTTACTCCAGCTTAGCTCAACCGTTCGATCTGTAACGCTTAACGCTTCAACGCTTGCAGGAGCTGACGGTGGCTCTTTGTCAGTTGCTTCATCGTTGATTAAATTCACATCAATGACGTTATAAAAAGCATTAGGTGTATCCGCTACGTCCCATACACCTAAAATAACGTGATAGCCATTCCGATCTGTTGGCACGTTAATTTTATGACTTAAATTTGTATTTGCTGGTGTTCCATTATGATTCACTGTACCAATTAGTTCAAAATCTGACCGTTTTAAAGGTTCATTGGGATTCCAGCTCTTTTTCGTAATGTAATAATGCCACTTTGAAGTTGCATGGGGAGCCGTGTACTTCCACGTAAACGTATTTAACCCACCTTTTAAATCTTGCTTTTTCCAAGCATCTGCCGTTTGACGATCCATTACTTGATCAATTTGTCCCAGTCCTCCTTCTGCTGATGCGATATGCCCATCAGCAGGCCCGCGTTCTGGAAAGCCTTTGAGGCCTTCTACAGACTGAGGACTGTCGATGACTCTTCCATACTTCTCCATCGCAGCTTGCCAGCCAATAACCTGCTTTTCAAGCGATCCAACGTACCCTCTACTTGCCGGCTCCTGTATGTACCCATGAGCAGATGCATCACCAGCTGAAACCCACATGCCAAACGAGAGCACAGCGGCTGTCACGACGCCTTTTCCAATTGTTTTTTTCCACTTCAAAACTCATCACCTCATTTGTAAAGTCCACTTTATGACTAAGTGTCACTCTTAATTATAAGAAAATGAGCTCTACTGATTACTACAATCCGTCATTTTGATTCAATAGGTTTAGAAAAATGCAGAATAGTCTTGTCTTTTTTCCAGTTTTATACTAACAAGGAACTACTAGGATACGTACAAACGTTAAAAAACATATCACTAGACAAACACTTGTTTAAACAAGTATTTTAATAGTAAGCAATTTTTTATTGCTTCATACAGTTTATACTGAGGAGTTTATACATGATGCAAGAAGAATATATCACTTTTTTAAAAAGAAATGGCTATCATATTACTAGCCAACGTCGCGTATTGCTATCCTTTTTCTGTAGTCGCCAAAATGCCGAGCTGTCTGCTCAGCAAGTAATTGATCACTTGAAGAATACAAATAAAAAAATCAGCTTCGATACGGTTTATAAAAACTTATCTTTATTTGTAGAGCTAGGATTCTTAAATTGTAGAGAAGATGAAACAACAAAGACATTTTCATTGAATGTAGTTGATTCTCCCGTCCACTACTGAGAGAAGGTATTACATTTGCTCAATACAAAGAGCAAAAGAGTTCGCCACCATGAACACTTTTGCTCTTTTTTTATTATTCTTGGCTTAAACTTATAGCTTGCTTAAGGTCATCAATAATATCTTCAATTGCTTCTGTTCCAATTGATAAACGAATCAACCCCGGCGTGACTCCGCTTGCTATCTGTTCTTCAGGAGCCAACTGTTGATGTGTCGTACTCGCTGGATGAATAATTAGTGATTTGGAGTCTCCGACGTTCGCTAAATGAGAAAATAGCTGAACAGAATCAATAAGCTTTTGACCTGCTTTAATTCCTCCTTTAATTTCAAACGTCATAATGGCGCCTTGGCCTTGTGGCAAATATTTTTTAGCTAGTACATAAGATGAGTGACTTTCTAAACCCGGGTAACTTACTGATTTAACCGCTTCATGCTGCTCGAGAAATTGAGCTACAGCCAGTGCATTTTGGCTATGACGTTCCATTCGTAAATGTAAGGTTTCAAGCCCTTGTAAAAATAAAAAAGAGTTAAATGGTGATAGGGCTGCTCCTACATCTCTCAGTAATTGAACGCGTGCTTTTATAATATAAGCATTTTCTCCAACTGCGTCCGTGTAAACCACTCCGTGATAGCTTGGGTCTGGTGTCGTTAAACCTTTAAACTTCCCGCTTTTTTTCCAATCAAACTTACCGCTGTCCACAATGACACCACCGATTGAACTACCGTGCCCGCCTATAAACTTCGTGGCGGAGTGAACCACAATATCTGCTCCGTGTTCAATGGGACGAAGTAAGTACGGTGTTGGAAACGTGTTGTCTACGATTAAAGGAATATCATGACGATGAGCCACGTCTGCCACTGCTTCAATATCAAGAATATTCCCTTTAGGGTTACCGATTGTTTCAGCGAAAATAGCTTTTGTTTTATCCGTAATCGCATGTTCAAAATTACGGACATCACTAGCATCCACAAAATGCACCTTAATGCCAAGCTTCCCTAACGTATGGGCGAATAAATTGTACGTTCCTCCATAAATACTGGATGACGACACGATTTCATCGCCAGCTGACGCAATGTTTAAGATTGAAAACGTAATAGCCGACTGGCCAGATGCTACCGCGAGCGCTCCTGTTCCTTTTTCGAGTAGAGCTATTCGCTTTTCGAACACATCCGTAGTAGGATTCATAATGCGGCTATAAATATTCCCTTCACTCTGCAAGCTGAACAAACTAGCCGCATGTTCACTATCATGGAACACATACGAGGACGTTTGATAAATTGGAACTGCTCTTGACAACGTCGTCGGATCAACTTCCTGTCCTCCATGAATAGCTACTGTTTCAGGCTTCAACTCTCTTTTTTTCGTCATAATCATTCCTCCCCTTGTCTTGATTTCAACACAAGAACATTCTTTTACATAAACACAAAACCCTTTTTATTTTCACAAGAAATTAAAATTGCTTCCTACCTGACTCGTTTTCGATTAGCTGATTTGAAAGTTGCTGTAAAGCTGTATCTACTCGTCTTTTAATTTCGTCATCAAGAAAAGTAAGCTCAAGATGCTGATAGCTAATTTGGGAATCAACCAAATAAACCCCACTATTAATTTGTTGACTACCTAATATTGAGAAAAGAGGCTTAAAAGTATATTCCAATGACAATAAATGTGCAAACGAACCACCCGTTGCGACTGGTAATACAATCTTATCAGCTAACCCTTTTTCAGGAATTAAATCTAAGAAGGATTTTAAAATGCCAGTGTAGCTAGCTTTATACACGGGACTAACGACTATTACAGCTTGAGCTTGTTTGATTTGTGACAAACGATACTTTATGTCTACGCTGTTAAAATTAGCATGTAGCAAGTCTTCTGCGGGAAGGTCACGAACATTTATCGTTTCTACCTGGTGTTGTTTGCTTTCAAAATATTTCTTTAAATATGAAGCTATTGCCTCACTCCTAGAGGGCTTAGTGGGACTTCCTGAAATAATCACTATGCTCGACATAAACCATCTCTCCTTTTAATTGGGCTATATATTTAAGAATATGGTGTAACCTCGGGTAGTTTATGATTGAGTGCCCAACGATATAAGGATCATTAGTTGCATAATTAAATTTGAGGTTACCCATGGCCTTGATTCATTCTTAGTATATTTCTTGGCTTCTTCCAATGCCCCCTCAGCTATACCAAGTAGAATATAGATTAAGATTATTTTTGCAATATGCGGTCTGATTGTTGAGATTAGCTGACCTTCCTCTGTTTGAAAAGAACACAGTATCTCTACTTCATTAAATACTACAGTGCCATTATCCGTTTGTTTTTGTCCAAAACAGCTGATTTTCTAATGCTTTCTTGTAATGTTTATTCGTTTGCTCTGAAGAACCAAATAAATGAATAGATGATAAGCATAGAAAGTAGCAGGCAAATAAATATGCAACTGAACCATCTACTTTGGCAAAAGTTCTACAACTTCATGGCTAACCCTTCATCCGTTGTTTAACTTTCCAACACTCTCTTATATTTTGTAACTCTCTATTTCACAATTTCTTATAAACTGATGAAGTTTACCATTTAACCCCCCTGCTCCGAATTGAAAATACTTCTTTTTATCATTACTCTGTTCTTTAATAAATTCTAAAAACGCAAGAATATAAATGCGACGATGATGGACATTTACAATGTCGTACTCGTAAAACCAGCAATCGAGCTCATTATATATACCTTTAGTCACTTTATATTTCCTTTGACACCATAAGGAGAACTCCAAATCTGGCAGATTAAGATATTTGCTGTTGGTTATTCCACTTGTAATCTCATACTCTGTTAATTCCAACGCTTTTTGATTGAAAGACGTCATAATGTATTCTCCTTTCTGTAGAAATAAAGAGGCTCCCATTTAGTTTCAAATGGGAGCCTCTAGCTTTCTAGTCGGCAAGAATTGTATTTAATGTGCTTTAATTTATATTAATACAATAAAACATATTATTCCGATGTGTCAAGTATACTTTTTTTGTGAAAAATAAACAAATTATTTCAGTTAATTGCTTCCCGACCACTTTACATGTTTGTTATATATGGTAAAATTATCTCTAACTTTATATTACTTATCCAGAGAGGTGGAGGGACTGGCCCTATGAAACCCAGCAACCTTCAAACATTTGTTTGAAAAGGTGCTAATTCCTGCAAAGTTAGTTACTTTGCAAGATAAGAAGCATATTGCAGAATATGTAACCTCTCTATTTTATAAATAGAGAGGTTTTTTATATTTATAATACTATATTCAATGTACAGGAGAATGGAGATGCAAACTAAATTAGCCTTAGAAACATATAAACAACCTAAAGAGTTAACTTCATTTGAAATCACCTCTTTTATTTTCAATTTTTACAATTATGTTTGGAATCAAAATAAGCTAAATGAAATCCCTTCTTATTATGACAGTCAAGGAGTTATATATAATAAAAAATTTATAACCAGTGCTCAGATAAAAGCTGAAATTATTAAAACAATGGTTGATATCGGGGAAAGATCTATATTCATAGATAGCTTAACTTGTAATAGAATAGGCGGATTAAATGATTGGGACGTATCAGTCAATTGGAAGACAAGGTTATCAAATGAAAAGGTTAAAAATATACTAGGTACAACACACTTTCAAATTTATAATGCTAAGATTGTAAGGGAAACTATAACGCTTACTAAGTAAGTTGTTAAGATTATCGCTTGCTTAAACAGTGCATGTTTAATTTGAGTAATATCCATTACGTTTCCCTCCCTAATGTAGGTTTGCTTCAATTTTAAAATATTTATATAGTGCGGACCCCAGCTTTCACATCGCAACTAAAACCACAAGAAAAAACCGAGAAGCATTTACATCTTCTCGGCCTACTTTTACTGTAACAGCTTCCTATATATAATACATGAGAGAATCGTCTTGCTCACTCTGCTTGTTTATATTTTGTGCATGTAACGACTGCGTAGATTGGACCTTATTAACACGCTTCTGACGATTAGAAAACAGTAAACAAACGGAAAGAACGGAAGCTACTAAGCCTACAATTAAGGCACTCACCTGACATTCCTCCTTTATAGAATATATATATTCTATTTTACCACTAATGTACGTAAATGAAGCCTTTTTCTCCAAAATTTCCATCTACTTTTACAGATTTGTTGCTTGCTTCATTTCTGGTTTGGTTTCCCTATTCCCTTTCCTGCTTGATACGTAGCTATTTAACGCCATACCAGCAATAACAAGTATAATTCCAATACACGAAACGTATGTAGGTAGCGGCATGCCAAGCAGAATCATTTCACCAAGTAACGCAAACAATACTTCAAGCGACTGAGTAGCTTCCACTGCTCCGAGCTTTTTCATATCACCTGTAACCATATTAGTTGCTGCAAAGAATAAGACCGTCGCAATAACGCCTGAAAACAAGGCAACCCAGCCCGATTGAATGACCTGTGAAGCGCTAGGTGGGCCAGCAGTAAATAAACCATAAATGGCTAAGATAATCCAAAACGGCAAGCTGGCAATGGTCATTCCGAGCACGCGCTGATAAGCATCTAAACGATTGGATACAACCACCATCATCTTACGATTGCCAAGCGGATAAGCAAACGAAGCAACTAAAATTGGCAATGTGCAAAGCAATACGCTCATAAGCGATAGCGTTGTTGCGTGTTCAATTTGCATAACCGCTACGCCGAGTAAAATAATAAGCGACATCGCTAAGCTCTTAAAAGGTATTTTTCCTTTTACTTGAATAGGTCCCTTACTCGTTTGGATTGTTTCATAAAATAAAGGAGCTAAAAGCGAACCTGAGATAATCGTAATTTGCCACGTTCCCGCAATTAACCAGCTCGGGCCATACGCACTCGCATAACAAAGCGGCGCGTAGAATAATCCAAAGCCAATGGTGCTCCACATCACCCACTGCATCGGTGCTTTCTTCATTTCCGCAAACGTAGCGTTCAGCTTTTTCCTAGCGATGACGATGATTAACAGTAGTGGAACCATAAAGAAAAAGCGTAAGGAAGCACTCCAAATCCAGCTTCCACCTTCAACTTCCATCATACGATTTAAAACAAATGTAAACGCAAAGAAAAACGCCGAGCACACGCCTAATATAATTGGTTTCAATTCCTTAACCCCCGTATGTAACACATAATAATGTAAATAAATTGTAAAACCAATATATCGCATTTTGGTTATTTATTCAATGCTATTTTAGCGTATAAAAAAGAGTCCTCACGTTTGTGAAGACTCTTTACACCAATAGTTCTCCAAGACTTAGCCAGTTTTTCTCAACAAGGCCCGCTGCTTGTATTGTCTCCTCGCTTTGACAGACTTCAATGATTTTTTGATGCTCATTTACAGATTTAAATCCTTGTTCTGAAGAAAATTTCGCCACTTCCAACCGGTAAATTTTTGACTCACTTCGCTCTAACGCTAACACAATTTCAGGGTTAGCAGCAACTTCCAAGAATACGCGGTGAAAAGCTTGATCCGCTTCAATTGCACCAATGATATTGTTTTGTTCGACCGCACTCTCAAGTTCCGCATTATGACGAGCCAATGCTTTGAAATCTTCTTCTGTCAGATGCGGAACGGCAAGCTTAGTTGCCAATGCGTGAAGGACCGCAACAACGGTAAACGCATGCTTTGCTTCTTCAGGATTTAGCGAAGACACTTTGGTAATAGAGCCTGGAATCGATTCAACAAGCCCTTCATCTTCCAAGCGTTTTAACGCTTCTCGTACCGGCGTTCTGCTGACGCTAAATTTTTCAGCTAGCTCCTTATCATTCAAGCGTTGGTCCGGTGGAAACTCTAACGTAATAATTCCTTGTTTTAAAGTTTGATAAATTTCTTCTCGCAGTGATAAACGTTTAATGGGTTTAATCAATTCTCTTTTCATAAAACCAATATATCAAATGCTGGAAGTTTGTTCAATTCTGGACTCACTCGCCTTTTAGGTTAGGTTTATATATATTACGATTTATAAACAAAAAAAGTCCGTATTGTTTTACGGACTTTTTCGAGAACTTATTCTGCATATCCAAGTACTTTTAAAGCGGCCTTGACATGCGTATAGGTTTTTAAGATTGTAAAGTTTACTTGGAGGTCTCTCATTTTTTTCGCTACAGAAGGCGTAATACCCGTTACAATAACCTCCGTTCCAGTAATCTTAATTAAATCATGCAGGTTATAAATATAGGCTACCACATCTTCATCCATTTCTAATAAACCCGAGAAATCGATAATAAAATGATCATCTTTACTTTCATCAATGTATGTTGATACTTTGGATGCAATCATATGATATCGCTGTTCATTCAAAACACCAACAATCGGTAGAACAGAAACCCCGTCTTTTACTGGAACAATCGGCGCTGACATCTCCTGCATCTTTTCGTAGTAATCATAAATTACTTCTTCCTGCTTCTTTTTTTCCGTAATATCTTTTTGAACCCCGATAAAATAAAGCTCATCATCAATCCATGTTGGATCAATAAATAAGTCGTTCCAAAAAGGTTGGTTTTCTTTTGTATAGTTTAGAATTTGTACATTGACTGACTTTTCTTCACGGATAGCATCTCGAATTTGTTGTACCGTATCTCGATTGGTCTTTTCGCCTTGTAAAAAGCGGCAGTTCTGTCCTACGATCTCTTCTTTTGTGTATCCGGTCATATCCAGAAAACCTTGGTTCGCATAAACAATCGGATTATCGGGTAAAGCAGGGTTAGTTAAAATTAATCCAGCTCT
The DNA here is from genome assembly GCA_024134725.1 of Bacillus sp. 1780r2a1. Taxonomy (NCBI): domain Bacteria; kingdom Bacillati; phylum Bacillota; class Bacilli; order Caryophanales; family Bacillaceae; genus Bacillus; species Bacillus sp. 1780r2a1. Next base: position 847,266 of record CP099863.1, on the reverse strand, counting down.
TGTAAAGTCCAGGGCTTTTTTAATAAATGCTAGTTCTTCTACCTTATGATCATCATTTGCAAGCAAGCTCTTCTCTCCTTCTCAAGTATAGTATAAAGCGTGACTTCCACTATGTATTAGCGTAATTAACAACTTCTCTCTAATTCTGTCATATATTGTGCCTTTTTTCTATAAATTAAAACCATTTAAATATGAAAAAAGCTTACAGGATTGTAAGCTTTTTTCGTATTAATCGATTAACTTTGTAAAGTTCACGCGTTTATGAATTGCTAGCATTACTGGAATTCCAACAAGCATGACTACAAACTCACCGATTGCAGTTGTTAACCATGTTAATAAAAACGGGAACCCTAGTGCTAAATGAAGCTCAAACGCAATGATAAACATGGTAAACGTAAAGATGAGCGTATTTATAATCATACGAGCAACTGTACCCTTCGCAAACTTCATCGCAAAGATCATTAGTAATAACGAGATAAGTGATTGTCCTACCCCAAATACTAAATCATACGCTACCATTGGTGAGAAGAATAGGTTGGCTAAAAATACGCCTAGGACAATTCCATATAAATACTTCTTATTAAAAATGATCAAATGATTAAACATTTCCGCAATACGGAATTGAATATTTGTAAAGCCAAACGGCTGAATAAACATCGTTACCGCAATATACATGGCTGCAATAATGCCGTTGACTGCAAGTGTTCTTACTTTCATACTGCATACTCTCCTTAGTTTTTTTACGTGGGATGGTTCCGAACCACGTCTTACGCAAATACTAAAGAATCATACAGCAGCATGAAGTTTTAGTCAAGCCTTTCCGTTTATGTACAAAAGAGAGTCTCGGAAAAAACAAAATCATTCTTTCTCATAGAAGAATGATTTCGCTTCTACCATCATTAGGTGTAAAGATGCGTTCGTTTCATTGTGCTAAGGCCCCTCGCTTTACGTGAGGAGAAACCTGAGCCTCCTCGCTACGCTTGTGGGGCTCAGTCTTTTCACTGGATTTATTATCTTTTTTTCTGTACGAGTGAAAAATAAGCATGTTCCTACTATTTTGATAATTCCTCTTCTTTTAATGCAGTTGAAACCTTTTGCACCTCTTGTGTTTGTTCTGCTTTCTTTTTCTGTACAAACCAATACGCGCTTCCAACAAACAAAGCGCCTCCTACAATGTTTCCTAGAGTAACGGGAATTAGGTTATGAACCATGCCAGCTAAAGACACTGACTCAGGGTTAGGATGCAATAAAGCTAAGCCTAAAAACGTCATGTTCGCTACGCTATGCTCATATCCAGAGGCCACAAACGCAAACAACATCCAAAAAATCAGCATCATTTTAGCAGCGTCATTTTTCGTTCGAGAAGCTGTCCAAATCGCTAAGCACACAAGCCAGTTACATAGAATCCCTCGAAAAAACAGCTCGCTCATCGGCAAATTCATTTTTTTCGAAGCAATTGTCATCATCAAATGCCCCTCATCAATTCCTTTAAATAACCCTGTTCCTACTATTAACAAGCAAAGGATGAAAGCACCAAGTAAATTCCCAACAAAACACCACGCCCAGTTTTTCAGCGTATCTCTCCACGTCGTCACTCCGGACAACGTGCTAATTGTGTAAAACATATGATTCCCCGTAAACAACTCTGCTCCAGCGAACGTCACAAGCAATAACGCTACCGCAAATGATAAGCCCATAACTAGCGATACAACCGGCAGCGACATTTGTGCAAGCGGAGCTCCCACTGACAAGGCCAGTACAACGCCAATTCCTACATAAGCCCCCGCTAGAATTGCCAACAGTAAATAGCTCGGCAGCTGTTTGTTAAGGTGATCTGTTTTCTGGCGAGCTGCTTCCGCCATCGACTCAAGTGAATCTTTAAACAACTGTCTTCCTCCTCTAAATATCATCTCTTTAACTTTACATTGTAATGGGGATTGGAGGAGAATTCTATCTTTTGTTTATAGCTGCTATAAATAATTTATTCTGTTGTAAATACATCTCATTTATTTTCTTTTTATGAGTCAAACTAAATGTAGGAGGGATCGCGGTGAGAAAAAGAAAAAGTAACGTGAAAGTAAAAAGTAGTGAAATTATATTACTTATACTCTTTAAGGGTATCTTTTTAGTAGGCTATGTTTTATATTGGATTGCTTTTTTTATCGATTATTTTATAGCTGTATCTAAAGGCTGGAACTATCTTCAATGGGGATATGGAGTCGCTCTCTTTATAGCTTTTCTTTACTCTCTTTATAATTACCGCTCATTAAAACAAAAAATGCGCTCGCATAACCAAATGTTAATTGAGAAACAACGCGAAGAAAAGAAATTACAAGAATTAAAAAAGTTAGCCGACCTGGATAAGTTAAAAGCTATGCATCCTAGAGAATTTGAGTTTTACATAGCTGATTTATTTTCGACTAAAGGATACGAAGCCATTGTAACATCAGCAAGCGGAGATGGTGGCAAAGATATTGTTTTAACAAGAGAAGGAAAAACTTCAGTAGTAGAATGCAAAAGGTATGCTCATAAAAAAATTGGACGTCCGGATATACAGAAATTTCACAGTGCGCTAATTGATTCTCAAGCCATTGAAGGCTTTTTTGTCACTACTAGCTGTTTTGCTAAAACATCTATACAATATGTACAAGACAAACCTATTCAGCTAATTGATGGTGAAGCGTTAATTAATCTAATACATGATATAAAGAATTCACCGACTTTTGAATAAGTTAATAGCTATATTATTGAATTATTTATAAAAGCCCCTGTTTTACTATAAAGAAAACAGGAGCTTTAGCATCAAATACTTATATTTTTTACGTTAAAATTCACATTTTGATTTATTGTTCGTTTCTAATATAAACTAGCTTATTTTTGCAACCCCTTAATAATCGTATCCGTATTCCACTGCATCATTTTTAAATACGTATCTCCGTCTTCTCCCTTCTTTCCAAGTGAGTCCGTGAAGATTGTACCTGCAATCGGTACCTGCGTTTCTTTTGATACAGTTTCCATACTGCGTTTATCTACGCTTGTTTCTACAAACAATGCTGGAATTTTATTTGTTTCAATTAAACTTACCACGTCTCGAATTTGATCAGGCGTACCTTGGCTTTCGGAATTGATTTCCCAGATATAACCCGTCTTTATTCCGTATGCATCTCCAAAGTATTTAAAAGCTCCTTCACTCGAAATTAAGAAGCGCTTTTCTTCAGGAAGCTGTTGGATTTTTTTTACCGTATCATCGTGTAGTTTTTGAAGCTCTGCTATATACTCTTTAGCATTTCTCTCATAATACTCTTTGTTATCAGGATCCTCTTTAACAAGTGCTTTCTTTACATTTTCAGCGTATAGGATGCCATTTTCAATGTTCATCCATGCGTGTGGATCAGGCTCTTTTTCTAATCCTTTTGTTTCTAGATAAATAGGCTCTACCCCTTCACTCACCCGGTAAACAGGCGCATTCTCACCTGATTTATCTGCTGTTGTCAATAACTTGTTAAACCAAGCTCCACCTTCTTCTAGATTCAACCCATTATAAAACACAGCGTCTGCATCCGTCATTTCCATTACGTCTTTTGGTAGCGGATCGTATTCATGAGGGTTCTTTCCAATTGGAACCAAACTATGAATCTCAACCTTTTCCCCCCCGATTTGATTAACAATATCATAGATAATGGAATAGGTCGTAACAACTTTCAACTTTTCACTATTCGCTTCGTTTCCATTGGTGCTGCTGGAACACGCAGCTAGTGCAAAAATCAGTAGACTAATTGCCGACAGTAACCAAATTTTCGACTTCATCTTTATCCTCCAATCGCTTATGAAAGCTTAGCTCTATTTTTACGAATTTTTAGCGTTCTCCAAAATAATCCTTGTGAAGGTGAAAAGAAAAATGCTAGTGCAAATAGGAGTGTCGCAACAATAACGATGGTCGCTCCTGAAGCAAGATTGTATGAGAAGCTAAAATATAACCCTATTATAGAAGAAAGCGCTCCGATACCAGCAGCTAAGTGAATCATGACCCATAACCTGTTTGTTAATAGGTAGGCTGTCGCAGCAGGCGTTATTAGCATGGCAACTACGAGAATAATTCCGACAGTTTGAAGCGAGGCAACTGTCACCATCGTTAAAAGAACCATGAGTCCGTAATGAATCCATTTATTTGGCAAGCCGTAGCTTTGTGCCATGGTTGGATCAAACGTTGATACCAAAAGCTCTTTATAAAATAAATACACAAGCCCGATAATAACGAAACCGATAATGAGTGTAGTCCACATATCAGAAGAACGTACAGAAAGCACGTTTCCAAATAAAATGTGATAAAGGTCAGAACTGCTCTTCATAAAGGTAATTAAAATAATTCCTATAGCAAATACGGATGTAAACATAATTCCAATTGCCATATCGTGTTTAATACGACTATTTTGGCTAACAAACCCTATTCCAAGAGCAGTGATAACGCCTGTTAAAACTGCACCGATAAAATAATTGATGCCAAGCATATAGGAAATCGCAACTCCCGGAAGAACCGCGTGTGAAATCGCGTCTCCCATCAGGGCCATTCCTCTTAAAACAATAAAACAGCCAATCACTCCGCAAATGATTCCCACCATAACGGACGTTAACAAAGCTTTTTGTAGAAAGCTATATTGCATTAAGGCATTCATAAACTCCACAACTTTCATGATGAATGCACCTCCGTTTGGGGATTAAAGAATAGTTCTTGATTGACGTAGGCTTTTACCATCACAGCTGGTTCCAGTACGCTATTTACTTCTCCATAATGAATCAACTCTTTATTTAAAAGAAGCAATTTATCAAAGTAAGACTCTGCTTTACTCAAATCATGATGTACAACGACCGTTGTTTTTCCTTGTTGACGCAACTCTCTTAGAATATTAATAATGGTTTCTTCACTCGTTACGTCTATTCCAACAAATGGTTCGTCTAAGAAAAGTACCTCTGCTTTTTGAGCAAGCGCTCTTGCTAAGAATACGCGTTGCTGTTGACCACCTGACAATTCGCCAATCTGACGGTTTTTAAATTCTTCCATTCCCACTTTGTGCAAACACTGCAACGCCCAGCTCTTCTGCTCTTTCTTAGGTCTTTTCATTACTCCTAAGGATGGATACGTTCCAATTAATACAACATCTAAAACAGTAATTGGAAAATCCCAGTCAATTGTACTTCTCTGGGGCACATAGGCAATTCGCTTCCTAGCGCTTCGGATATCCTCTTCTAGGATTTTAATATGTCCTTTATCATTTGGAATTAAATCCAGAATAGCTTTCATTAACGTTGATTTTCCAGCTCCATTTGGACCAATGATTCCAACAAGAAGCCCTTTTTCAATGGTGAACGAAACGTCCTTAACTACTTGATTACCTTGATACGATACAAACAAGTCCTTTACAACGATTGCATCAGTCATTTTACATAATCTCCTTTCTTTTTCATTAATTAAACTTTTTTGTATATGGGCAAAACTAAGGTAAAAAAATATAATACCATCGTATTACTAGCAAATCAAAAATATTTTTCCTTAGGGAAACTTTTTTTAAGTTAATCAAATTATATAGCTCATGTGCAATTTTGTAAACATTTTCTCATTAAGATAATCAAACAAGCTTTATTTATAGAGGTTTAAGAACAGTTTTAAAATACACATGTTTTTGTTCGAATAAAATAAACCGATTCTATTGATATTTTATGAATGAGGGAATATAATAATACCAAATATTTTACCTAAGGAAACTTTTTAGACAAAGGTAAAATTTTTAATAAAGATCCCCATCGAAAGTAGATAAAAAGAATGAGAGGTAGCCTAGAACTACTTCTCATTCTTTTTATTGTTAATTCATTGGAAGCTCTTGCACAGAAGGTTGACCAACTTTATTTACCTAGACATAAAAAAGAGCCATTATGTTTCCAATAATGACTCTCATACTTTTTTATTTTCTAAAGACTATTATATAGCATCATTATGACTATCTAGCGAAATAGGAGGTCTCTTTAAAGGAACTTTCCAGTGCCACCAGTTGAAGATTCTAGCGATGATGATACACCCAAGGAAGATTCCGGTACAAGTTCAATGCTATCCGCTCATTAGCATTGCGGGTCCTGCCGACCGTGCAAATAATTCTAAAAGAGTACTTACAAATGTTAATCCGTTTACAACTTATTTTGTCGGTTATAGCTCTTCCTCTTATCGTATATAGTTTCATAACAAAGGATTATACTTTGCAACCCTACGCGACGTTACTTTTCGGCTTAGTCATTTTAATAATAGGACTGGTACAATTTCAAAATAAAAGTAAAGGTTTTGGCTGGCTGTTTTTATTTATATCTATTTATACTTTATATACAAGCGTCGAGAGCTTTTTATTGAAGTAGAATTGACAATGGATGTAGATGAAGAAGTGCAACCTATGATTGCCCTACATCCTTAGCAAACCTTCTTGTGTGTCTCTCTTGTTTATCATTCTCTCTTTCTTTTTAGAGAATAAAGACAATGTGATGAAAAGTGGAACTATACGTATGTAATTTTTGTTTAATAGCTAATTCGAGAGTTATTACTTATAAAAACCAGTTTGCTTTGGATTTTACAACTTTCATAGAGTCGGCAGCTTTTTTGAGAAGTTTTTTATCCGTAATCAGCTTGAACTTAAGTTTTGTATTTAATTTAGCTTGCTGATTCATCTTGCTCGCACTCATTAATAAATAAGTAAGTAATGTATGAACGTAGGTCAAATTGATCTTCACTAACAAATGTAGAAAAAATGTTTTTGTTTTCGCTCACTGAATTTCCCTCCCATATAAAAGTTTCTAGTTCTACTATTCCCCGACTAGTAATCTCTTATACATCTAATTTCATATAAATAGTTTTTTATTATATATAGAAGAAATAAAATTTTATTAATCACCTTTTTGAAAGAATGTAGACACAGAATAAGAATGCAATATATATACTTTTTTTATGCAAAAATAATTATATAGGAATAAAATATACCATAATTATTTTTCTTGAATGTTCTTTATCAGAGAATACATTACCTAATTCAGAAACATGTAAATTATACTATTTTTTTACCTTTAATAAGGGGTATACCATATCAATAGTGGCACAAAAAGAATGGATTATATAAAAGATTCTTTTTAATTTTGTTAATTAATTCTCTTTAAGTTAATTAATAACAAAGTTATTTCATTCACAAAAACAAAAATATTCCTCAAATTATATGAAAATTTATGATACAATATGTATTAAAATACAAAAATATGTGTACAAAATTGCTAACCTCTAGCATAAATGTCTACGATACCTATGTAACTATTAAGAGTAAAAAGGAGTGATTTTTGTGGATTTCGAAAACCAAAAAAAGTTGCTGTTAGATTTAATGATCACAACATGGGAACTCAATGGATCTCAGGTAGCTCTATTTGCCAAAGAGCTGTCGGAACAATTCAACATTAAAATAAACCCTTTTAAAGGAACTATAAAAGCCAATGAAGACGGACAAGATGTAACACTGAGATTCCTATTAAACAATCAAAACATCAACGTTACCTCTATAAATTATGATGATAAGCAGTTTTTTATAAGAAACAATATTGAGTATAGATTAAGAAGAATCAGTTTAAGAACGATATGTGAAGTTCAGTATAACGGAGAAGTTTACATTCCGAGCTGGAAAGAATCAGTTATGCTTAGGTGAATGACATATAAAAAATCCATGGATTTTATGAAATCCATGGATTTTTTATATGTAGTAATTGCTGGAGTTCACTTATTGACAACCATGGTCGTTTACGATGTAGCATACGGTGACAGTTAGCACATACTAGAGCGATATCTTCTACTTTTGTTTCATGATTGTCGTCCATTTCTGATACAGGTTTCGTATGATGACCTTCTATATAACCATTTCCTAGCTCACCGTAGTATTGCTGAAAATCAAACTTGCATACCTCGCAAAATAACTTACCGTGCTTTTGTAAGAAACGTTCCTTTGCTAGCTTGATCACTTCAGGATTACGTTCTCTGACTAAGTGTTGTTTTAGCTTTATTTTCCCTTCTGAAAATCCTTCATCATCTTCCGTAAAGCCAATAAGATCTGCTTCGGTCAGCTTACGTATTACATCACCAACCGTACTAAATCCATACTCTAAAACGGCTTCTACTTCTGCTTCTGTTATCCCTTTTCCAGATACAACGCTATTTTTAAACGGTATCCCTATTTCGCTTAATAACACTGGATTATAAAATAGTTTGAAGTCTGTAAGAATGATACATCCTATTTGCCCCGTATGTGCACCAGCTCCAAACATAGTATTCATTCTACCTATAAAAACTTCTTTCTCGTCATCACCATTGGCATTACGGTATCTGTCCCATGCTTCTGATGCTTTTAGTACCTCGAAACGCAGGTACGTAGCCATTCCCAATACCGCTCTTTCGCCTTTAACTCTCTTATCATTTTTCACAAGAAAAAAGAACGGTTCTCCCTTGGTTAGGGATTGAAAGTTTTTAGTATCCTTACGCCAAAAGTTAAATTCGCTTGCTTTATTATGCAAAGATAAATACGTAAACCACTCCCTAGACGTAACTCCAATATAACCCTTCATGTTTTAACCTCCTGCAATCCACTCCATTGTTCTTACGCAAAGGGTTCTTTACCAGAAATTTATGTTTAACTTAAAAGCTTCCAGAACGCCATATCTTCCATAATTTCGTATTTATTATTGGTAACAGATGTAACTAAGCTATAGTGCTTTGGAAGTTGTGCTATCTTATTAACGATATGTACACCCTCAGTTTGGGTTTCTGGACTGAAAATAGCTTGTACTTCTTTCTTTTTAATCGTAGACACTCTATGTATAATCCAAGTCAATATATATTGCGTATAGTTATTATCCGCTGTTGCAAAATGATCTAAAAATTGAGTTGATAAAATCACACCAACTCCATATTCTCTCCCTTCCTTCATAACTTTCTTTAAAGAAGTGAAGTTTTGACTCAAGAAATTATCTGCCTCATCAACAAGGATCATTTTTGTTAACTCACGATAATCTCCTTGGATTGTGCTGTGCCCTTTTGTAGACATCTGAGAATAGAAAGTGTCTAAGGTAATTCCTACTATTAAATTCTGAACACTTTGGTCATAACCAGCTAGATTGATAACCGTTACACCTTGTATCATGTCGTATAGAGACTGTGTCTCCTCGCTAGTTGGAGAGAAAATTTCAAAGTCATAAATTTGTTTTAATGCTGCATACAGACTGTCTTCTTTTACATCCTCTCTATCCATAAATCGTTCAAACACATTATTTAATGTAGGTGGTACCAGATCCCATGTAGACATATCGGCTTTATGAATACCAACTTGTGAATAAGATTCAACAATTAAATCGTTTAATAATTGCTGTTGCTTTATACCTAAATTAAATGCATTCGAAATGGTTTCTTTAATGGTACTAGCTGTATGTAAAGGTAATAACGGCTTTGGTTGTTTCCCCCTATATAACGATAGCGGATTATATGGAAGGTGATATGGCTGATAAATTGTAGCATTTGTCGCTTCCACAAAGTCGTCTTTAATATAGTCACCTTTATAATCAAAAATAAGAATATCAATAGGCGTTCCATTTAAATTGGATAGAGAGCCCTCATGTATTTGTTTAATAAGAGATTTCGTAAACTGAGTTTTCCCTGTCCCCATCGTACCAACGATACCTGTATTTGTATGCATAATCTTGCTAGTCGTAGTTGGGTACCAATACAATGGTTCATTATTGCTCGCTGAATGACCAAAAAGAATTCTTAGAGGTTCTGTGCCGTCAGATAGTTTCGTAACGACAGGTTCTACACTTACAGAGCTATCATATAAGTTATGGTTCGCCGCAACTGCAGCAACTGCAGGGTTTTTTTCATAAATAGATTTTACATTCTTCTTTTCTGCTGTTTGTAGTTCCTTGAACACTTGCTGTTGTTCCCTGCTAAGAGTTTCATCCTTAGATTGTTTATCAATACTCTCCCAGCTCTTTATGAATTTTTCATATACTTTTTGCATTGCTGCTGGGTTTAAGTGCATGTGGACGTAGTAATTATCTTTTATAAAAAGATTTTTTCTTTTAATTCCATTTTTACCTACCATATATTCTGAATCGGCCGTGCGTATACCTGTCAGCTCTATTATTTCAATTGTTTTTTGTAAATCTTTTTCCACAAAAAACTGCCAGAAATTACGAAAAATTTGAGCATGAGATGTTTCTTCCCATCTAATTGTTTCTCCATCTATGTTCATTTCAAATGTCTGAGTGCTCATCAGTAAGTCCTCCTATATTTCTCCTCAATCTATACTAGTTTACTAAATTTGAGCTGGAAAATATTAAAAAACACTAAAGAAATTAGTTTTTCTATTAAAATTCTTGAAAATGATAAACTCTATCATCAATTAAAAAAGAACTTCAAATAAAAAAACATAGGAAGATCTTCATCTTCCTATGTTTTCATTCACCTTATTCATCTATTTATTTTTGCTTCTTTTTCAAATACTCCGCACGAAGTTTTTCAAGGTGCTGCTTTTTATCAACTTTAGTATTTTTTTGTTTTTCATGATACTTTGTCATAGCCATCTGGCCTTTGGTATCCAATAGATATTTGCTCACTTTGTTCACCTACATTTCTTATCCTTTAAAAATTACTTCACCCAATATACTATACCTTATTTTACTGAAGTAAACCTTATTATTTATTAATTAGTTTATTGCTGACTTTATATATAAGTGAAAATATCTAAAATATGGTAATAATAACTCATCGTCAAATTTTATTTATTTGGTTAGGATAATCAAAACAAAATGCCCAAATCCTTTATACAAAAGGATTTGAGCATTATTTAAATATGACCTGTGAGGGATTTGAGCTCCGCCCCCTTCCCGATCATTATTAATTATGTGAATAGACAACACTACGTTGGGCACAGAAGCTAAAAGGACTTGGGGATTACTAAATTTACTATGTGCGTTTCTTACTACATCTAACATCAACAATCACAATATGTTAATATAAGGTAAATTAAACTAAAGGAGTAGTTACAATGTTAAATCGTTTACAGCTTATATTGTCAGCTATAGCTCTTCCCATTTCAATCTATGGAATGATAAGGAAAGATTACAGCTTGCAGCCCTATACAATATTACTTCTTGGTTTAATAATGTTAATAATGGGATTGGTACAATTTCAAAATGGTAGGAAAGGCTCCGGATGGCTGTGTGTATGTGTATCTATGTTTGTTTTATATACAAGCTTTGAGAACTTTTTATGGATGTAGCACCCGCTTTGAAATTGTTTAAGGTGAAGAAGTGAGATACACAAAAGGATATTAAATAGATTTAATCACCTACTGCACATATCACCTTACCTTTTGCTAAGGCATCTATACATAGTTGCCTTAAATCTTTAGCAAACCTTCTTATGTCTTGATCTTGTTTATCACCCTTTCTGTATTCTTCCAAAAGCGCTTCACATATTCCTTTTAAAGTATTTATTTCGCTTATTGAAAAAAGCTTACCTCTATATGGATTTAACGCAAGCAACAACTTTAGATACAAAAAACCCTTTGCTACAAGGGACTGACCCCTGTCTCAAAAACAGGAGTCAGTCCCAACAAGGATGGCTTTTTTTAGTATAGTTTTGCTTTAATTAGTTAGCCGTATATATGAGCATTACCTTCATAATACCTATCATAGAAATCGTTATAACGATCTTTTAACTTGGAAATGTTAGTAGCATTACTTGAAATAATATCAATAACATCACTACTTACATATAGAAGATATTCATTTGAATGAAATGCTATATATGCTCGTGTTAGTCCTTTTTTTACACTTAAGCAATAATTATATACATCTGTCGGATTTAAGCTTCCGATAGTACTATAAACGATTCCATCTCTGGTACCTTCTTCTAGTACTACATGTTCTTTCCAACTCTTTAAATGAATAACTTGACCAATTCTTGTTTTAGCAGATTTGCGCTTATTGTTGACGATATATTCCGAAACAACAATTGCGTTAATTTGCTTATCCTTATTGAAAATATCATTAATAATTAATTTCAAATTAGCCATGTTTAGCGCATCGATATCAAATCTTACCCTATTATCTTGATGGACTTGAAAAAAAGGTGTCATTCCATTGCAATCGAAATCAACACTAAATTCTTTTAATTTCACCAAATTCATCAGTCTCCTATTCTCTTTAATTCAGCATCGTAAGTACCTGAACGCATTTTCTTTGAACCTAAGTTTTTAATAGAGCTAGCTCCCTTCCAAGCTCCACCGTTATGACCATCTTGGTCTATTGATATATATTTAGGACTTCCTTTTTTATTATAAAATATCTTAGCTCCGTGTGAATACTGACCCTTAACCTCTGTATAGCCTAAATCTTTAGCCGCTTCTTTTGCTACAGCAGGAACTGAGCGAATCATAGAAGTAACAATGCTCTTACCCCACTTTTTCACAGCTTGTTTAATACCTTGTTTTGCTATGAAACCAACAATAACAGCAACTACAGGCCAAACTGAAGCTTGTAACTCTGAACTATCATACAGATATTCTTCTCCAGTTTGTTGATCAATAAAACTAGCTTTAAAATTATCTTCATCAGTAATTGACAAAAGCTTAACATCGAACTTTTTATCAATTGAATTACCATACGCGTCATCTTAAGCCAACCAATGATTCTTGGCGAGTCGATGAAACGTATGTGAAAGTCAAAGGTCAATGGATGTACCTCTATCGTGCCGTTGATTCAGAAGGAAATACGGTTGATTTTTATTTAAACAAAACAAGAGATCATAAGGCTGCAAAGCGCTTTTTCAAGAAAGCTTTGCGGTCTTTTCATGTTTCCAAGCCCCGTGTGATCACAGTAGACAAGAACCCAGCCTATCCTATGGCAATTGAAGAGTTGAAGAAAGAGAAAAAGATGCCCGTAGGCATCCAAATACGGCAGGTAAAATATCTGAATAACATTGTGGAACAAGATCATCGTTTTATTAAAAAGAAAGTTCGTTCGATGTTAGGATTGAAATCTTTTCGTACAGCTACATCTATTCTTTCGGGAATAGAGTCGATGCATATCATTAAAAAAGGACAACTTGTTTTACGGGACAATTCTGTCCAAAATCAAGTGAAGTTCATTCATCAACTGTTTGGGTTGATTACTTAAGACAAACAGTCACTAGGAATCTGTGGCTTTTTTAGATTTTCTTCAAATATTTGCACCAGAACCACAAAAAAGGCCAAAACCCTTGTATACCAAGGGTTTCAGCCTTTTTAATAGAATGACCTGTGAGGGATTTGAACCCCCGACCCCTTCCCTGTCAATCTTAATCATTAAAAACAAGCGAGTTTAACTCAGTAAAACAAGATCAAGAAAGCTTAATTTATCAAGGTTTTAGACAAGTTCACAAATCAACTCAGTTAAATGAAATCAACTCAAAAATATAATTATGTGAGCAAATGTGTGAGCATTTTGAGAAGCAAGTGGTCTGTTTTTCAAGAATATAATGCATATGCGCCGCTCTGTCTAGAAGCCACAAATTTAACTTGTATTTAAGACAGTTATAAATGAACCAGGTACATTGATTACTCTTCGATAAATTAGAGTAGCTGCGTTTATGTATGTAATGAATATTTAATAAAAATTCGATATAGGAGAGTATAACGATGGAAAAACAGTACCAACTAATGTTCGTTTTTCGAACAAAGCAGCTTTCGCTTCTACACTGTGTAGGAATGGATTATGTAAATGGATCAATGTTTTGTGTACTTCTTAACAGTCCAAATGATAATGTACAAGTTGATTATATGACTAGTCGCTATCCAAAGCAATTAATTAATCACTTAAATGAAGAAAAAGAACGTATTAATCGCGGCTTTTATGATATTAGAACTTGGAACATGGAACTGCATAATTAATTTATTCATATTTTTTGAGGAATGGCTACTTAAAAGCAGGTTTGATTAAGAATTTATAGTCTTCTTTTAAATAGACATAATATTTGCACCAAAACCAGCTAACATAATAAATTCAGAACGTGTGATATCTCCTACAATAGCAAGCTTAGTTTTTAACGGATTTAACCGCCTTATAACAGATGAGACGAAAGCATAAAATGCTTTCGTCTCAATGCAAACAATGACTCTGTTTGTTAGCTATCAATAATCCATTGAATCAACTCCTTGATAAAGAACGTTCATTCTTTATTCAATGGTAGCTTTTCCTGATTATTGCTATTCTAGAGGAATAGCAATGAAGAATAGTTTAAAAGAATTTTGGAACGAATCGAAGTACTATATTAAGTAATACAAATAAAATTAATGTGTTTTCATTTTATTTTGGACTTTTTTATATTGAATGTAATTGTTTATAACGCACTTTATTGATACAATTTACTTCATTATAGGGGGGATTTGGTATGAGTAAAAAATTTCATAATCTGTTTATTAATGTAAAAAAACTAGATGAAGTGTTTAACGATGCAATAATTGTTGTTGATACAAATGTACTCTTGATGGCTTACCAATGGCGAGACATAACATTTAAAACCGTATATGATATTTTAAATGAGTTGGCTGAACAAGGTAGGCTTAAAATTCCAAATCAAGTAATTAAAGAATTCGCAAATAAAAGACCTGAGACTATAAGAGACCTATCTAATGATGTTCAAAATAATATATTAAGTAAACTTATTACTGGAAACCTTAAGCAAAATGTCAAACATTCTGATCTTAAAGATGTAATTCCAAGTTTAATTTTCTTTGAAAACACAGAGGAACTACTTAGGGCTGAAAAAAGATATAATACAGCTTTAAAAGCATTAACTTCTGCTCAAAAACAATACAAAGAATCGCTTAATAACTTGTTGGATGATATCAAAGAATACATAGATAATGATCCAATCTTAGATAAATTTGAAAAAATTTTTGAGATGACGGTTTTAGATGAAGTAGATTATGATGATCAGCAGTTAAAAGAAGACTTAGATAAACGAAAAAAACAAAATATCCCCCCTGGATACAAAGATAAAGGGCATACGGGTGATTTGAAGATATGGACAGAAATTCTCTCATTAGCAGATAATAATGTTATTTTCATCACTAGGGATAATAAGAATGATTGGGTATATAAGAACACTTTAGGGAAAGTCATTGGTGCAAGAAGAGAGTTAGTTGAAGAGTTTTATAAAGTTAATAAGAAAACCTTTAAAATGTTGACTCCTGTAGATTTTGTAGAAAATTATTCTAAGACAAAGGGACAAAACATTATAGAGGAAGTAAAAGAAGATATGGAAAAAACATCAACAAAGTTTATTAGAAATTTTATTTTACGAAATCCAGAAGAGAATGGGTCATCTGAGGACGAAATATCGAGTGGTAACAATTTAGTGAAAAGATACCAAGTAGAAGGATTAGAAAAAAAAATCCAAGAATATTTAAGTTTAGCGTACCAAGAACATATTCTTTTAGATGATGAATATACACTCATTATGGAGAAGTTGAAATTGGCCGATGAATTAAAAAAGGAAAATTTAAGTTTAGCAAAAGATCAATATGAAGCAGTTTTGAAAAGGTTAGAATATATCTTTATGGATATTTTTGGTTATTAATTTAGAATATTAATATGAAAGACTGTCTATTATTCATAGTGTGTAATGAAATCTTAACTCTTTTCATGCTATTTGATTACTATTTTGATTTTTCTTTATGCTGTCCCTAAGTCAATAATTAGTATCTGATTGACTCATAGTTGCTTAAAAATAAAATGTCTAATTGTAGTTTTAAAATAATTATTACAATTAAAAAAGCAACCTAAAGTGGTTGCTTTTTTAATCCTTATATTAATTATATCTGTGAACTCATTTAATGAGTCACAGCAACTTCACTGCCTTGAACAGTAACCTTTTGTTTTCCTCTTAAATTTTCAAGTTGTAACTTTGCTGCTGGTTCTATCCAATCATATTCGATACCTACAAATGATTTCAAGATAGCTTCAAAAACAATTTGCGCTCCTTGGGGTGGAACAGCCATACCAATTTGCTTACGTACAGCTTCTTTACTACCATAAAACACAAAATTATCTGGAAAAGTCTGAAGTCGTGCTCTTTCACGATTTGTAAGTGCGCGAAGCTCTTCCCAATGATACATATGCGTCCCTCCACCACCACTTCCAGTAACTGTGTAAGCAGGGCGGTTAGGATCTAAGCGTTTATAGATAGAACTGAGTCGTGCTCCTTTAACTTTCAATTGCAAATGCTCAGGAATGCCCGGATACCAAGCATTTTCACCTGGTGGTATATAGCTAAGCATTTCTTTTACTTTAGCTGTATGTCTTGGCATTTCATGATTTGGTGCATCCTCCGGAATTGGTGGATTGTTAATAGCTTCAGCAGATGTTTTATATTCTGTTGAAGCTACAGTTGTAGGTGCTGGAACTTTAAATTGAATTCCTTGCTCATCGAGGTCATTTCTAATACCGACAATAATAATACGATGGCGTGCCTGCGGTATTCCATACTCCTGAAACTTATATAGATGTGGAGTTAACTTATACCCACAACCTTCAAGCTCAGTAAGGATTTGAATAAAAGCTTTTCCTTCATTTGCGCTTTGTAGCCCTCCAACATTTTCAGCTACAAAAAATTTTGGCTGGTATTCTTTCAATACTTTTACACCATACGAATACAAAGGTCCGTATGTACCATTGAGCCCTTGTTTTTCTCCTACTTGACTATAATCATTACAAGGGAAGCCAAACGCGAAGCAATCAATGTCTCCCAGGATATTCTTATCTCCAATAGGTAGGTCTTCTACAGGCCCCCAATGGACAGAGGGATCGTCTATGTCATTACAAATATTAAGCCTGTATGTATTGCAGGCTGTTGCATCATAATCATTAGACCAACGATGTTCAATACGCCATTCCTCACCAGTAGCCGGATCCACTACACGTGCATTTTTAGCACCTAAACTTAAACCTCCAGGACCGTTAAATAATTCACCTTTTTTTAGAATCATAATATCTAATTACTCCTTAGTAAGAAATTTTAAAGAAACGAAAATATGTTCTTGCATATGGGTATGCAACTTATTTTACACCTTTATACAAAAAAAAGCAGCCCTAACGGCTCCTTTTTTTAAAAAATCTCAGATACACTAGAATATCCTCTATTAATAAAACAAGAAATAAACTTTTGTGTACGCGTATCCTTATCAATATTATTATCTATACAGTAATCCAAAAATCCAATTAATGTTTTCGCAGAGAATATCGCTCCCTGTGTTACATGCCCTGCTAATGCAACTTTTGCCTTCTCAGTGATTTTTTCTAGATTACGTTCACCGCCCCACTCACTAGCCGTTACATATCCGAAGTAGGAAACTAATTTCCCTTCATACCCATTATAGTTAGGTATGTATTCTGATCCCATGTGAGACGCAAGGTTTGCTGATAGGCTGAACTTCTTTCTATAGTTCTTAGCATCAATTATACACACGTTCTTATCGTCCAAGTGTAACAAAATTTCGATCTCTGTGCGTACGTCTTTAACAACCGGTTTCGGACGTAAATCTACTTTAAATCCAATAGCTCTTAAAACTTCCGCTGTTTTATCCTCGAATTTTCTGTCATCTTCTTCAAACAAATATGATTCTACAAAACTTTCATTTAATGAAGTAAATTGGTATTGCTTTAACTCCGTAGCATATTTTTGAGCCTCTTTTTGAGAAAATTCTTCTGCTAAGATGGATACAATTTTTTCGCTAGAGAGACTTTGTACCAATGGATAGGGCGATAATAGCTTTTTTATTTTATTTTTAACTTTGCTTTGATTAGTAGCTGGCTTGATAGAGCCAAAGGCACTGGCCTTATAGCTATCTACATCTAATCCATTATTTTCTGCAAACCGCTGAAGAGAAATTAAATACCGTTTATTAAATGGATATCTTTCTTCAAATTCTGAAAGTGTTTTAGCCGTTTGCTCATGCTTTTCAGAAGGAACTCTTAAAGCATCCCCCCGTATATAATCTACTAATTCAGTATAGTCACACAGCATCATATACGTATGAGCAACATCACCATGAGCTGTAGCATAATCTCTTGCTCCTTTATCTGATCGTTCACGATGTTCGTATTCACTAGCTACAGTTCTACGCATTTCTTCCTTTTGTTCCTCATCGCTATTTCGAAAAGCTATAATTTTTTTGGTTACAGCATTTAATTCATCGTCACGTTTAGCTGTTAAAGCAAAAAAGGTAATCTCTTCTTTAGTAACATAATAATCTAAATTATGTTGGTTAACTAAACGAATAAGAAAGCGTGCTGGACGAATTTGAAAATCAGATTCAAATTTTGGTCTAAAACCACTTTCTAAAAAGTATGCGTTTGGGATTTGAAGAGTTAAAATTTGTTTACGTATATTTTCTCTTTTCTTTATGCCTTCTAAAAGCTTTTTTCCTACTTTTGTGAGGGTAAGATAACCAGTTTCGTTAGTATAAACATATCCAAAAGTCTTCAACATTGCAGCCCAGGTTCGTCCACCTGATCCATCGTTGCTTATACTGTCACGCTTTAATTCGTAAGCTACTAGTGTTTTCTCATAAGCTTTATGAGCTTCACGATTTCTTGCCCAAACTACAGTAAAATTGTCTGTAGCCTCTTTTAAAGCTTCTAACGCCTCAACATGAAACTTTGGATCACGTTCAGGTCTTGTAATAAACCATACTTTTCTTTTTGTTAAGCTTGCCATTCTTTATGCTCCTTTGCTAGAACTACTTCATGTAGTGCTTTTAAACATTCTTGTTCTTTTATACTTAATCTATTCTTAGCATCTAAAGCTCTCCACTCCACCATTAAATCTAAGAATAATTCTTTGTCACGATCATCAAATAAAGGTAGTTTATTCTTTTCTTCATCTGAAAATCTAGTCAATACTTCAGTTATATGTAATACTTTTTCATCAAATAAATCAGAAATTTTATAGTCATGAATTTTATAGACTCGATTAATCGCCCCCAGAATTCTAGTTAACGAAGAAATTGTAATATCTTCATTATTATTAAAAGCGTCATTAAACCAATTCCTCGATCTCCCTGTTTCAACACTAAGTTTGGAATGAGATATCTTGGAATCCCTTAAAAACCTATCAATATTTGCCATTAAACGATAAATCAAAGCTTTATGTAATAGTCTCTTTACTTGGTAAATGTCCATTTAAATTTCCCTTCCAGTCTACAAAAATATGGCATAAAATTTATTAAATAACAATTAATTTTATATAGTAAAAAAACCGTTACATTTTCAACTAAACACACTTTATATACAGTGTGTTTTTAGTATGTTAAAATGTGAATAAAATATTAAAGTGCAACCTATATTAGGTTTAAATAAGATAGTGAAAGAAACATAACAAGCACCCCCATGCTCATTATGTTCTTTCCTTTTGGCTATCTCTTTAACGCAACAACATTAACAATTAATGACATGAAGCTACTGATAACTGTGAAGATTGCACAAACAGCAATAACAGTACTTGTATCCATTTAATCACCTACCCTATTGGCTAAACTTGGAATATATTAAGTGTAAACCAAGAACAGGACGTAAATGACCCCTTTAAAAGGGTCATTTACGTCCTGTTCTATTTTTTAGATAATTTACTCTTTAAAATGCAATTTAAATCAAGCAGATGCTAACAGTATAAATAATTATCTCTAATATTTATAAAAGGAAAAAATCTATCCTTCTTTTTTATACACACATTCTCTGACTTTACCTTTGGTATTAAATTTCTAGTAAATTCATATAAATTTCACACTTATTATTTTCCTCTGGACAAAATGTCAAATCAGATTGATATCTTAGGTTAAATATTCCCGCATCTTTTTTTACCACTTTAGGAATGCTTGATATTTCAACTAGTTTAGATGATTTTATTGAAAATTTTTTCTGGTGTTGTAGAGTATTCTTTTGATATCCATAAGCTAATAATTTTTTTGTGAATTGTTCAACACGAGGTAAAGCATCGCTAATTTTATTCACAAGTTCACTTATACTTCTACCTCCTGATAAATCTTCTTCTATATATAGAGAATATATATACCTCTTTGATGAAGAAGAAGATTCTTGTAATTGTTCATCCGAAAAAGTATGGATATGCCTATTTAAAGATGTTTTAACCTCAATATCAACTGCATTATTACTAAAATCAAACTTCTTTTTATTAGGCCCCTCCCAAACTAATATAGCCTTTTCTGGTAAATTGGTGTTTAAGATAAAACATAGTTCTCCCCATAAACCTTGCAACTGCTTTTCAGTTAACGATGGGACGTTGGCTAATAACTTCTGCCAGTCCATTATATACTCCAATATATCCCTTGGGTGATTCATTAAGTTATTATAAGATCTATCCTTAATACCTTCTGCTAGGACGGTGAATAAACTGTTAAGAAGAGGATCCAAACACGTTACTACTGCCCAAGCGTTATTTGTTCTACATCCATTTAAGAAAAAGTTTTCAGGAGGAAAATATTTCAGTGAAATACTCTTTGTATCTCTTCCACACTGAAGAGAAGAGTCTGGTGTATACTGTAAGAGCAAACAGAGATTATTTGAATGTGATTTGCCTACAAAGAAATTGTTGATTACGTGCTTCATGTTATATTCATTTTTGTCGTTAGATGGATTTAATGAATTAAATACAAGCTTAAAGTCAGATGCTTTCATTTTTCGCCCTCATCTTATATTGTGGCATTAAACATAAAAGCATAATTGCCTTCAGGAAAGCGGAATACAGGGATCCAAAAAGCTTGATTATCCCACTTATCCCCATTTTGTCGAAGCATGAGTAATGTTGGTTTTCTATTAGGAATTGTGTTTAAGTCTGCACTTGTATAAACATTTCTAAGATCATCACTTGGTGAGAGCTTACGATTAATTTTCACAGAGAGAAAAGCACTAGTATGAAGTTCTTGCAGTTTATCCAAGGCCAATAATATACGTTCCTCGCTCCATAGACCAGGCGAGTTTTTGTCGGTTTTTGTATATTTTAATAATGAAGAAATAAACTTAAGTGGAACTTCTTTATATGCATCTCCTACGTAGCCTTCAAGTAGTTGATTAAGCTTTTGAGTAGAAGTTGCTACATCTGTTTTTTTGTATAATGGTTTATGTGGAAAGTAAGCACTTCCTGCAGCAAACGCTCCAATTTCATTAGGATCCAGTACATTTGCTCGAGTTGGTTTAATACCTTCTGATAACCAGATACTTCTTAGCCCTTCACTTCTATGCTTATTAATAACATCTCTTAAGTTATTTTCTGACTCATAGATTACACGGAACCTATCTGCTAGGTGCTGCGGTAAAAATACTCGACTCACATATAAATCACGGGAACGATATCCATACATTCTTGCATGTTGTAGGACTGTATCTATTTGAGGGTTTTTGGTTTGCCTACCGTAGTAAGTAACAAGTAATTTTTCTATAGTGACTCCTCTGCCAAGCTTTGTACCTCCTATTAGGATATTATATATATTATCGTATCTTGGTTCTCCTCTAGATCGATCAGTATTAAGTACTTGAATATCTGTACTGGAAATTACAAACTTTAATTTATTAATAACTTCATCAAAAGAAGGTGTTTTACTAGCTCTCATTGATATTTCGTCGTATGCTTTATAAAGTAAGTACATGGTTAATTCTGTTTCACTATTTATTTCATCAACACATAAACTCTTAGCCATTTGATCCGTATAATGTTGAATTACAGCCCGTACATTTTCATGATGAATTTTTTTTAAACTTACATGACATAAAAAAGAGAAGTTTGTTCCTTCCGATTTAAGAAGCTGAATAGTTGCCCCAATATAAAACCAACATATAGAGTACTTTAGCCCCTCTGGTAGAATGGGTGTGACTGAAGTAAGCATATCGATTTCAGTATTAGGGACTATTAAAAGATATTCGCTATTTGCATTAGCAAAAAACTTCTCTCCGCCTACATACCCCTGTCCTGGTTCTATCAAAACCGTGAATGTTGGTCGGTACAAACTGTTTAATCCTTGTAAGAATAGAGCTTGAGGTGTTGCTGTAACTTGGATATATGTTCTTACACGAAAAGTTTTCCTTAATTCACTAACCAAAGCATTAATTTTACTTGGATCGTCATCTTCCTTGCTAATATTGGTATTTAAACTAGCTTGATCAGCTTCATCATCAAAGATAATTGCAGGTTTTACATAAGCCTTTGTGTTAAGAATTGTTTCATTTAACTTTTTGAGGTTTGTTACGTTTTTAGTCGAAACAAAGACAACACCATTTAGTTGTAATTTAGTTTTAATGCTGTGGTGATTATTCTCCCAATCCTCTTTTCCTGCTATCGTAATCCCAGGTAGTGATTGTCTTAGTCTACTTATTGTCTGTTGATATAGCCAAAGATTATCAGAAGTTAATACAATAAAACATTTGTATCCATTATCAGCAGCCATGGCTAGTGACGCAATCAATGAATTAGTTTTCCCACTTTGAATCCGTCCAAATAACAAGCCTATACGCTCACCAGTTAACTCTCTCCAATCAACTACATTTTCTACAACCTCAGCTGCCTTTTGTAGAAGGTCATCTGAGAGTATATTTTTGCTTTGCAAAAGCGTTCTGAAATGATTTGTATGATTTCCATCTGTAACTATTGTTTTAAAGGGGGTAGAGATTTTCCCAACCTCTACCATATCTGTTTCTTCCGTATTCTTAGAACGCTCAATGAACTTTTTCCGTTCTGTTTCAATAGTTTTCAAAATTCTTTTATCAAACATTTTTGTAACAATGTCATCCGCATTTCTTTTCTTATTATGCAAAGTTCTATCATTGTTCATTATTTATCACTTCCTCATGGATTTTTGTTAAACACTGTCTTCAATTTTCGATGGGAGTCAAACAAACCACGTTTAACTGTACCAACAGCTACATCTAGACATTCAGCAATTTGTTGGTATTCCATACTACCTTTATAACGATGGAAAATCATTAAATATTGTTTTTCTGTAAGTGAGATTTTTATGACTTTCCAGAACTCTTCATTTATCAAATGAGTATTACTGTCTTTAAAAGGATCAATTTGAGAAAACTTTGTGTCTTCAATGCTATCCTTCGGAATCTCCCTCTTCTTTTTATTAAACATATTGCAAGCAATTCTTTTGACAATTGTTTTATACCATGGCCAGAACGGCCGTGTTTCATCATAACTATGCAAGTTTTCAAGTACCTTAACTATTGAATCTTGAACAATATCCATTGCTAAAAATTCATCTTTTATTATTTTATTAGCCTCCTTTAATGCTTCCGTACTATAAGAACTACAAAGCGCCGCCAGATCATTCCATAATTTCGACTCTTTATCCAGATTCATACTAACCTCCTTTTACACTTAACTACTCTATATACAAATAACGGAAACAGTTTGTTGTGTGAAATAAATTTTTTCACTTAAAAATTAATTTAGCAAGAGTTTCTCTAATAGAAATAGGATAAAGCAAAAGTATTAGCTGAAAGTAGAATATTGAAGTTAAAGTAAAGTGCTTATCTTTAATATTTTTAATTATATATTACTTTTATTTATCTAAATTTCCTGCTATTTTTATATCTCAGATATTGTTTACTTGTTTTAAATTTTGGAGTTGTGGACAAAAATTCGCATTATTACTTTATTTGAAGAGGTTTCCTTTACGATGTTCAAGTATTCTTATATTTATGGCTTTTCGTGGAATAAGTGGATATGTTCAATTAAAAGTTGGCCATAATGTTATTGAGAAGTTTTTGGAACGAATGACTACAATGATTTTCATTTCCTTTAACTTTACTTAATGCCCTAAAAACAAACGATTATGGTGTAAAACACATAAAGTGTGAGTTTCCTTTAAATCGCTAACTTATGAAAATAATCCAAATGATTTATGGATGAATGCTTATATGCTATTCAGTATGTAAGTAGTTGTACGAAATAATTTCAATCCTATGAACGAGCGCGCTCCCTTCTTTATAAGACTATAATCCTATTCTACAATATTATTGAGATATTTAACTTGTCTCATTAGAGTGCCTTCAGTTATACGTTTCTCTTCTTTTAAGTCTTTAATCGTTACAAGATAGCCTGTTTTTATCTATTGTTATAATACTTATCTTAGAAACATGAAAAGACCGCAAAGCTTTCCTGAAGAAATGCTTTGTAGCCTTATGATCTGTTGTTTTGCTTAGGTAAAAATCAATCGTACTTCCATAGCAATCAACTGCGTTATATAATTGTATTTATTGTCTTTATTAGTGAGTTATTTATACTGTTTTATTGTAGTGTAATTTTGCTTAATACTTCTGGTTGCAATACTTCGATTTGATAAGCCGCTTTTACTCCTTTTAAAGTTTCCTCAACATAATAGATAATTTCATCTACATATAACTCATCAGTTTTTTCAATAATTGCTGTTCCGTTTTCCTGTAATTCAACCAGAACCTTGCCTACTGCTCCTAAAATACCATTCATGTTAATATCCTCCTATATGTATATTAGATTCATTTATCTGAGCTAAATTTCGTTTAATAGTTTTTATACTATTTTTAAGTCGCAAAGTCACCATATTAAATTTTTTCGATTTCAATATCAAATTCACTGGTCCAAGTAACCTTTATTTTATCACCTATTTGAGCGTTTACGTAATTGTACCAATCACCAATTAACTGTAGGTTACCATTGCCTTGAAATTGCTTAGCATAAATGTCACCTGCTGTACTTGAACCTGAAGCCTTAAGCTTTACATTTTTTAAGAATCCATCTACAGAATTACAATTAAAAATATGAATAGCACTAGAATCATTACTATTATAAATTCCAATCTTTTTGGCTTCAGATTTTGGGATTTGAAGATAACCCTCTCCATATATAATACCTCTAGTACTTGTATGTCGGTGTGATCCCCATTCTAAATGGGGTTTTTTCAGAGTTGTAATAAAACAGTCCCCTAACTTCGGCATAAATCATGCTCCTAACATATTAAAATTCAAGTTTAATTAAATAATTAGAGTTACATTTTATGGATCTTATGTGTCCAATTATTAAGTTAAAGGTGTCAGACTAATTCCTAGTTTCACTCCTCCAATTAATTAATAAAATTCCTCAAGTCTATTATTAACTATTTTTGTAAGTATATCTACTATAGTAACAATGTTGACTTTTAAAATGTTTCATAACTGTTAAAAAACATTTTTTATATTTATTAAATATTTCTATTAACATGCTAAGGTGATTAAATTCAATACATCAATCACTTGTAAAGCAATTTACAACTTTGCACTAAAACTAAAGACCGCTATTTCTATTTGAAATGCACTTAACTTTTACAAATAAACCGTTTAATCAAACCAACCACATGTCTTTATAGATCTTGTATACAGTAAACTTACAACATAGTTAATTAAATCTTCAAAACACCTAATGTTAATTATCTCCTCTAAGTCTTTTGTTCTTAGGGCTTTTATCGAAAAAGTAAACTCTACGAAATCATCCGCTAACTTCTCAGGTAATCTCCTAGCAAAAATATCAAAGTCTTCTAATCCTATGCTTACTATCCTACCTTTTTTATAGTAAGAAAAGGCCCTACATTTAGACCATTCTACTAGTGTTACATCATAGATATCTGCAGCGCTATAAATTAGATCCACTGCTTTCTCATGAAAATTAATTTTAGAGTTCCTTTCTAAGTCTTCCTTTAAGTAAAATAACAGCATTTCACCTCGATGAGGAACTTCCGCAATATGATACTCATACAGTGGGCTGTTATTAATTTTGTTTAGAATTTCCCTTCTGTTCAAATTGAATTTCTCCCTTCGGTGCTTTTTAAAACACCTAATAAAAGTCGATATGTTTGAATTTGAAAACCAGTCTTAAAATTTTTGCAATATAAAGTTATTATCCCTTTATAAATAACTACTATTTATCCTATTAACCTCTCAAAATTAGCTAAATAGCTAGCTCCATTATAAATACAAATTAAAAAGAAGATGAAAAAACTTTATTTTTCATAAAATATAGTCACTACTGTTGATTGGATTTATATTTCTTATATTAAGATGCTACAACGTTTAAGATATGATTCCTTTCATTTTCAGCGCTTTTTTAGAGGCAGTCTTTCTTTTAAAGGAATGTTGTCTATAGCAGCTTCGCCTGTTAAATCCCTAATATTAGCACACCAGAAAATATTTTTTAAAAAAGTTCTATTTTTCTATCCTTGTCCCTTGTTTCCTTAAAAATCTAAGGAATATAATGTCGATAAAATTTTCAACCAGCACATAAAGTAACAGCTTTAAGTCTAGCGACACTTTCTTTTATACACAAGCTAGCTTCTGTGTTCATTGCATCAAGGATAACCAGGCGACAATAAATCTTTTTGAAAAAAGTTTACTTTTCTACCCTCATCCCTTGTTTCCTTGAAAACCTAAAGAATATAATGCTGGTGAAATTCCCAACCATTATATAGAAAATAAGTGTTTGGGACTAAGCGTGCTTTTTTATAAAAAAGCTAGTTTCTCTAGCCGCTGTGCCCATTACTTCAAGGATATCCAAGGGCTCACAAATTTTTTCAAAAAAATTTATTTTTCTATTCTCTCCTCTTGTTTCTTTAAAAATCTGAAGAATATAATGTCGATGAAATTTTCAATTAGCATATATAGAAACAGCTTTGAGGCTAGTCGCGCTTTCTTTTCTACAGGATTTTCGGGCAATCACAAATCTTTTTGAAGAATTTTCAACATTTCTGCTCTCTCCCCTTGTTTTCTTAAAAAATTAAGAAATATAATGCTGATGAAATTTTCAATTGCTAGACAAGGAGATGATGTATCTAACTTTTATGTAACATTTTCCCTTAATTGAAGAAGGTATCAAGGTAAAACCGTTAATCAAAACGCTGTGGTGACAGAATAAGCTTCTAGGTTCATAGTTAGATAATTCTGCTCCACAAAAATAAACTATTTCAAGGAGTGTTCCACTTGAATCCTAATACAAATCAACCTAATGAAATATTAACTCCTGAAATAATGAAGCGATTAAAAGAGCTCTGTGCAAAAGGATATCTATCTCCTTTCTTACTAAATAAGTTCATTCAATTACAAACTTGGAGGAAACAAAATGGAGAAAGACAACGATAAATTATTCCCTGGACAGCAACAAGGGAAAGTTACGGTATTTATTAACTGCTTAGAAAAGCCTGAACCTATTCAACTTGAATTTGAATTGGAGTTTAAGACTAAATAAGAATTTATCTTGTATAAAATACACCTATTTCCGTCAAAGCTGATAGGCGGAGGTGTATTTTATGCGAAAAAAAATTCAGCTACAAACAGATTCAGAAGTAAATAGCGTAACAAATTTGTGGATCCAACACCTGGTTCAACGTATTATCTTTGAACAACTAGATGTTCCCCCTCGCTTACAGCCAAAGTTATTGCATCAAATCAATCATAATGAAAGGAAAAAAGAAAGATGAACTTACAAAGCTACTATAAATACAAAGTATTTTTGAGGCGTATTAGTACGATGAGTCAAGACCCTAGTATGCAAGAAACAGCAGATGCTCCATATCGTCAGCAATATTCTTCAAAAGAGATCATTATTATTAATGAATATGGCGTTTCAGCAAATAAACTATATATTGCGCAACGTCCTAAGATACAAAAGCTAATAAAATTGATTGAGAATAATAAAGTTGAAGTAGTGTATGTTTTTGACCGCTCTCGACTTTTTCGAAAACACTACGAAGGTGTTTTCTTTATAGACTTGTGTAAGAAACATAATGTAAAAATCATTTTTACTTCAACTGGTCATCAAGAGGCTTCAAATAACACTTTAATTGAAGGTGTAATGAGCATAGTTAATAATCTTGAAGGAGAAAATATTACTAAAAGAAATGCCGAAGCACGAAGGCGGTTTCCAGGAAAAAAGTTTGGATACATTAAAAACAAAGAAGACCGAACATATAAAAAAAATCCGGAGAAAGAAGATACTATTTTAGAATTCTTTAACGTACTTAGAAAGGTAGAAACTATCACACAACTAGATAAGTTGTTAAGACATTATAAAAAGTTATTCAAAAAAACTCCTGAGAAACTTCTTGAAATGGCAGTGGATCCATTCTATGCGGGCTATGATATTAGTGATAACGAAAATAAACTTCCACATGTTGAACCTTATCTGTCATTAGAAGATTTTAAAAATTTACTAACTAAAAATGTAATCATTTCTACGTATTCGCATAAAAAAGTGGCACTAGAGCGAGAACATTTATTTCAACCGTATTGTAGTAAATGCAACAAGTTAATGAAGTTTGATTTTAGCATCCTAGAGAATAAAGCTTGGTACTCCTGCTCAAAGAAATCAAACCACTCAAAAATTCTTCTACCGTCTAGAGATCTATTCTCTGTAGTGAGTGCAACGTTAAGTAAGGCAATTGAAGGACTGGATACAGATAAACTGCTTAGAGACTCTCGTACTTACATTAATCAAATTCGCATGCTTGTTCAAAAAGACCTAGAAGCAATTTCTAAAAGGAAAGAACAAATTCGTCAAGCAATTATCTTAGAAAATGATGATTTAGTCGGTTGGAAATTAAATCCTTCTTATAATGAATTATTAAAGCTTGAAGATTATGAGCAACAACTTTTAAAGAACATTACTGAAAAAGAAGAATTGCTTTTAGAAAATAAAGAGTTAAGTAACTTAACAAAGAACTATTTAACCAATTCTAAAGAGAAAAACTTTGCTTTGTTAGTTAGTATGCTTATTAAAAGGTTAGACATTTATCCAGAAAAAATTGTCATTACACTGAATAAGTTTGACTACCTGTCTCATTTAGAACCAAATTATACTTTTGAAGGGAGTGATTTACAATGAAGATTGCATTTGCATATATTCGACGGTCTTCTTATAAACAATTGGACAACAATAGCGTAGAAATCCAAAAGCAACACATACAGGAGTTTGCAAAACGAAATCATTTAGTTGTGCCAGAAGAGTTTATCTTTATTGAAGAAGCTACTAGTGCTTATTCTAAATCAGCTAAGCAAAGAAAACAATTAATGCTTTTAAAAGAAAAGATGATTGAGCTAAATATTTCAATTGTTATTTTTCACGATGTTTCTCGTATGGATCGAACAGGTTATTCTTTTACAACTGAATTCTATCAGCCATTGCTAGATTATTTACCTAACCTTCAAGTATATACGACACACTCAAATGAACCAGTTAACCCAGACAGTCTCGATATGAAAATAAAGTTCTTATTGTTTCAACATGAATCAGAAATTAAGTCTGAACGTGCGTTAAGTAATTTGAAAGCGGAACTTCAAAAAGAAAATCCGGTCCGCCCTGGAGCGACTGTACCTTATGGATATAAGCAGGTTAATAAAAAGCTTATACCTAACCAGAACGCTGAGATTGTTTCATTTATTTCATTTTTGTACACTTGGGGACATTCATTTAAAAACATCGCTCTTCTTTTAAATGAAGCAAGAATTCCTTCTCCTACAGGAAAACTATGGCCACCAAGTACGGTAGAGAAAATTTTAGGTAATTCCGTTTATACAGGAAACTTGACTTGGCATGTGCGCAAAGGAAAGAGTGAACAAGAAACGTTTACATTTAAAGAGTCTCATGAACCATTAATGAACCAATTTGAACTTCAACTACACTCGTACAATAAACAACTTCAAAAAGAGTTCGGTAGGTTAAATACACACTTTTTATTTCTTAATAAAATTAGATGCAGACACTGTCAACAACCTATGATTAATCAAAACGGTTCTACAAAGCATAATGGTGTTACATACCATTACCATTACTATGTTTGTGAAAATTGTTCGTACAAAGTAGCAATTAAAGAGGTTCATAAGCACTTAGTTCCTTTAGTTTTCAAACATATTCAGCGGCTTGCTTTATCAAAAGAGAATAAAAAGATGACTTTAGCTACACTTAGCAAAATTAAAGTTAGCCTGAAAGGTGTGATTGAAGAAGCTAAGAACATGGCCCATGTTCTCTCAAAGAAACTAGAACAAGCACAAACCCTAAAAGAACGGGAGTTAGAGTTACATATTGTAGATATGATTGTTCATAATGAAACTTTGGCATCTACTTATCAACAAAAACTAACTGCTTTAGAAAGTTATTATCTAGCAGTTGAATCCGATCATTTTTTCACAAGGTTTGATAACGTTTTAGAACATTATTTACAACCACTTGAACAACGACTTATGATTTTATACTTTGTTGACTTTATTCTTGTTTCAACTAATCAGAAACCTGTTGTTCAGTATAAAGATAATATCTTTGATTTCCTAGAAAATTCTAAAGAAAAGAGTAATCCGTAGGTTAATAATCGACAATTTTAAGAACACAGCTGTTAAAGAGCCGAAAAGGATTTTTAAGGGATTTCAACTTATAATGTAGTATCTAGAAATCCCTTTTTAACAACGGCTTTTCGCGGACAATTCTTCGATTTTGAACCGAACTGGTATACCAGCTTAGGTTAACCATAGACAATTATTATCAGTATAGACGAGATACCGAAGTTTATACCTATTTAGATAAAACCACTGCTTATTAATTTAAATGCTTTAATTTATATTTCATATGATAAATAACTCTTTTGAAATTTTAAGATTCTGTATACCTAATAGTAAACTTCATTATCCTTTTATGGATTTTAACCCTACATACATCAAATTTTAAAACTATTATTTTAAGGACGTGTAAAAGCTATGCATAAAACTATTGAAGATTATCCTTTTATTTTAACAGCTGTACATATTGCAGAAATCTTAACGATTTCTAAGCCAACTGCGTATGAATTAATGGAGCAAACTTCCTTTCCATTAATTCGAATTGGTAGAAACAAAAGAGTACGAAAAGATGAATTCTTTAATTGGCTTAAACAGCAACAACAAGTAAGCGGCTTATAAACTTATAAAAAGAAAAGCAAGTGGCCAAAATGATATTAGACCACTTGCTTTCCTTTGTCTGCACATAATTATAGACATACGGAGGTTAGCAACTAGATGAAAGGTAGTGTCAAAAAGAGAGGAAACACTTGGACATATACAGTAGATATAGGTAGAGATCCACTTACCGGTAGGCGGAAACAAAAAGTCAAAGGCGGCTTTACACGTCAAAAAGATGCACAAGCCGCTCTCCGTAAGATTCTCACTGAGCTGGATGAAAATCGATATGTTGAACCAAGTAAAGAAACCTTCTCTTCTTACTTAGAAAATTGGTTTACACATTACCAAAAACGCATAAAAGATACTACTGTTTCTAGTAGAAAATATTTAATGGATAAACACTTAATCAAAGAAAATCCATTTTCAAACAAAGAACTAGCCAAGATTACAACACAAGATATTGACGCTTTTTATAATTTGAAACTTGAACAAGGATACAGCACCAGTACGATTCGTAAGATTCATCAAATGCTTAATCAATCTTTTAACCAAGCAATTAAATGGGGGAAGCTCCCCAATAATCCCGTAATTAATGCTGATCCCCCTTCAGTTAAAAAAGAAGAAATGAAGATTTGGTCATTTGATGAAATCCATCTCTTTCTTCAACGTTGTAAAAACGAGCGTCATTATCTTACCTTTCTGCTCGCTATTCACACCGGAATGAGACGAGGAGAAATCTTGGGACTAAAATGGAGCGATATTGATTTTGAGAATAAAGTGATTCAAGTTCAACGCTCACTCTCTCACATTCCTAGTAAAGGATATGTACTAACTACACCTAAAACGAAAAAGTCTATTCGTTCTGTTCCCATTACTACTATGATTGTGAATGAGTTACGTTTACATCAGAAAAAACAAGAAGAATGGAAAGAGCGACTAGGTGAATATTTTTCAGATCAAGGTCTAGTCATTTGTACAGAAACGGGAAGTTTTCAAGATCCGCGAAACGTATTACGAGTAATGAAGCGAATCATTAAAGAAGCCAACGTAACACCCATTCGCTTTCACGACTTACGTCATACGCACGCTTCCATCTTACTTTCTGAAGGTGTAGATGTTGTGAGAGTATCTGCTCGCTTAGGACACGCTAATCCTAAAATTACATTAGAAACATATGCTCACCTCATTCCAAATGCAGATAATGAAGTAGCGGATATCTTCCATAAAGCATTTGAACAGTCTCGTGAGCAAAATGTGAGCAAACACTAAATTCAACCTAAATGATTAAGAAACAACAAAACACAAAAAAGGCCAAAACCCTTATATACCAAGGGTTTCAGCCTTTTTAATAGAATGACCTGTGAGGGATTTGAACCCCCGACCCCTTCCCTGTCAAGGAAGTGCTCTCCCGCTGAGCTAACAAGTCGCAATATGATGTATGTATTGATATTATTATAGAGATGAATCTGATGAGTTGTCAATACTTTCTTTATCGGATATAGAACGCTTTCAACTAAAGGAGGATGTTCCTTTGAATAGTCAATATTACCTTACTCGCTTTTTGGCTAAGCGTCCCGCTGAGCCAACGCTTGAGAACCTGGCATTTTTGCAGGAAAAGCATATGCTTCATATTCCATTTGAGAACCTGGACGTAATCAGCAAGACGCCGATTGTTACGGACCTTGAGCGCATTTTTGAAAAAGTGGTGATCAATCTTCGCGGGGGTTTTTGCTATGAACTAAACGGTTTGTTTGGCTGGCTGCTTCGTGAAATCGGCTATGATGCTCACTACGTGGGAGCGACGGTGAAAAAGCCCGACGGTTCGTGGACGATTGAAGGCAGCCACGCAACGAATCTTGTTTATCTAGACGGTGAAACGTACCTGGTGGACGTTGGTTTTGGCGATTCAGTTCGAAAACCTGTCCCGCTTTCTGGAGAGGTTGTTAAGGACGTTAGCGGTGAATACCGAGCGCTTCAAATAGACGAAGCTCACTATGACCTTCAACGCTTTGAAGACAATCAATGGAAAACGCTGCACCGCGTGTCGACAGTGCCAAAAGAATTTCATGAGTTTGCGCCGATGTGTGAGTTTAATCAAACGTCACCAGAGTCGCCTTTTACGCATAAGCGCTTAGTTACAATTGCCACAAAGGAAGGACGCAAAACGCTTTCTGATTCGACGCTCATCGTTACAGAAAATGGACAGAAAACGAAAGAAACGATTGCGGAAGAAGACCTTCCTATGCTTCTTCAACAGCACTTCTATTTATTTTTAATGGACAGCTTTTCATAAGATAAGCAAAAGCAGCGGGACGCAAAAGAGTTATATCTCTTTTAAACATCCCGCTGCTTTTTTATTGCTGAATTTCAACAAATTCAAACGAAGCCTCGTATCCTTCTCCTTGCGGACTGCATGCATAGATACCGATTTGCACAGTCTCTTCTTCTGTGAATAAATGCGCAATTCTTAACTGTTTCCACTTCTCACCGTCAATAGAGTAATAGAGTGAGTAGTCTTGCCCTACTTTCTTCATTCGAAAGTAAAGAGCTGACTGATCTTCTTCAAAATCCTGCGTAGACCAGTCTGAGTAGCCGTTATTGGTAACAACCGCTCCTAGCTTGTTTGCTTCGTTCGGAATGTACTCAACGGATGATTTAATCCACGTATCCTTTGAGACGCGTACCATTAATCCAGCTTGATCGTAGCGGTTCACAGGCTTGGTATGCACTTTCGTAGTAAGCTGAAAATCTCCAGATACTTCTTTATAAAGAAAGTGACCGTTATCTACTTGAAAACCGTAGTGCGTTCGCTGCCAGAAATCTGTATTGGCCTCAGGTTTGATGACAAGATGTTGCTCGTTTAATTCGAAATGGATTGGCTCTGAAAACCATTTGAAATCCTTTAAAAGTTCTGTTCCGTGAAACGTCTGTGGCATGTTTTCCCCCCTTTATGCTTTACTTCTCTAATGTAGCACAAAACGCTCTTCCTATGTAGAAAGAGCGTTTCAAAATTAAACAATTAGGTTTACGATAAGCACCGTACCGAACGCAATAAATGAAAGCAATGTTTCAAGTACCGTCCATGTTTGGAACGTTTCTTTTACCGTTAAGCCTAGGTATTCTTTTACCATCCAGAAACCTGCATCGTTAACGTGTGAGAACATCAGTGAACCTGCGCCTGTTGCAATAACAAGAAGTTCTAGATTTACACCTGACATATGCTCGATAACCGGTGATACAATTCCTGCGGCCGTTGTGAGTGCTACTGTTGCTGAACCGGTTGCGATACGAATTAACCCTGCAATCATAAACGCTAGAACAAGTGGTGATAGTGAAAGATTCTCTGACATTTGAGCGATTGTTGTACCTACACCGCTTTCAATTAGAACTTCTTTAAATCCTCCACCTGCACCGATGATTAGAATAATTGA
The DNA here is from genome assembly GCA_024134725.1 of Bacillus sp. 1780r2a1. Taxonomy (NCBI): domain Bacteria; kingdom Bacillati; phylum Bacillota; class Bacilli; order Caryophanales; family Bacillaceae; genus Bacillus; species Bacillus sp. 1780r2a1. Next base: position 812,791 of record CP099863.1, on the reverse strand, counting down.
ACCAACTGGCAGCAAGCACTCTTCTGATAGCTTTTTAATTGTTTCTTTTGTCATCCCTTGCTTCATACCTAAGAAATAGAAAGCGACAAAACACGCAATCAATAGTGCGATTAACGGGCTACCGATAAAGACTAAAAGCTTTTCAAGGCTGCTTCCTAACGGTAAGTACGGCGCAACCGCTGATAAAATCATGAGTAAAACTGGTAATAAAATAACAAAAAATGAAATCCCTGTTCCAGGTAATTCTTTTGAAACAGTTGTTACGCGAATAAGCTCTGGCTCACCTTGTGGAACAACGCGCTTATGAATCCATTTTGCGTATACTGGCCCCGCAATAATAGCTGCTGGAATGGCAACGATTAATGAGTATAAGAGAACACGTCCAAGATTTGCATCATAAATGCTGATGGCAGCTAGTGCACCTGGATGGGGTGGTACCAATCCGTGTACAATCGACAACCCTGCGATAACTGGTAAAGCAATTAATAAGATATTTTGTTTTGTTGTTTTATGAATTGAAATAACGAGCGGTAGTAAAATTAAGATACCAACTTCAAAGAAAACGGGAATTCCGATAATGAATCCTGCGATAAGCATCGCCCACGGTAAACGCTTTGCACCAAACGAACGAACAAAAAAGTCTGCCACTTGCATACCTGCTCCGGAGTCCGCCATTAATTTACCAAGGATGGTTCCAAGAGCTAAAATTCCAACTAAGTGTCCAAGTACACTGCCCACTCCTGTTTCGTACGCTTTTACAATTTGATCTAATTCCAAGCCTGACGTAACCGCTAAGAAGATGCTGGCTACTGTTAAGCTAATAAATGCATGCCATTTAAACACTGAAACCCCTATGATAACGATTACAATCGATGCTAAAGTCATCAGTAATAAATAAGTATCCATGTTCATTCCGCCTCTCTTGTTTGATATGTAATCGGTTTCTTTTTTCATTTAAATAAATTGAAGCCTTGTAAGCTTCCAAACTATTAAACTTGTCATCGCTTTCAATTACCTTTTAGCCGAAAACGATTTCATCAATTACTTAGATTATATGAAAAAATTTTTCTTAATTCAACCTTATTTTCGAAAAAATAATATTTTAATGTAAAAAAAGTACCAAAAGGTACTTTTTTTGTGATTTTATTATTCCACATGTTTCTTTTGAAAGCTTGCGATATTCGCATATTCTTCACCTAGTAAACGAGATAAGCGAATATAGATAGGTGTTAGTTCTTCATAAATAGAAACATTCTCTTTAATTGGCTTATGATGATGCGTTGCTCCTACCATATCGGAAACAACTTCAAGAGAATCGACTTCTCCTAAACCGTACATGCCTAAAATAATTGCTCCTAAACAAGAGCTTTCAAAGCTTTCAGGCACCGATACGTCTTGATTAAAGATATCAGCCATCATTTGACGCCATAGCGGTGAACGAGCAAACCCACCTGTTGCTTGAATTTGCTTGGGCTCACCAATAAGCTCTTCAAGTGCTAATAAAACTGTATAAAGGTTAAAGATAACACCTTCTAGTACGGCACGAATCATATGCTCTTTTTTATGATGTAAGCCAAGGCCAATGAATGAACCTCTAGCATTAGCATCCCAAAGCGGCGCTCTTTCTCCAGATAAATAAGGATGGAACAGCAAGCCATCCGCTCCTGGCTTCACCGTGTTTGCAATATCCGTTAGCATTTCGTACGGATCTTTCCCTAAGCGCTTAGCCGTTTCGACTTCGGCTGCACCCAGCTGCTCTTTTGCCCATCTGAAGATCATTCCACCATTGTTGACCGGGCCACCAATTACCCAGTGGTTTTCTGTTAACGCATAGCAGAAAATACGGCCTTTTGGATCTACAACCGGACGATCCGTTACGGTACGAATGGCACCGCTTGTTCCAATTGTTACCGCTACAACTCCAGGTTTGATTGCATTTACACCAAGGTTTGAAAGCACTCCGTCACTTGCTCCAACAATAAATGAAGTCGTAGGTAAAAGGTTCATTTCGTTTGCAAGCTCTGGATTTAAGCCTTTCATACAATGCGTCGTTGATACCGGCTTTGATAGCTTTTCAGCTGATACGCCGCTTACTTTTAACGCTTCTTCATCCCAGTTTAAGCTCTTTAAGTTAAACATACCTGTAGCTGATGCAATTGAATAATCCACTACGTATTCGCCAAACAGCTTATGAAACACATATTCTTTAATGGAAATGAATTTATGAGCTCTTTTCACAATATCTGTATGCTCATGAGATAGCCAAGTCAGCTTTGCTAATGGTGACATTGGATGAATAGGTGTTCCCGTACGCAGATAAATCTCATGCCCGTTCCACTCATTCTTAATCTTTTCTGCCCACTTCGCACTTCTGTTGTCTGCCCACGTAATACACTTTGTGATTGGCTTACCGCTTTCATCTACTGCGATGACGCTGTGCATCGCAGAGCTAAACGATACGCAAAGAATATCTTCCGGATTCACATCGCTTTCCTTCATCACACCTTTAATCGTTGTAATGACAGCTTGAAAGATTTCCTCCGGGTCTTGCTCTGCTACATCCGGTACGGGTGCATATAAAGGATACTCAATTCCCTTTCGTGAAAGAGCCGTTCCATCTTTTGAAAATAGAACGGACTTTGTGCTTGTTGTACCGATATCAACTCCGATTGCATATTTGGTGCTCATGCTGCTTTCCCCCTTGTTTGATTATTTCTTAACTGTGCTATGTCCTCCGAACTCATTGCGAAGAGCTGCTACTACTTTCCCCGTAAACGTATCTTCCTCTAATGAACGGTAGCGCATCATTAAGGATAGTGCAATCACAGGCGTTGGTGCTTGTAAATCAAGCGCTTCTTCAACCGTCCACTTTCCTTCACCAGACGACTGCATAACCCCTCTAATTTCATCTAATTTCGGATCTTTAGAGAACGCATTCTCCGTTAGTTCCATTAACCATGAACGAATAACTGATCCGTTGTTCCAAACGCGCGCTACCTTTTCATAATCGTAGTCGAATTGGCTTTTCTCAAGCACTTCAAATCCTTCAGCAATTGCTTGCATCATGCCGTATTCGATACCATTATGAACCATTTTTAAGTAGTGGCCGCTTCCGCATTCACCAGCATATAAATAGCCGTTTTCTACACAGATATCTTGGAATAATGGCTCGATTGTGCCAAATACTTCTTTATCTCCACCAATCATTGTACATGCTCCGTTTCGAGCACCTTCCATACCACCGCTTGTACCTACGTCAAAGAAGAAAATACCTTTTTCTTTCAGGTCGTTGCCACGGCGTACAGATTCTTTATAGTTAGAGTTACCTCCGTCAATGACAATGTCTTCTTCATTTAATAAACCCTTAAGCTGCGCTAACGTTTGTTCTGTTGCATCTCCTGCTGGAACCATTACCCAAACAACTTTTGGAGATGGTAATTTTTCAATTACTTGCTCTAATGAGTCAAACGCTTCTACGCCTTCACCATTCATTTTTGTTACTGCTTCCTTATTTAAGTCGAATGCTACGACATTGTGATTGTGGTCACGTAAATTTAATGCTAAATTGTAACCCATTTTTCCTAAACCTACTAAACCTAATTTCATGATGTATGTCCTCCAGAAAAAAAATTTCTTGTCTATTTACTATTATACGAAATTTTTTTCATGACCGCAAACGATTACAAGAAAATTTTTTTCGTTAATTATTCTATGCTATACTAGCTTTACAAATATTCTGAAAGGAAATTAGTTTATGACGCAAAACTGCTTAGGAAACATTCGATCTCATTATGCTCGCTTTAGCGATAAGGAAAAGAAAATCGCGAATTATATTTTAGAACACCCAGAAGATATTATTCACAGCACGATTAATGAAGTTGCTGATAACCTAAACGTTGCCGATGCGACGGTTTTTCGCTTTTGCAAACGAATCGGCTTTAAAGGCTATCAAGCTATGAAGATTTCTTTAGCAGCTGAAATTATGACGCCTATTCAGCAAATCCATGAAGAAATTAATGAGGATGATAATGAACGCGTCATTGCTGAAAAAATTTTCCGCTCAAATATTCGAACGCTTGAAAACACGCTTCAAATTTTAGACAAAGAAGCGATTGAAAAAGCAACTAACCTCCTGCAGCAAGCCAAAAAAGTTTACTTTTACGGTACAGGAGGATCCGCTATTATCGCCATGGATGCTTACCATAAATTTGTTCGAACGGGTACGGAAGTGTTTGCGTTTATTGACTCTCACTTTCAGCTTATGTCAGCATCACAGCTAGCAAAACATGATGTCGCAGTCATTATCTCCCATTCAGGTACAAATAAAGATACGTTAAACATTTTGAACACGGCAAAGCAGCACGGTGCGAAAACAATTGGAATCACGGGCTTTCCAAAATCACCTCTTAGTCAAAATGTAGACGTTGCCCTATATACAAGCTCTGAGGAAACGGAATATCGTTCTGAAGCCCTCGCTTCTCGAATCGGCCAACTTAGCTTAATTGATGCTCTTTACGTCAATATTATGATTGCGAATAAGGAGAAAGCAAAGCACTCGTTAGAAAGAGTACGAGACGCCATCTCAGAAACACGCATTTAAAAGCCTGTGATATGATAACGCAGGCTTTTTAACATTCCTTCTTTTTTTTCATATGCTATAAGTATTCACGCTAAGTGGGCTTTTAATTAGTCAAACGTAAACTGATAAAAAAGCAGGTGAAACGAAAAATGGAAATCGTCTACCGAACAGCAAGCATAAATGACTATCACGGCGTTAATGCGGTTTTAAAAGAATCTTTAGAGCTTCACGCCCACGCTTTACCCTCTTTATTTACCACAGACCACGTCGTCGTTTCTTTCGAACAGTATCAGGCCATCCTATACTATAACTCCACTGACATTCTAGTCGCTGAACACAACGGTCGTATCATCGGTGCTTCCGTTGTTGAGCTAAAATATTCTCCTCCTGTTGACGATCAATCTTTCATGTACACTGCCTACATTCAATATTTTGGTGTTCGAAAAGAGTGGCATAATTACGGAATTGGAAAAAAGCTATTTCATCGAACGAAAGAATGGGGGCGTAAAAAAGGAGCAAGTGAGCTGCAGCTAACCGTATGGGCTTTTAACCAAAAAGCCAAATCCTTTTACGAGAACCTTGGACTCACCTCTCTTAGTCACCTTCTTTCTACTAAACTCTAACAAAAAAAGCGAGATGCATATTCTCGCTTTTTTCACGAAATAATTATCGTTTCTCCAGAGATTCTTGGTAGCTTTCTAGTTCATCTCGCTGACGGTGAGCCAAGCGACTTGCTGCGCTTGAAGCAACGCTCGCAATTAAATCATCTAAGAATGTATGAACCTTATGCTCATTCTCTTTTTTACAATCTAACTTTTTAATTACGCCTACTTTTACCTTATCTAGATAACCAAACGTCGTTACAGCAATGCTTCCATATGTAAGAACTGCTCCTAACGCAATGGTTTCATCAATGCCGAATAGCCCTTCATCTTGCTCTACAATACTTTGAAGAGGTTCTGAAAGCTTACCTTGTTCCGCTAATTTATCTAGTTCAATACCGACTAAAAGCGCATGCTGAATTTCACGTTTTTGCAAGACACGCTCAACGCTTTCTCCACATTGTTGAATGGTTAAGTCTGGGTGGTAAGGAAGCTGAAGATCATACACAATTTCTGCAATATCAAATACTGAAACGCCTCTTTCTTCCAATAAACTCAGCGTCGCTGCCGTTACTTCTTTACTTGTTGGGATTTTTTTGGATGTCATCTTCTCCCTCTCCTTTGTCTAATGATGTACATGCTACTTACCTTCAATAGTTCTACACATCCACTCAAAACCCTTTTTCACTAAGACTTCTACCATACACAATTATGCGAATCTGCTTATTAATTGGTATAATCATTTTATTAATTGAAACAAAAAAGGAGGGACAGCGTAAAATCATCCCTTTAGGTATTGATTACGCACCAGCATGGCACAACACGAAGAAGAATATAAGCCGAAAAGGCTTGGGAAAATTATTTTATTAGCTGCAATCGTCATCACAGCACTGTTTTTTATTAGTCAAATTATCTTTTTGCTCATTTCAGGATTTAGCAGCAATAAAGACGAAGTTGCGTTTTTCGCAGGAAACCACTACTCCATCATTAATGAGGATGGCACGTATCGCTTATACGACAAAAAGACTCAAGGTGTCATTTTAGATAACGTGAATGGTTATTACTCAAATAACGCTGTTTACAGCTATATTAAAAATGAAGACGAATACGTCGTGATTAATGAACAAGAAGAAGAGTATATTGTTCGAGAAATTGATCCAAATAATCAAGAAGAGAAAGCTCTTTTGAAGAAATTCACGCCATTGTCTGACTAAATTGCTCAGACGATGGCTTTCTCTTTATCCCACTTACTTATAAATATGCTACAATAAAGGTAGCGTTTTCATTCACTATCAGTATAGGAGTCGATATCATGTCAGAAAGCAAACGTCATTTAGAGGAACTATCTTTTTACAGCGAGTCACTTCAAGAAGACGTGACGCTACTTGTGTATTTGCCTTCAAACTATTCAACGCTGTATAAGTACTCACTGCTTATCGCACAAGATGGGAAAGATTATGTCATGTACGGCCGAGCGCCTCGCTTAATTGATGAGCTTATGAAAGAATCGGCCATCGATCGCACCATTTTTGTTGGTATCCCTTATAAGGATCCGTCTGATCGTCGTGAAAAATATCACCCAAACGGCTCACAGAACGAAGCATATATTCGCTTTTTAGCTCATGAGCTTATTCCGTTTCTTGATGAGAAGTATCCTACTTATCAGATGGGCAAAACCCGCACACTTATCGGGGATTCGTTGGCTGCTACCGTTTCTTTATTAACAGCTATCCAGTACCCAAACACGTTCGGCAACGTTATTATGCACTCACCGTTTGTGAACGAAGCTGTACTAAAAGCCGTAAATGAATTCTCAACTCCTTCTCTGCTTGATTTTTATCACGTTATCGGCACACAAGAAACAGCTGTGAAAACAACAAAAGACGGCGTATTAAATTTTATAGAGCCGAACCGACAGCTTCATGAAGCAATGAATTCTAAAAGCTATGCTGTCTTTTACGATGAATTTGATGGCGATCATACGTGGAAATATTGGCAAAAAGATATTAAACGTTCACTTGAAATGATGCTTCGTTAGAAAGATGTCACATTGTCGGAAAATTTGTTATACTAAACAAATGATATACATATTTTAAATCATTTATGTTGGAGGGATTTTTTATGAAATTTGGCGTTGTTCTTTTTCCATCAAAAAAACTGCAAGATGTAGCGAACTCTTACCGAAAGCGTTACGACCCTCATTATTCATTAATTGCACCACATTTAACGGTAAAAGAAGTATTTGAAGCTTCAGAAACTGAAATAGAGCATATTGCTACTCAGCTTCGTCAAGTTGCAAAAGATGCTAAGCCATTTACGCTAAACGTAACCAAAGTTAGTTCATTCTCTCCTGTGAACAATGTGATTTATTTAAAAGTTGAACAAAAAGCTGAACTAACGGCTCTTTACAATATGTTACATGAAGGGCAACTCGAACAGCCGACTGAACATACGTTTATTCCACATGTCACTATCGGGCAAAGACTTTCAGATGATGAACATCTAGATGTATACAGTCAGCTTAAATTAGTAGACGTTGCGCACGAAGAAGTTATCGACCGCTTTCACTTAATGTACCAATTAGAAAACGATACATGGACGGTCTTTGAAACATTTAGATTTGGAAAGGAATAAAGTCCTATGGAAATTAAAGTAGTAACAACACAAGACGAGCGTGAAGATGCTTACTATGTAAGACTAAAAGTGTTCGTTGAAGAACAACAAGTCGATGTGGAAGAAGAAATCGACCAGTACGAAGAAGAAGCAACGCATCTTGTTGTGTATGATGAGGGAAAACCAGTTGGGGCTGGTCGCTTACGCGTAGTGGATGGCTATGGCAAGATGGAGCGTATTTGCGTAATGCCTTCACATCGACAAGCTGGAGTTGGCAAGCTTATCATGAACAAAATGGAAAGCCTAGCCGTGGATAAAGGCTTATCGAAGCTAAAGCTCCATGGTCAAACCCATGCCGAAGGCTTCTATGAAAAGCTCGGGTACGTAACGGTGTCAGGTGAATTTATGGATGCCGGTATCCCACATGTAGAAATGGTTAAAAAGCTATAAAAACATATTTTCTTATAGTCACAACAAACAGCGCGCTTCCTACAAGCAGCGCGCTGTTTATTTACATCAGCATTACTTCAAATGTTTTTGCTAGAGTTTTTCTTTCGATTTCGTAAAAATGCTACAAAAAGAAGTAAAAGCGGAATAACTACAAAAAGAGGAATATGTAAAAGCTTCATTACTATCTTTAAGCCTTCTTCAAGATGCTCTTGAATATTGCTTGCAATCATGATTGATGTGAATAGAATAATGATTCCAAAAGGATAGGCAAGGCGTGAAGGTGATTGAACGTTAAATAAACTTGATGCACCTATAACAGCCGCGTAAAACAAAATGCTTACTTTCAAAAAAATCCCTGTTACCATCGCAATCATAAAAAAGACATCTAATCGTTCTAAAAAGTTGGCTACCTGTATGGTTTGAACAGTAGTCAGGAGTGGAAACTGCGAACGAGAAGTTAAATCTACTCCTAGTACGCCTATGTTAATCAGCATCGTAATAGTTAAATTAATTCCGCTTAGTGCTGTTGCCCCTAGCAACGTTCGTTTAGCATGTCTAGGGTTATTTAAATAAGGCAAAATCATTGTAAATACAATAGCTTCTGCAAATGGAAAATACAATGTTTCTGTAAATACTACTTTTAAAAGAGGAGACAACCCTTCTTCTAACACCGGTTTCCAATTTGTCGTATCGATTAAACCTGACGTTACAATTAAGATAAAACCTGTAACAGCAAGAATATACATAAAGATAAAAAGCAGTTCCCCTGAACGAGCAATGACTTCAATCCCATTGTAAACCATATAGATAATCACAAGAATTAGTAAAGCATTCGCTATAAATAGAGGCGTATCTGGATAGGCAAACGTTAATAGCATTTCACCAAAATCACGTAGAACCCTTGCAGCATCATACATAAAATAAACAATGTATAGAAATGCCACTACTGTTCCAATCACTTTCCCCAAAATTTCTTGCATGTATTCTGTAGGTAAAAGATTTGGATAGTACCAATAAATTTTATGATAGACTAAAAAGAGAACAAAGCTTACAATCATCCCCATCAAGATTACTAACCACGCATCTTGCTTAGCATCCATTGCAAGAGGTACCAACAAAGCACTTCCCATTTGAAAAAGAACCATTAAGACAAAGAGCTGAACAGCACTAATTTTCGCTTTCTCCATTTCATTGGCACCTCCTTTTATCTCTATTTTACATCTGAAAGAAACGATTTATTTCGTAATCCTGCCCTACGAACATAGGCCTCTACTTTCACATCCACAGTTAGTTCAGGAAAGTAAGCATCGCTCCACTCAGGCTCTAATTTCTTCCATTTTTTCGGACTGGTACGATGCACAACTTCTCCAAAGCCAAAAACGTCCGTTTTTTTGCTCTGTGCATGTTCAATGCTTTTCGTTAGTTCGTTTTTAATTTCTTTCCCAACCGCCTCTTCAATTTCTCTAATAACCTTTGGATTCGTTATATCGATTGGTACATTTAATGCACCAATTTCTCCTTCCACACGAGTACGAACAGTCATATGAGGCTTACCGCTTTTTAGTTGTGAAGATACGTTTGTTTTTTGACGAACCGTTTGGTAAGCTATTGCTTCCTTAGTGCCTTCCCAATCGATATTAATATCCGTACCTTGAACCTTATCAAGAATCCATACTGTTCCTCTTGCTGTTTCTCCGTATAGCCAGTCTACTAACTTCCCTTCCTTCAAAACTGCAATTCCAGCAGCGCGGAGCGTTGCTTTTGGTGCACTCTCCTCCAGATTCTCTAATCTTTGTGCTTGTTCTTCATTACCAACTATACGAAATCCAGAAACAATGGTTTGCTTCCCAGGAGAATGAATACCTTTCATCACGTCTTGGATTGATGCTTTTATCGTTCCTCCCCACCGTCTTTGAGAAAATTCCAAGGTCTTTAAAATTTTATTTGCTGGAATTTTGTCAATAGGAGTTAATGCTTTGACAAGAGCTGCAGCTGTTGAGTCGCTTGCAATTGTAAAGGTAGAGGTAATTCGGAATTCTGGATCTCTATCTAATGCATCAATTAAAAGGTTTACGCCATCTTCCTTTGCAAGCCTCTCCCCAATTACAACAAGGTTTGTATGAGCATAATATAACCTTCTGGAAATTTTAGTTGAAGCCCGCCTGCTTGCCTCAACTAAATTATCACCTTGAGCTGAATATATCGTAACAGGAGGACTTTGAGAACCTCCTCCTCCTTGAAAACTTCCAGCTACGTTGCTAGGATTGATAATTTGAAGTGTTACATCATATTTTCCATCTTCTGTTTTATCAATACCCATTGCCGCTACGAGTGCCAAGTCGGTTAACTCTTTTTTGCTCCAACAGCCTGTTAAAAGAAAAAGTATAAGTATTAATAGAAAAATTCTCTTATTATGATTCACTGTTGTCACCCTCTTGAGAAACGTTTTTTTTCATATTTCGACCTGTAGGAGGACCCGATTTTTCGTTTTCTTCTCGAACTGAATTATCACTCACTAGCCGTGGACGCTTCCTTAAGCTCCACCACGGCGATCTTATAACTGTATCTCGATTTTCTGAGGGTATAAAAGGTGCAAACGGGGCCATGTATGGAATACCAAATGAACGCAAACTACAAAGATGAACAATCATTAAAAGTAGAACTAAGATGATCCCATAAAAACCAAACGTTGCTGCACCTAGCATAAATAGAAAACGAATTAATCGAGCGGAAATAGCCATATCAAAAGCTGGAGTAGCAAAGCTAGCTATAGCTGTAATCGAAACAACAATAACCATCGCAGGAGATACAATACTTGCTTGTACCGCTGCTTGGCCAATAACAAGTGCCCCTACAATCGATACGGCTGATCCAATTGCTTTTGGTAACCTAATCCCTGCTTCTCGTAAAATTTCAAAAGTTAATTCCATGAGAAGTGCTTCAATAAATGCTGGAAAAGGCACGGCTTCCCGCTGAGCTGCGATCGCTACAATGAGCGTTGTGGGAACCATTTCTTGGTGAAAGGTTGTTGCAGCAACATAGATTGCTGGAGCAGTTAGCGAAATAAGAAACATAAAGACTCGCAACAAACGAATAGATGTGGCAATATCAAAGCGAGCATAGTAGTCTTCTGGAGATTGAAAGAACTGTATAAAAACAGCGGGAACAATTAATACAAAAGGCGTTCCGTCCACAAATATAGCGATTCGTCCTTCTAATAAATTTCCTGCTACTACATCTGGTCTTTCCGTATTATAAACCGTAGGAAACGGCGTCAACGTTTGATCTTCAATAAATTGTTCAATATATCCTGATTCAAGAATACTATCGATATCAATTTCTTTCAGCCGGCTGCGCACTTCTTGAACAATCTCTTCTTTCACTACGCCATTTATATACATTAGATTAACCTTTGTTTTTGTGATGCGGCCTATTTTCAAAGACTCTGTCCATAAATCAGGACTCTTAATAATACGCCTTACCATTGCTAGGTTTACTCCTATAGACTCTGTAAATGCAGCTTTTGGCCCACGAACAACCATTTCAGTAGTTGATTCAGAGATCGATCGAGTTTCTCCCCCAGCAGTACTAGCGCTTAGCACTTTATTTATTCCATCTACAAGTATAATTGTGTCACCTGCTGTTAAGGATAAAAACACATCTTCCCACTTATTAATAACCGATAAATCATCAGTAGTTACGATACTTTTCGAAATCACATCTAAAGCATTATTTACAGTTATATTCGTTTTGCTTGGCTTTTTGGTTATAGAATCAATTAAAGAATCTTGAATAGATTGATTGTCTACAATTCCTTCTATATAAATAATTGCAACTTCTATCTCCAAATTCAGTCCTAATTTTAAATGTCGAACAATTATATCCGAACTGTCACCCATTTTCCGTGCGATGTACTGACGGTTTGCTTCTAGAGAAGATTCTACGCAAGAATTAGAATCGTTAGCCGTATGCGAATTCTTTTGTTTTTTTTGATTCTTAAAGAACGAAGGCATGAAATGAAACACCTTTCTTTTTATTTCTATTATCTTAACCTTACAGGGATTTCTTATGTGAAATTTTGCATTTTATATCTTTTTATAAATTGAGATAAAAAGGGAAGGTTACTTAAATGGAGTGTGTAAGCGATGAAAATTATAGGTGTTGCTTTTCTAATGTTAAGCTGTTTAATAATCTTTTCCTTGGTTATTGATATTTCTCAACAATTCACTGTTCATGAGGCGCTAAACAATGCTATAAGTCCATTTCGCTTAATGGGCATTGGAGAAACTTTTACTCTTTGGTTACTTGTCCTTCTTTTTTTTGTCCAAGCATTTTATTTCTCCTGGAAGGACAGACGCAAAAAGAGGTAGGTACGCTTTGATGTAGATACAAGCAAAAATCCTCTTTGTATACATAGCTTTTTCATGTCAAATTTCATTGGATAAAAGAGCATTTATCTTTCCATACTAATAAACAAAGATGGAAACAAGGTGAAATAATGGAATTTATCAGAATTGCTTCAGAGTTGTTTGTAGGCTTTGTTTGCTTATTTTTTTTAACGAAATTACTGGGGCGCGCCACCATTACGCAACTCACAACGTTCGACTTTATTTCAGCGCTTGTGCTGGGTGAATTGGTCGGAAACGCGCTGTATGATTCTGAAATAGGGATTGGAAAGATTGCATTTGCTGTAACTGTTTGGGGTGCACTCATTTACTTTACGGAAGTTATTACACAAAAAAATATTCCTTTTCGTTTGTTTCTCGAAGGGCGACCTTCCATTATTATTCGGAATGGCAAGCTTTCTTACAGAGAACTACAGCGTAACCGATTAGACGTAGATCAATTGTTGCACATGCTCCGCTCTAAGAACGCTTTTTCTATTCGCGAAGTAGCATATGCTATCTTAGAAACGGACGGCACAATGAGCGTTTTATTAAAGTCCGACTATGCGGCTCCTACTAAAGGTGACTTTCAATTACCTGTTACACAACCTACCCTTCCAATTGCCTTTATCAGTGACGGACGCATTTTGACTAAAAATTTAACGGAGTCAGGCTTTACAGAAAAATGGTTACATCAAGAAATCGAAAAACAAGGAATTCCTAGCGTTAAACAAGTATTATACGCAGAATGGCAACAAGGCGATGAACTCTTTATTCAAAAGTATTAGCATTTGTTAATACAGAATAAAAGCATCGCCTTCTTTATTTTTAGATTAACATCTCGAGAATATTTAGACTTTTTCGTTAATATAGGTTCCTTTTGGAATATCTTGCTCAATTACTTGCGGATCTTGCCTAGATCGATAGTGCGTATAGTTGTTCATAGAAGATAAAGGTAAAGTAGAGCTTCGCTTATTTTGTAAGCTCACGATTGGCTGGACAGATTGTACGGTTCGCAAAGTGTAGGTTTTCAGCTGGCTTCTTTGTGCATATTGAATCGATTGATACGGCGTAATAGGTAAGATATACCCCATACCCTCTCCTCCTTTTATAATCTTTTTCCCGTTTGAACAAAAGATATTCGACATTTTGCTTAGACAAGTTGTTTTACTCTCTACCTGTTCGATAGTCATTTGAATATGGTATGATAGTTTTTAGCTGTTTTAACAGAAATGAAACGATAAAGGAGGTCAGCTGTATGCAAAATGCTCTACATAACGGGAAGACGATTTCACTCGACACATTAGGTCGCAGTCAGTTTCAAATGATTTATGAAGCAGGAATTCGAAATGAATTAACTTGTGCTCATTGTAAGGAAACTGTTCATCTTGCAATCGGAATTCACCAAGCTCCTTATTTTTATCATCGCAATGCCCCTCACGAACGCTCAGAATGTATGAAACCATTCACCCAAAAACAACCCGTTCCTGTGCTGGCTTCAAGTACAAGCTATGAAGAACAAGGAGGGTTTCGAATTCCAAAAAGCAGAGCCATTGGGAAAAGCGAAGTAAAAAATGAACTTCAATGGAAAAATTCCACTTTTTTCAACCCAATTCCTGCTTTTTCAGCATCAAAAGCGGAAGTGAAAGAAGCGAAATCATCCTATTCTCATGCATTGCAGGAACATCAAATCGTGTTAGATACAAATCAGTGGAGCTCAGTTACTCACTTTGAAGGTCCCCTTTTAATTTTGGCTGGGGCAGGAAGTGGAAAAACGAGAGTATTAACCGCTCGTACTGCTTATATGATCCAAGAGCATAAAATTGATCCGCGTTCAATTATGCTCGTAACGTTTACATCAAAAGCAGCAAAAGAAATGAAGAACCGTCTCACATCTTATCCTGGAATGTCACCATCAATCATTAAGCAGATGCTTGTCGGCACATTCCATAGTATTTTTCTGCGGATGGTTGTTCATCATGCCCCAGATTCTTGGCAAATGAGTCGATTGTTAAAATGGGATTGGCAAAAGGAACAAATTTTAAAAGAAGCAGGACGAGAAATAAATCTTGACGAAAAAGATTTTCCATTCGACCAAGCTATTCAACAGATTAGCTATTGGAAAAATACGCTTTTGGGTGTGAAAGATATTCGTCCTGCTAGCCAGTGGGAAGAGCAAGTTCACCACCTGTATACTCATTACGAACAAACAAAGCAAAAGCAAGGGCTGTTCGATTTTGATGATATGCTGGACGGCTGCTATCAAATGCTTAGAGATAACCCTGAGCTTCTTGTTCGTTATCAAAAGCGATTCAGATACTTTCTGATTGATGAATTTCAAGATATTAATAAAGTTCAGTATGCTATTATGAAAATGTTGAGCGCTGACTCTAAAAACTTATGCGTTGTAGGTGACGATGATCAGTCCATCTACGCGTTTCGTGGCAGTGACCCAAGCTTTATTTTGAATTTCGAAAGAGATTTTCCAGGAACGAAAAAAGTAACGCTTCACCAAAACTACCGCTCTGCTCATTCAATTGTTTCAGCTGCCAATAAGGTCGTTGAACGCAATACAGAGCGACATCCAAAAAATATGAAAGCACAGTTTCACCATGATCATATACCAACTTTTTTCTTTCCTTATGATGAAGAAGAAGAAGCCACAATGATTGTGCGAGATATAAAAGAGAAAGTTCAAGCCGGTGCATCTCCTTCTGACTTTTCCATTTTATATCGTACTCATGCTTCTTCACGTGCGGTCTTTGAACGGTTGTCACAGTCAAATCTTCCGTTTACCATTGAGCAAGATGCAGATTCATTTTATGAACGTCGGGTTGTAAAAACAATGCTTGCTTTTTTACGCCTTAGCTTAGATCCAAACGATAATCAATCCCTGACTAGCATCGTTCAGGCATTATTTTTAAAGAAAAATGTCTTAAATGACTTAAAGGCAATGAGTATTTTAAATGACGTATCATTTGTCGAAGCGCTTGGCCATTTAAAGGATTTAAAATCGTTTCAACAAAAGAAGTTGAAAAAGATTATTCCGTTGTTTGCAAGCTTAAAAAAGATGAAGCCTGTTAATGCCATTGAAACTATTTCAAAAGATATGGGTTTTGATGACTTTGTCAAAAAGCGTGGAAATGAAGGGAATGCCATGGAAAAAGGGTCAGACGACGTTCGTGACTTAAGAGTTGTTGCACGTAAATTTTCAACCGTCAAAGAACTGCTTGACCACGCAGATCACATGATTGGTATGAACAAAGAAATGAAGGTTTTAAGTAAGCAGTTTAATGAGAGCGTTCATTTAACAACCATTCATCGTGCTAAGGGTCTGGAGTATAAGCACGTATATGTTTTAGGTAACGTAGACGGGGGTATTCCGCATGACTATGCGCTTGAATCGTACCGAAACGGTGAGGTTGGTGCATTGGAAGAAGAAAGACGCTTACTTTATGTAGCCATGACGCGAGCAAAGCTATCCCTATACCTATCCATTTTACAAACGCGAAGAGGAAAAACAGCTTACCCTTCTCGCTTTTTAAAACCTTTTTTAAAAGCATACTAGTCATTTCATAAGTAAAGAGCCGGGGAATCCCGGCTCTTTACTTATTTCTTCTTCTCATTCAACATTTTAGAAATTGTACTAAAATCAATTGATTGGTTGTTGCTAGCAAGTGCTTTGACAATCTGATCTTCTTTTTGTTTTGAAATTGGTTTATTTGCAATTTGAGCTACACGTTTTACAATATTACGCACCGTTTGTTCATCCTTAAAATTGGCGTTTTGCACGGAGTTCGCTAGCTCGAAAATATCCTTCATATTAACGCCTGTTTTCTTTTCAATATTCTTAAACATATTGTTATCCATTTACATTGCCTCCTTTGGCATATAAAGCTTATGAAACCAAATTGTTTCTAGCCGCCATATTGTGTGAGAAGAAGCGGTTCTGTACGGAATACTTTATCGTATGCAACTGCTGCCCAGATGGTGACCACTTTTAATCGACGGTTTGTGAGGTACAATATCAAAATAAAGTACGAGTGAATGCTCACTCGTACTCTCTTTTACTATATTCAGTAGAAGGGATTAGTTGTAACATGCACAACCAATAATAACTAATAAAATAAATAGTACTACGATTAGCGCAAAACCACCGCCGTAACCACCACCGTAGCCACAGCCATATCCGCCATATCCAAAGCCCATAATTACACCCCCTCTGTCCTTCTTCTCTATACAATATGTGATGGGGCATGAATTGGTATGGGCTTTTGGTCAAGAAATAATTTTATTGTCCAAACGGATCATCATTATAAATATCATCAATTTGCTTTTCTTGCTGCTGTAATTGACGCTCTTGCTTTTCAAATCGCTGAGATAACTTTTCCACTTCATCCATCTTTTTTTCATGAGAACCAATGATTTGCTCTTCAAAAAGTTTCTCTAATTGCTCAAAAAAATCTGCCACGTCATTCACCTCCATCTATACTATGTATAAGAAGAAAAAAAGTACTGCCAAGATAGGCAGTACAAACGGTTTAACGCTTCGGTAATTTAGATCCGCAACCACATCCACCTTGCTTTGGCATTGGCTTTTGCACAGGCTTTGAAGGATATTGAACTGCTTTTTTCATTACAGGCTGCTGATAGTAATGAGGGTGCGGGTGAGGGTATGCTTGTTTTTGATTATAATACATCCTATGGTCCCTCCTTTTCACAAAATGCAATCTATGACATTATATTCAGCTTGTAGTAAGAAGTTCAGTGTTATTTGTCCATTTTACGCTGCAGCTTTAAAAATAGATCCTGACTGTTCATATCACGCTCTCGATTCACCGCTTGTTGTCTCATTTTATGTCGCTGAACCCCGCTTAGCTTTTGCTGAAGTTCACTAAGACCTTGATTAATTGATTTATCAAATGATGAATATGCCTCTATTGCTTCTATCGGTGTTTCATCTTCCTCTACTTTTGCCTCCGGCTTTTGCTGAGCTTTTTTCTCCTGCTCTTTTTGTTCATTAATCATTGCTTTTAACCAGTCAATTTCTTCAACTAATTTTTTATTTTTTTCTCTGAAATTCTCTAAGTCTTCCTTAAGTTCTTCATAATTTAACTCTTCACTCTTATATTTTTGATATTCTTCCTTATAAAACTCTAACTCAGCTTTTAAGCTTGCAATATATTCTCTTACTTTTACTTCAGCCACAGCGATTCACTCCTTCATGTAAGCTAATTACTCATAAAATTTCTTTCTAGATGAATAACACTTTTTCTTAATATGAATATGCTGTAAGTGAGTTTATTATTTCCTTCAAATTTTATGCATGCAGCAAACTTTTCTAAATTCCGCTTTTGTCACGGTCACACAAAACCGGGTCATTCATACACTATAGTAGTCCGATACCTAGTTAACGAATAGCATAAAGGAAGGACAATTACGATTAGGAGGTAAAAAAGAATGGGAGAACATTTAGATTCATTATGTATTCGCGTTCCTAAAGTATATGATTGGGTGAAGCGTGAAATCTCTTTAGAGCGTCTTTATAGCAACGGTTCATTAGAGTTTGGCAACTTTGATCCTACATCACCTTATGTAGACGTTGAGGTTATCTTAACAGATGCAGCAGGCAACCCGCTTGATTTAAACGATGAAGATGCAATTGCAGAAGTGATTGAAATTCCAACATGTAAAAAACATGGACGCAAACACAAAGAAATTTTATTACCTGATGGAGAAGTAGTTACTCTACACGAAGTGAAACTATCTATGAATGGTTTCTGTCGTATCAAATTTACAAGAGATGAGTTCGGTTGTGACGATCTAGGTACGCCAAGCTGTTACTTGTCACCAGTAGTACCATGGTCTACAACACAGCGCTTCTACTTATGTGCACCAGAAGGCACATATCCAGTTGTACGTTTAGACAACTTTGATGGTCAAGGAGACGTTCGATCATTACCAACTGGTGGATTCGAAAGCTTAGATTTAGAAATGATGCTTTGCGTTAGTGTTCAAGTAGAGCGTTATGTAAATATTGAAGTAGAAGGTAGCTATTGCCACCCTCGCCCAGAACTTCTAGAAACGTTAGGATGCGGACCAATTATTCATCCACCACAATGTCACGAGTTATTCCCTGGCACTCATCACTCACATGAAGAAGATCACGGCGGAGAATACGAATTCGAATAAGTCAATGCATAATCAGAGGAGAATTTTTCTCCTCTTTTTTCATTGATAGCCATTGCTTCGCATACATATGAAATATTGATAGCTACGTTACGAAAGGAGATTATATAATGTCCCCTTCATCTAAAGATGATTCAATGGTAATGCGCCAAAAGCTCATTCACTATAAATCTGAACTAAAAAATTATGAAAATCAGCTGAGACAGCTGGAACGAGCACTCGACCGAGAGAAAGAAAACGCCTCGTTTTGGAAAAACAAACACGCTGAAGCCTATTCAGTCAATGACAAAGATACAGAGCTTGAAGAGCTTGAAAGAGAGCTTTATCATCTTAAAAATGAGCACTCAGAGCAAGCTATTATCATTGAGTCTTTAAAAGAAAGAATTTCTCGCAAGCAGCCCATTATCGAAGAAAAAGTCATTGAGAAAATCATCGAAAAGCCTGTTGAGAAAGTGGTAGAAAAGCGTGTAGAAGTAAAAGTTGATCGCTTTCAAGCGACTGACGTCATTAGTTATTTTCAACACTCTGTCTTGTTGCCAACTCCAGATGAGGAAGAAATGATGATCCTTGGAAACGCTATAATTACAAATCAAACAAGCAAACCGCTTACTTCACCCGTTATCTGCTTAAAAGTAAAACCTCACGAAAACGTAGCACTAATTGGAAAGATTGTGGATGAAAAAGAAATTGAAGATTCCACTATTCCACCATCAGCCATTCAGTGGAAGTATGCTCATCCAAAATGGCGAGAAAGAATCAAACAAGAGGGTGAATATTGGATTAGACCTACCCGCTCTGCCCAGCTAGCACCTAATCAGCCATTGCGCTTTGAATCATTTCAGCTTCTCGTTCCAAAAGAACTAAGCTCATCTTTTGTTATTGTAGAAGGTTATTTTTACAGTGAAGAATGGAAGCAAGGCATCCCTTTTCTAAATAAAATCGTCCTCACTCTTCCGACAGAAGAATAAAAAACAATCGGCTGTAAGTCGATTGTTTTTTCTATGCCCGTCCATTTATTTCATAAATGATTCAATAATGCCTGCACATCCAGCAATGGCTAAAATAATGATTGCTGGAATAGCTACCTGTGGAAAAAACGTGTAGCCTGCATAAATTGCAATTGCACACCACATGCCCGTACACCAATAACAGCTTAAGAGTTCTCCAATCCATTTCCTAAGCCCTTTTCCCTTTACTGTTAAGTAAGTCATTTCATTGCCTTGTTCATCAACTTCCTTAACCATTTCGTGAAACGGCTGGCGAATAAAACCTGTGATTTTATCAAATACAATCAGCCTTGTGAGGCGAAACGTAGCAAAAACAAATAAAAATAAATAAATCCAGGTCATGTGAAACCCACCTTTACTGAAAAAAGCTAACAAGAAAAATTCGTTTGTTAGCTTTTTGCTTCTTTAAATCTTAACAATTGAAATCGTTATAATATCTTTGACAGGCACACGATTGGGCTTGTCATGTGGGGGAACTAAAATCGATAATTCACCGTCTGCAAATTCTACAATCGTTCCAATAAATGACTTTCCTTCTACGCTTATTTCACAAATGGGCTGTGCCATATGTTTTGGAAATCCACATAGAAAATTAATTTTTTCACTAATGTTCATATATTGAAATGCTTTATTTGGTTTCTTTTGCTCTTTGTGTTTATGAACATTCGCAGGTAACCCAGCTTTCTCAGGCTTAACTTCCTGTGATTTTACGTCCTGAATAGGTGAGAAAGTTGGTTCTTCTTTTAAAGGCTGCTGCTCTTTTTCGTTTTGCTTTGAACTATAAAAATATTGCATCGATCTTGTTGTTTGTGCTTGAGTGGGCTGCACAATATACATTAAAGGCTCGTTGTCTTCGGACCTTGAGCGAGAGTCAGTCATGAAGCATACCTCCCATTGCTTGTTATCGTTCTCTTAAAAATGTATGCTTGCTTTCTAGAAAACTTGTTTCTTTTTTTATGACCATACAAAAAAAGAGCGCTACATGTTGTAGCGCTCTTACAAGAACGATTAACGTCCAATAATATGGAAACCAGAATCCACGTGTAGGTTTTCGCCTGTAATTCCACGTGATAGATCGCTGAATAAGAATGTTGCCGTATCTCCAACTTCTTCTGGAGTTGTTGTGCGACGAAGCGGTGCACGCTCTTCAATTTGTTTTAAAATTGAGTTAAAGTCGCTAATTCCTTTTGCAGATAACGTACGAATTGGTCCTGCAGAAATTGAGTTAACGCGAATACCGTGCTGACCTAAGTCTGAAGCTAAATAGCGTACGCTAGCATCTAATGAAGCTTTAGCTACGCCCATTACGTTATAGTTCTGAACAACGCGCTCTCCGCCTAAATAAGTTAGGGTTACGATGCTTCCGCCTTCTGTCATTAGCTCTTTTGCTTCACGAGCAACAGCTGTAAGTGAATATGAGCTAATATTGTGAGCTAAAAGGAAACCATCACGAGACGTATCTACAAAATTGCCATCTAAATCTTCGCGATTTGCAAACGCAATACAATGTGCTACGCCATGAATATGGCCTACTTCTTCTTTAATTTTTGTGAAACATGCTTTAATGTCTTCATCTTGTGTTACGTCACAAGGTAATACAAGCGTATCTTCACGCTCTAATGAAGCTGCAAGATCGCGAACATTTTTCTCTAAGCGTTCTCCCGCATATGTAAATACTAAACGTGCGCCTGCTTCGTGCAATGAACGAGCAATTCCCCACGCAATGCTTCGTTTATTTGCTACTCCCATAACAACAAATGTGCGGTTCTCTAAGGATAAGCTTTTTAACATCTTTTAATATCCTCCTACTTATTACAAGTTATTAGTACCTGGTATTAATATAAGTATAACATAGGAGAAGTCTAAAAAGCTATCATTTATATCTACAAAAGAAGCTGAGACATAATAAAATGCTCGCTTTTTAAAGACAAATTATGACGTTTCTAATACAGGTACAAGTTCGCTTCATTTCTCTTCACTACTCTTTTAAATTAGCTTACATATTAAAAAACCCGGAAAATTAAGAGTTAACTCTCAGTTTTCCGGATAGCTTATTGACTGAAAGGCTTATTTTTATTAACGAATTTTATACTCTAAAAGCATTTTGAGCTCATTTACGTAGGAACGTGATCCCGTTACAATCAACCGGTCATCTAACGCAAGTTCCGTATCGCCGTGAGGAACGATGGAGTCTTTCCCTCTAAAGATACGAACAAAGATGACATCACCCGTAAATGGAAATTTACGAAGCTCTACTCCCTGATATTTTGGGTTACGCATATTGATTTGGTAAAGAGCCGACTCTTGGTTCGTTAAAATATTTAAAACCGTAGGTGACTCAATTAACGCTTTTAATAGCGCTGTGGTTGATAATAGTACAGAGAAGACTTCCACTTGATTTGCTTTTAGCTTTTCATCGAGTTCTGGCGTTTCAACACGCGCAATGACTCGACCTGTCCCATATTCTTTGGCAGCTAAAGCAATTGATGTATTGCGCTCTTCTTCTCCTGTTGTAACAACGAGTACATCTGTATCTAAAATACCTTGTTTTTTTAGATAGTCCACATCATAAGATTCAATATCATTAATATTAAAAACAGTGTCAGACGTACGGTTATCTAGCTTTTCATTTGATGTATGATAAATCGTTACGTCATACATATTTAAATCAAGATCTCGAATTACTGGTAGGGTAAATTGATTCGCACCAAGCATGTTGATTTTAAGCTTCTTGTCATTGATTTCTGGCTTTGGAAACAGCTTTCTAAAGACGATTGGCGTAATAATACACGTAATGACCGCTACTAGAATGAGAGCCCCTGACATCTGTGAATCAATGACACCAATATTTTCACCAACCGTAGCTGCGGCAATAACGAGTGAAAGCGTTGATGTTAATAGAAAGCCTGATGCCAACACTGTTTTTGTATCGTACCAAATGCGCATAATCATTACTGGTAACAGCTTTGATAACAATAAAGCTAACAGCAATAAAGGCATTAGAAGAAGTACTTTTGAATCTCCAAACAACGACCAAATATCAAGGTCTACTCCAACCATTACAAAAAAGATGGGAATTAAAAACCCGTAGCCGAAGGAATCTAGTTTATGCACGAGATTTTTATCTGGAGCAAGCAGTGATACAAGCACACCCGCTAAAAAGGCTCCTAAGATATTTTCCGCTCCAATTGATTCAGAAAGTCCCACTAGGATAATAATAAGAGCAAATACTGCCCGCGTATCAATCTGAACCGTTCCTTTAGACATTGTTTCAAGGAATGAGCGATGCTTAAACTGCTTACCGATAAAGTAGAAGAGAACACCGGCAGCAAACAGAATAAGCAGTAACCATGTGTTTCCTCCTCCCGACTCTGCATAAATTGATGCAAAAACAGCAAGAAGAATCATCGTCACAAGATCTGCAATAACTGCAATAAGTAAGATGGTTTGCCCAATGGACTTCTTCATAATCTGGGCATCCTTTAGCGTTGGAACAACAACGCCAAGTGAAATCGTTGAAATAATAAGCGTCATTAGAAACGCATTGTCAATAAACCCTGTCCAGACAAAGATATAGGATAATAACAAGGAAACAGCAAAAATAGCAATAAATACAATGGTTGATACAGCAAACGAATTTGGGATCGTTTTACCTGATTTCGTCTTTTCCTTCTTTTGTCCACCTGCAAATGCAGAAAAATCAATTTCTAGCCCGCTTAAAAACATTAAAAAGATAAAGCCAAGGGTAGACAACGTCTCTAACCACATATCTTGTTGAACGAGATCAAATCCACTTTTTCCGATAATTAACCCCATAATAATTTCAGCTACTACAACAGGGATAACGTTGAGTTTAAAGCGATGAAGTAGAATTGGTGTTAAAAAAGCGACCGTAATTACAATAACAAGTGAGGTTACGGATGCATGATGTTCCATCTACTTTTCCCTCCTTTTCCTTCACCTGCTTAGTATAATGAAAGTATATTAAGCCAGTGTTAAATTTAAATGTCAAGCATAAAAGGCGATGCCTAATCTGTCAACAACTCTATTTTAAATAGCTCATAAAAGTTGTTGCTAATCCAAAGTAAATTAAAATACTAATAAGATCATTAATCGTAGTAATAAACGGTCCAGATGCCACCGCAGGGTCAATCTTCAAACGATGCATGAATAGCGGGATAAATGCGCCCGTTATCGTTGCAACAGTTAGCGTTGCAAATATAGAAATGCCAACCAGCGCTCCTAAAATCAAGTCACCCTGCCATACGTATACAATTAGCGTTACGGCAATACCAGAGAATCCTCCTGTAATTAGACCTGTTAATGCTTCACGAATGAGAAGCTTTAATTTTCCTTCTTCTTGAATTTCTCCGGTTGCAATTCCCCGAACGGCTACGGCTAGCGCTTGAGTACCGGTGTTCCCTGCCATTCCGCCAATTAAAGGAATAAAGATTGCTAAAATAGCTACTTGATTTAGCGTATCCTCAAAACGCCCAATTAAACTCGCCGTCATCAAACCTAAAAACAAAAGAATAATTAACCAAGGTAAACGCTTTTTAGCTGCATTAAAAGGGTTGTTGCTTGCCGTATCGTCTACGTCGCTAAGACCTGCGAGTTTAGAGTAATCGTCAGATGCTTCTTCATCCATTACATCAATCACATCATCGACGGTAATGATTCCAAGAAGGTGCTGCTGAAAGTCTACTACGGGTAACGCTAAGAAATTATAGTCCCTCATAATGCGTGCAACTTCTTCTTGGTCTTCCGCAACGGATACCGATACAACACGTTCACTCATGACATCACTAATCATGGTTTCTTCATCTGCAACAATTAAGTCCCTTAAGGAAATAACACCTACTAAATGTTTTTGTTCATCCACAACAAACGTATAGTAAATGGTTTCAGCTCCTGGAGCTTCTCTCCTTAAAATTTGCATCGCAGAGCGAACCGTTTGGTTTGCTTTAATTGCGATAAACTCTGTTGTCATGATACTGCCGGCCGTGTACTCTTCATAGTGAAGTAATTCTTTAATTTCATCCGCTGCTTCTTCATCCATAATGGTTAAATAGCTCGCTACTTGCTCTTTATCCAACTCGTTTAAAACATCAACTGCGTCATCCGTTGACATCTCAGCTAGCATATCCGCAGCAAAGGTTGGGTGCATCTCTGAAAGCAAATCCTGATAGTCTTCTTCAGGCACTTCCACCTGTTCGAAAATGTCAGCCATTTCTTCTGGAGAAAGCATTTCATAGAGAGCAAATCGCAAATCTTCGTCTAGCTCTTCAAAAAACTGACCTTGATCATACGGGTGCATCTCTAGAAACTCTTCTCGAAATGCATCAATTTTATTTTCTTTGAGCAAGTTAATCAAGTCTTCTTGAAGTCTCTTTTGTTCTTCTCTTTCCATTGATTCAGTCATAACTATTTCCTCCTCTCAGAACAAAACTTCCCTTACTGTATTATGAAATGAACTAGATTTCAACTCATAACTCGTAGTAAAATCTTAAAAACTTCTGTTTATCTAAGTATTATGTGATAAATCTTATCGATAGTTTGCACAATATAGAATGAAATTTCTACATCCTAAAAGGTTTATTTTTCAAACGATACAAAATTCATTAGAAAAGAGCGTGAAGAAATGTGAAGCTAGATATAATCGGAGATATTCATGGCTGCTACGATGAGCTTGTAGAATTAACAACTAAACTAGGCTATAGCTGGAACTCTTCCTATCCCGTCCATCCAGAAAATAGACACTTAGCCTTTGTAGGAGACTTGATGGACCGAGGACCTCACTCCTTAAAGGTAATCGAGCTTGTTTGGCATCTCGTTGTTAAACAAAAAAAAGCTTATTACTGCCCTGGAAACCACTGCAATAAGCTTTATCGATTTTTCAAAGGAAACAAAGTCCAAATTAAACATGGGTTAGAAACAACCGTAGCTGAATATAATGCCCTCTCCCAAACGCAGCAGCAAGATATTAAACATAAGTTTATGGAACTTTATGAGAATGCCCCTCTTTATGTTCACTTAAAACATGAACAGCTTGTTATTGCACACGCTGGAATTCGGGCAGACTATATTGGTCGAAGCGATAAAAAAGTTAAAACGTTTGTTTTATACGGAGACATTACTGGAGAAACCCATCCAGACGGATCACCTGTGCGGAATGACTGGGCTCAACACTACAATGGAACGCCATTGGTTGTTTACGGTCACACACCCATTACGTCTCCTAAGCTACGTAACAACACTATTAATATTGATACGGGAGCTGTATTTGGCGGCAAGTTAACTGCGTTTCGCTACCCTGAAAAAGAGCTTGTTTCCGTGTCTTCTTCTATGCCTTATGTAGCTGAAAAGTTTAAAGGATAGCATAAGAGCACTACTCACGAGTAGTGCTCTTATCGTATTTACCCTCTGCTTTGTTGAACCAAACGCTGCATATCATCAGGAAGCGGTGATTGAAATGATACTTCCCGTTGCAAAATGGGATGAAAGAATGTGAGCTTATAGCTATGTAGCGCCTGTCTGCTTATTCTCTCTCTGCTTCCACCGTATAGAGAGTCGCCGAGTAAAGGATTCCCCACATACTCCATATGAACACGAATTTGGTGCGTACGCCCTGTATCCAGCTGTAAGTCCACTTCGGAAAATCCATCGTACTCTTCAATCACTTTGTAGTGCGTAACAGCATACTGACCATCTGAACGTACCACTCTTTCAATGATACTACCGTTCTTCCTTCCAATTGGAACGTTAATTACCCCCTCTTTTTTAGAAAGGGTTCCGTGAACAAGCGCACGATATGTACGCTTAATTGCTCGTTGCTCTTGAGCTTGAGAAAATAAGAAATGAACGTGTCGATACTTAGCGACTATTAATAAACCTGAAGTATCACGATCTAACCTATTTACTAAGTGAATGGTAGAAGCAATACTGTTTTGCTCATAGTAAAACAGCAGCGCATTGCTTAGCGAATCATCCAGGTGCTCTCGTGTTGGAATACTAGGCATCCCAGCGGATTTATTAATGACCAACAAGTAGTCATCTTCATAAATCACATCTAACGGTAGGCATGCAGGTTTAAGACTTTCACTTGGATATTCAAGTGGAAACGTTACTTTTACAAAGTCTCCAGTAGTAAGTTTATACCGAACATTTACTTTCTCGTCATTTACTTCAATACAGCCACCCTTAAACTTAATATCTGTTAATGCAGCTCGAGATATATGTTGTCTTTTTAAAAAGTCACGTAATAAAGAGCCACTAAATGAATCCGTTACGTTCCAGGTTAACGTAAATAGCTTGTGCATATCATATCTCTCCACTTAGTCACATACAAATGAATCTCTTACTCGCTGCCAAAATGGAAAAGCTCTGAAGCGTGCAAAACGAATCTTTTCATTCGCAACTCGACACTGAATAGACTTAACGTTTTTGTGTAGCAACGTTAAATGATCAATGGTGATTTGGAAATCTGAGTAATTAACAGGTTTTAATAAAGCGGTATGGTGTCCTGGTAACACGAGAGGAGATCCGATTGTACGAAACACACGATTATTAATAGAAGCCATTTCGGCAATCTGAATCGCATGCAGTGACGGATGCAAAATAGCACCTCCAAGGGACTTATTATAAGCTGTACTTCCTGATGGAGTTGAAATACATAATCCATCCCCTCGGAATGTTTCAAACTGCTGACCTCTAATTTCAACATCCATAACAAGTGAGCCTTCCACGCTTTTTACCGTGCACTCATTGAGTGCTAAAGAACGTGCTTCCTTTTCTCCGGTTGTGTAACGAATAATAACCTCAAGCAGTGGATATTCAACAACTTGATAAGGTGTTTTGGCAATAGCAATGACTAACTTCTCAATTTCATCTGGTGTCCAGTCTGCATAAAACCCTAAATGTCCTGTATGTACTCCAACAAAAGCCGTTTTGTCTAACCGATATTGATAATGGTGAAAGGCATACAATAACGTGCCATCTCCACCCACTGAAATCACAATATCTGGTTCATCTTCGTCTTGCTCTAAGTGAAAATCTAATAAGTACGTTTTCATTCGTTGCATTAATGTATTTGAAACTTGATCGCCCCTGGACGTAATAGCAAACTTGATATTACTCACCTTCTTCCCCCCTATCTGTGTTGAAAAACCTGATATGAATTTTTATTCTTTATTCATTTTCCGTTTTCTCTGATTCTTTTTTACGCGAAAAGAATACCTGAGCTTCTTGAATTTCCCCTCGAATTTTTGACATCTCTTCATCTAGCTGAAAAGCTGCTTCTGATGCTCGTTGAAGTCGTTCTTTAATCTCTTGAGGAAAATTGCCACTGTATTTATAGTTTAAAGAATGTTCAATCGTGGCCCAAAAATTCATCGCTAGCGTACGAATTTGAATTTCTGCTAAGATTTGCTTTTCTCCGTGTATGGTCTGAACAGGATAGCAAATGACCATGTGATAGGAGCGATACCCACTTTCTTTTTGATGAGTAATATAATCTCGCTCTTCTACTACCTTAAAGTCTGTACGCTGCCTTAGGATTTCAACTACTGCTTTAATGTCATCTGTAAATTGACACATCATACGTAGACCTGCAATGTCCTGCATCTCTTCCTCTAAACGCTCTAAAGAAATGTTTTTTCTCGCCGCTTTATCTAAAATACTAGCAATGGGTTTCACTCGGCCTGTTACAAACTCAATTGGAGAATGCGTAGACCTCATATCGTATTGAGAGCGCATGCCTTTTAACTTTACTTTAAGTTCTTCTACCGCTTGTTTATACGGTCCTAAAAATAAGTCCCAATGCCTTACCATTGCTATCCCCCTCACCTTGTTAACTGCTTTTTTTATCTAAGAAAACCTCTTCTACTCTTGCTACCATATCATCTCCGTAGTTTACATTACCTTCAATGTTGCTGATTAAGTATGTTAACTCTTCTTTCATAGCCGTTAGCTCAACGACTTGCTTATTAACTTCTAAAAACACTTTTTTATCATCTTGTAAAACGTTCTTTAGGTGTGGCCACATATTGTCACTTAGTCCAACATACATAAACTGCTCGTTGACCTCCACAATGTATACGAATGACATATTGTCTGAATCAGCAAGCACTTGCTTCATATCTTCAATCTGCTCGATTTGTTGTTCAATAGCCTCTGCCTTTAAATGTAGTTCATCTTTCTTCATCACACAGGTTGTGATTTCGATTCGATTTTGCATATATATACTCCTTCCAACTATACAATTCGTTCTTATTTTAACACATTCAAACCCGGTTTAATAAAGCGAAACGAAATCTATTCAGGTTTTCTCCTACTTTCTATGTCGTCTCTTTTACAAAACGTTGATTGATTCGAGATATTAACGATACAAATTAACCAATTTATGATAGATTATAAATGAAATCTTATGATAACAATGCAGTTGTTTTTCTAATCGTAAAGAGAAACATAGGTATGCTAAACATTATAAAAAAACGTCTTATTAAATATATCCTTACAGATCCATCATAAAGGAGCTTATGTAGCATGAAACAAGAAATTGAAATTGAATTTAAAAACTTAGTAAACAAGAGTGAATTTAAAAAATTACTAGCTTATTTCCAACTAACAGACCGTGATTTTATCATGCAGGAAAATCATTATTTTGATACAAATGACTTTCAGCTAAAAAGCGCAGGAGCTGCTTTACGAATTCGAAACAAAAATGGAAAGTTTGTTTTAACTTTAAAGCAGCCTCATGAAAATGGGTTATTAGAAACACATGTTGAGATTACAGAGCCACAAGCACAAGAGCTGATGACTGAAAAAGAGAACTTTCCAACTGAAATGGCAGTAGCTCTCCAGCAGCTTGGTGTATCATCAGCAGACCTCACTTACTTTGGCACACTCCAAACGTACCGAGCAGAAATTGAATACAAGAGCGGTTTGCTTGTATTTGACCATAGTTTTTATTTGGACACCGATGATGTAGAGATTGAGTATGAAGTTCAGGATGAAAAACAAGGACTACTTGCATTCGAGAACTTACTGCAAGACTTTGAAATCCCTAAGCGTAATACAGCGAACAAGATCAAACGTTTTTACGATCGCAAATATCAATTATTAAGTGAGGAATAAATCAATGGATGTTCGAGCTTATCAAACGTGGTTACAGCTACAGACTTTGCAAACATTTACGGCAAAGCAACCGACAACTTCACCTGCAACACTTTTAAATCCGTCGATATTTGCAAACATTTTGGCACAATATATATCTGAAGAGACAGGTGCTAATGAGCCAACAGCTCAACTCACTTTTGCATCTAATGTTCTGCCTCTGAAAATGAATGCGGATCCTTATGTCAATAAGCAGGTTCAAAGAAGAAGTTCGCCTACATCACCAATCACTGGATCACGCTTTGATGATCTGATTAATGAAGCAGCTTCGAAATATAATCTAGATCCTAAATTAATTTCAGCTGTGATTAAACAAGAATCTAACTTTAATCCTAATGCCAAAAGCTATGCAGGTGCATTAGGATTAATGCAGCTCATGCCCGCAACGGCTAACTACCTTGGCGTTCAAAATGCGCTTAACCCTCGAGAAAACATTTTAGGAGGCGCAAAATATTTACGGCAAATGCTTGATAAATATAACGGGAACGTTAAGCTTGCTCTTGCCGCCTATAACGCAGGGCCAGGAAATGTCGATAAATACGGTGGTATTCCGCCTTTTAAAGAAACACAAAATTATGTTGCTAAAATTACGTCTACTTATAATGCATAGAAAGCAACTCATCATTTTCGGAAAAGGTATGTGAAGAAATTTTTTCTATGAACTCTGCTACTTTTTCACTGATTTCTTTATCTAGCTACCCTATCACCTTTTCTGTTTGAAGCGGATAGTTTGAGATAAATAAGGTACACTGCTAAAATTAAGAAAAACGATGGTACTACTCCATTACACTTGATGGAGTATATTTCTAGGATAAAGGAGTTATCAACATGAAAGAAAAAGTCAAATCTCCCTACGAACTATTGGGCGGTGAACATACGATTTCCAAACTTGTTGATGCTTTTTATAATAGGGTAGCTAGTCACCCAGATTTAGCCCCTATCTTTCCAATAGATTTAACGGAAACAACACGAAAGCAAAAACAATTTTTAACACAATATTTAGGCGGGCCGGCTCTATATACTGAAGAACATGGACACCCTATGTTACGTGCAAGACATTTGCCTTTTGAGATTACGCCAGCTCGCGCAAAAGCATGGCTTCATTGTATGCATGAGGCAATGGATGAAATTGGCTTAGAAGGTCCGTTACGAGATGAACTTTATCACCGGCTCATTCTGACTGCTCAACATATGGTTAATTCACACGAACAGAACGATGAGAAAGGATTTTCACATTGAAGAATTTACACAGCGAACATCAATCATTGCGACACCTTTGTCAGGGTTCTAATCAGAAGCCACTAGAAATTTACGTATTTGTTGATCCACTTTGTCCAGAATGCTGGGCGCTAGAACCTATCTTAAAAAAATTGCAGATTGAGTATGGAAACTGGATTACCCTCAAACATGTTTTAACCAGCAATTTACAACAGCTAAACATTGGGACAAAAAAGAAATTTGAAGATATGGCTAAAACATGGGAACAAACAGCTTGCCGATCCGGTATGTCGTGCGACGGTAACCTGTGGCTTGAAAACCCTATTTCAACACCATTCGCCGCATCTATTGCAATTAAAGCTGCGGGTTTACAGGGGAAAAAACAAGGCATTCGCTTTTTACGAAAACTTCGAGAAGCATTATTTTTAGAAAAACAAAACGTTGAAAAAGAAGATGTGCTTGTAAAATGTGCAGAAGAAATTGGACTCGATGTTGACGAATTTGTGCGAGATTTACACGCTGAGCATGCTACAAAAGCCTTCCAATGCGATTTAAAAATCACATCAGAAATGGACGTAACTGACATTCCGACACTTGTGTTTTTTAACGAAAAAGTTGAAGAAGAAGGAATTAAGATTTCTGGTCATTATTCATACGAAACTTATGTACACATCATTTATGAAATGTTAGAAGAAGAACAAATCAATCCACTTCCGCTTCCACCTCTGCGATCGTTTTTAGCTTATTTTCAATTTGTCGCAGCAAAAGAAGTAGCCGTTGTTTATGATATCTCTACTGAGCAAGCTGAGCGAGAACTAAAAAAACTTCAGCTTCAACGCCTGGTAGAACAAGTTCCAGTGAAATACGGTACGTTTTGGAGAAGCTTAGAAAAAGGCTGTTAGTATACAAAAAAGACTTGGCAAATGCCAAGTCTTTTTGTTTGTCCTAAGACAACAAGGGGATGGGAGAAATTTTTCACGGTCAAACAAAGGGGTATATGTTTGTTTTGTGATAAACTTCACGATTATTACTATAGCAAATTATGTCGAGTTTTGACAACCCCTTTTTGAGATTTTCATGATTTTTTTTAAAAAAAGTATATTTTGATACCTTACTTCATATAGTTCAAGCATGACAAGCAAGCGAGGTGACCAACCATAAAGCTAATCGGAGTAATCATCAGCATCGCCATTCTCTGTTTTTCCTTTATCTTTTATTTACTGTCGTTAATGAAGCTTGCACCGCTTCTAATTGCTGCTCCTCTTTTACTTCTCTCTCTGTTCATTACTATTATGCTTCTTAATTCATTTAATCGATTTCGAGGATTTAAATAAACAAAGCTTTGCGGATGCGCAAAGCTTTGTTTATTTTCATTTAATTGTTCTCTAACAAACGTTCCATCTCTTCAAGCTTTTCTTTAAATACTTCTAATGCTTCTTTGATTGGCTCAGCAGTTGTCATATCAACTCCTGCGCGTTTCAGCACTTCAATTGGGTAATCAGAGCTTCCAGCTTTTAAGAAGCCAAGGTAACGTTCAACAGCCGCATCCCCTTCTTCAAGAATTTGTTTGCTTAACGCTGCAGCTGCGCTGAAGCCTGTTGCGTATTGATACACATAGTAATTGTAGTAGAAGTGTGGGATTCTCGCCCACTCTAAGCCAATTTCTTCATCAATGACTAAATTATCACCAAAATACTTTTTATTTAAATCATAGTATAGCTTCGTTAACAACTCTGGTGTTAGCGGTTCACCATTTTGAGCTCGAACGTGGATTTCATGCTCAAACTCAGCGAACATCGTTTGACGGAACACGGTACCGCGGAAGCCTTCTAAATAATGATTTAATAAGTACAATCTCTTCTTTTCATCGTCGATTGTTTTCAATAAATAATCATTTAATAACGCTTCGTTACACGTAGATGCTACTTCAGCGACAAAGATTGAATAATCGCCGTATGGGTAAGGCTGTTCTTTACGCGTATAGTAACTGTGCACAGAATGACCAAACTCATGAGCTAATGTGAAAAGATTGTTCACGTTGTCCTGCCAGTTCATTAAAATATATGGATTTGTTCCATATGTTCCAGAAGAATAAGCACCACTTCGCTTTCCTTTGTTTTCGTGCACATCCACCCAACGGTTTTCAAATCCTTCTTTTAAAATGGAAATATACTCTTCTCCAAGTGGTGCCAAGCCCTTTAATAAATAATCTTTTGCTTCGCTATATGGTATTTCCATTTTGACGTCTTGCACAAGCGGTGTATAAAGATCATACATGTGAAGCTCATCAACGCCTAACACTTTCTTTCGCAGGTCAATATAGCGCTGTAACAGAGGCAGATATTCGTTTACCGTGGCAACTAAATTATCATATACCTCTTCTGGAATATTGTTTGCGCTTAGAGCTGCATGACGAGCTGATTCGTAGTTACGGACCTTAGCGCTAAAGTTATCTTTTTTAACTGTTCCGCTAAGAGTGCTCGCAAATGTATTTTTAAATTTACCATACGTGTCATAGACGGCTTTAAACGCATCTTCTCTAACACGGCGATCACTGCTTTCTAAAAAGCGTATATAACGACCATGGGTAATCTCCACTTCTTCCCCGTTTTCATCTTTAATAGATGGAAACTCTAAATCCGCATTATTCAGCATACCGAACGTATTACTTGATGCTCCTAGCGCTTCGGACGCCTGTGCTAAAATAGCTTCTTCACTCTCAGAAAGGATATGAGGACGCTCACGATTTACTTCATCTAACGCGTGTGCATACAGCTGTAAATCCTTGCTTTCTTCTAGATATTGTTTTAGCGTTGCCTCATCTACTGCTAAAAGTTCAGGCGTGACATAAGATAATGCACTCGCGATTTCTGTATACAACGTTTTAATTCGATCATTTAATCCTTGATAGAATGAGTTGGTTGTATCTTGGTCATACCTCATATGTGCATATGTATAAAGCTTACTGACGCGCATTGTTAGTTCATCTTGCTGCTGCAATGCTTTAAAAAGCGTGTCTGCTGATTCTCCAAGCTTTCCGCGATATTGCTCCATCTCTGGAACTAACGCTTTAACAGCTTGAAATTCCTTCTCCCACGCTTCATCTGTTTCAAAGATATCTTCTAATCTCCATGTATCTTCTATCTTAATTTCACTGCGGTTTGGCAACTTTTTCACTGTAGATTGTTCACTCATATTAACACCCTTCCATCTTTTACTTCGACTCTGTTACTAACTTCGCTATACAAAAGACGAATCCTTTTTTTATTGTATGTGGCTTTTCAAAAATTAGTCAGCTTGTAAGCACGCCTAAACAGAGTTTCTATTTAAGCGTACTTATTTTCTACTAACGTGTCACTTCTTTTGCTTGGTCTAACCATTTTTTCATTAATAACCCATCTTCCAAAAAAGCATCAGAGCTGAGCAAAGGAACTGTATAGCCTCTTTCAATTCGATAAGAATCATGCGTAACAGGAGAAAGTAAACCTAGCTTGCATAATACTTCGACATACTCTAGCAGTGGCTTTTCAATTGTAGAATGCATAAAAGGAACGGAGCGTACTTTAATAAGCTTTTGGCGAACCCTAGCACTAAACTGCATATATATCTGCTTTAGGTTCACTATTTCTCCCACTTTTTTTACGTGCATAATATCAAGCAAGAGCCAAGCTTGCCATATTACTGCAGGTGTTTCAAGCATAAAAGCAGAAGGTATTGGAAAACCAGCTTCAGAAGGAAAATGAGTGGGTGGAATTTGAAGAGTATAGAGCTTTTCTAAAAAGTGCTTATGTTGTAAGCCTGGATATAGCATGTACGTCGTGCGGAAATTCCTTTTTTTCTGAATCCACCCTTCATGATAAGAAGGAGACGTATGCAAAGTAAGCCATTCTGAAAATGTATGGGAATTAGGCGTGAAAATTTTCAATTCAGCAAAAGCAATTTGGGAGGAAAACGGAATGATATGCTCAAGTTTGATTAACTCATTTGTGAAGGGTGAAAAATAATAAAGCGTTGGCGATTGTTCACTGATAGTGAGGTACTGCCATTCTTGAGGAGATAGGCGAAAAAGTGAGGCACCTAAGCGCTTTAATCGCTTTGCCCCCATTACCCAAAAAGGATAGTAACCTTGCGATTTATACCCATTCGTCCGTTGAACGAACGCTTCAGTAGACAATGAAGCACACTGAAATTCTAGTGCATAAGCTGTTTTTCCAACTTCAACAAACAAATCGGGACGTTGTTGAAGTTGAGGCAAATAGTGCTCTAACTGAGCTGAGGTATGAGTTTTCAGCCAACGAAATAACTGCAGCTTTCCCGTTACGTGATAATCGCTCTCTCCTTCCTGATCAACTGTACACTCTTTTTTACGATGTGCAAAATGGGAACAGCGCTTTATTCCTACGCGAAGCATAACGGATTCATTACAAGCTGGACAATAAAAATCCCCCGTTTTTTGCAAGCGCCGCAGCTCTGCCTCTGTAAAGCCACTGGCTAATGAAACTAAACGATTATGGTCTGTTTTTGCGACGAGCAATAATTAACACTCCTTCCTTATTGGGTTCTTACTGTTATTCGTTAGCCTTTAGTAAATTCCTCCTTTTCTCAAAAAAAAGCTACCTTGTTAGGTAGCTTTCTTAGAGTAAAGGTGATAGTAAACGAGATGTTGACTCAAAAATTCTTTGCAAAATGGGGCGCTTTTGAAATTGATCTAAATGAAGTGCCGAAGACACCTCCAAGTCTTGCATATACTCATAAACAAGCTTTTGAGTACTTGCTGTTTTATAAAGAAAGGCATTTACTTCAAAGTTCAAATGAAAGCTTCGCATATCCATGTTGGCAGTGCCAATCGATGCAATTTCTTTATCCACAATTACAATTTTACTGTGCATGAAGCCTTTTTCGTACTCATATACTTTCACTCCTGCTGCTAGTAGTTCTGGAAAGTAAGAGCGTGAAGCGTGAAAAACGATTTTTTTATCAGGTTTTTTTGGTACAAGCAACCTAACATCTACTCCACTAAGCGCTGCTACTTTCAATGCTGTGAATATATCTTCATCAGGAATAAAATATGGTGATGCAATCCAAATGGACTCTCGAGCTGACGTAATCATCGAGAAGAATAAATGTTTAATGACTTCCCACTCTCGGTCAGGACCTCCAGCAATCATTTGAACTCCACCGCAGCTTTCTTCATCGACATCAATTAAGTCGGGTGACAGATACGTTTGGGTTAGTAGCGTTTGACCCGTCATATAATACCAGTCTTGCAAGAAAATTAGTTGTAAAGAGCGCACCGCTTCACCGCGAACCTGCAGATGCGTATCACGCCAAAAGCCAAAGTGTCGGCTCTGACCAAGATATTCATCCCCAATATTTAATCCTCCGACAAATCCAATCGTTCCGTCTATCACCACAATTTTACGGTGATTTCGAAAGTTAATTTTATTATTTAACAACGGCAAGCGCACAGGTAAAAATGGGACCATTTCTATGCCTGCTTCTCGCATTTCGTGAATGTAGTGCTTAGAAAGCTTAAAGCTTCCAACTGCGTCGTACAAGAAGCGCACATAAATGCCTTCTTGTACTTTTTTAATCAAAATATCCTTAATTTTTTGCCCTAGATCGTCATGCCTAACAATGTAATATTCCATATGAATATGGTGACGTGCATGCTGTAAGGCTTCCAGTATTTCGTCAAATGTTTCGTCACCATTCGTGAGTGCTCGTGTATCAGACGCAAATGAAACCGGAGCTTTCCCTAGCTGAGTAGCCAACGTTAATAACTGTTTACGCTTTTCACCAAAGCGTTCAACTTGTTCGTCGAAGATTGAAGAATCCCTTTCCATCTTCAATAAAACCTGCTCATCTAGCTTCGCTTTTTTTGCAAACAATCGTCGCTTTCGAATGTTTCGTCCAAAGAGTAGATAAAAGAAAAAGCCGACAACAGGAAAGCTGCCTAAAACGACAAGCCACGTTAACGTTTGAGTTGGATGACGGTTTTCAAGCGAAATAACCAATCCAATAAAGATTACGCTAATTGTAATGAGCAAACTCAAAATCCCAATAATTTGACCACTCAAATATTCTTTTGTCAAAACAAGAACGACAACAAGACCTGCAATAAACACAAGTAGCTGTAAACGATTTTTCAATTTTATTCACCTATCCTACGAATGAACATGCTGTTCGTTCATAATAAAGACCGATTTCACATACATGAAATCGGCCACTTTTATCTTAACGGAAAATGAGCCTTTAATTGTTCTAATGCGTTATCGCTCATTAACTGCTTTCCATATTCCATTAAACGGTGCACAGTTAAATGAGACTCGTTTCCATACTCTAAAATGATGCTCAATATATTATCAATCTCAGTGACGAAGTCTTCATCATCTGTAAATTCTACATATAAATAATATTTGCCTTCAAACACATACATATGGTTGATTAGCTCATCTAATTCTAGATGGTGGCTTAACATGATTAAATCTTCTAAGTCACGGAAACGAGCTACAAAATGCAGGCCTTCATCTTCAATGACATCCTCTTCAAGCTCATTCTTTTTCTTTTGGTTCGCTTGATGCTGATCCAACAGCGCTTCAACTTTTCCGTCTACAGGGATATCGATTTTATCATTTTCGCCAACTGGTACTTCGAACTTTTGACCATCTTTTGAAATTTGAGCTCTTGTTACAATAACTTCTAAGCCTTTTTCAAGTGCATGTACCTGAATCCAAAGCGGACCTTCTGCTACGAACTCTTCTTCTTGATGAATTTCATCCATCATCTCCCAAAACAGTTCCTCGCTTCGTTCTCTGCTAAACCAAATTTCATTTCGGTCAAATCCTCGTTCTTCAATATCAACGTATGTGACAAAGAATTTTACCGTATTTTCATTAATGCGTTCGATTTCCATTATCATCTCTCCCTTCGGAAAAATCAGTGAAGGCAATACGGTCTTTCTTTCTCATTACCTTAACGTAATAAGGACTATTTTCCTTTATGTTAAAGCAATACTACATGGACTTTACAAATTTGTAAAGTATTCTAACTCCACGTGAACAAGCATAGAATCTTTCTGTACACCTCATATATCTATTCTATGATAAAATCCTATGGAAGGGAAATAAAACACTCTGCTAACCATGCGAGCCTGCGGTTTTGCTATCGTCTTTAATGTGATACGACTGAAGGCTCAATACTGTGTAATAGTACAAACTATTACATAAATCGGGGGGCGACGTATATTGGACTTGGAATTACTCACCTCCATCCTACTCATTATCGGTATTGATATCGTACTAGGTGGAGACAATGCAATTGTAATTGCCCTTGCTAGCCGAAACCTCCCAGAGAAACAGCGCAACAAAGCAATCGTTCTTGGTACAGGGCTAGCTGTTGTAGTTCGTATTTTACTTACT
The DNA here is from genome assembly GCA_024134725.1 of Bacillus sp. 1780r2a1. Taxonomy (NCBI): domain Bacteria; kingdom Bacillati; phylum Bacillota; class Bacilli; order Caryophanales; family Bacillaceae; genus Bacillus; species Bacillus sp. 1780r2a1. The sequence continues at coordinate 774,154 of CP099863.1, read as the reverse complement.
ATTTTAGCTGTTTATTTATTAACTATTCCTTATTTACAACTAATTGGTGGAATTTTATTAGTAGTCATTGCATTTAAGCTGCTCATTTCGAATGAAGACGACTCCTCCACTATCAAAGCAAGTGCTACATTAGGCGCAGCTGTTCGTACCATTGTATTTGCTGACCTTGTCATGGGCTTAGATAACGTCATCGCCGTAGCTGGTGCAGCTCATGGAAACATTTTACTCGTTATTATTGGCCTTTTCGTTTCTGTTCCTATTATTGTATGGGGAAGTAAGCTTATCCTATACTTAATGGAACGTTTTCCTCTACTTATTTATGGTGGAGCGGGTATTCTAGCTTACACAGCCGGAAATATGATTCGACATGAAAAGAACCTACACGATTTCTTTGCCAATAATTATACGCTTGATACATCAATTCCAGCGATCACTGTCATCTTAGTCTTAGCGAGCGGACTATTAATTAATAAATTCCGCTCACAATAAGCATAATATAGGAACAAGAAAGCCTTCATGTATAACATGAAGGCTTTTATATTATATCTAACGTTCTACTTAACCATTAACAAGGCGTTGAGCTTCACGAAGTTGGAATGTACGAACTTTACGAGGTAAGAAACGGCGAATTTCATCTTCGTTATATCCAACTTGAAGACGCTTTTCATCAATGATGATTGGGCGACGTAATAAACCTGGGTTTTGTTGAATTAACTCATATAAATCTTGAAGAGGCATTGCGTCTACTTGAACATCTAACTTTTGGAATGTTTTAGAACGCGTTGAAATAATTTCATCCGTTCCATCTTCAGTCATTCGTAAGATTTGTTTAATTTCATCAATTGATAAAGGCTCTGAAAAGATATTTCGTTCTACATATGCAATTTCATTTTCTTCTAACCATGCTTTCGCTTTTCGACAAGACGTACAACTTGGTGATGTATATAATGTAACCATTTAATCCTTCACTCCTTCTATCATAATCGGTCATAATGGGCAAAAACCTTAGCTTTAAGTTGTTTTGCTTTATACTAACATCGTGCTGTTTTATAAAAAATTAACGATTGTAAATAGTTAATGACTGATAATGAAAATCGATATTATTTTATAATTACTTTAAATAAGATAATATCTATTTTGCATTATACTACAATTTTTATTGAAATGGTATCCTTATTTTATTGTGCAAAACCATTTTTAAAATCTGTCATTAATTATTTACCACATTACTAATACGTTCAAACCTCGAATTAAGTTTCAAATTTTTTATTTGTTCACTTTTTTGTCAAACTTTTATTTGTTTCCTTTCGCAATGTAGATCATAGATTTGGATTTTTTGTTACATAAGCACCTTATGACGCGAAATAATAGAAGGATATGTGTATATTAAAAGATAGGTATTCGTCAATCTTTGCATGACTTTTGTCAAAAAGAATCATAATTTTATAAGAAATAACATGCAAACCGAGACGTGTAGTTTATTATGACGAAATTTAGGCCAACGAGGTGATTTACACATGAAAATCTTGCAGCTTAGCGCTGTGGCAACTGTTTTATTATTAGCAGCTTGTGCTCCGCAAGAAATTACTACTGAAGATACGAAAGATAACGTACCGGTAGTAGAAACAGCAAAAGTTTCAAAAAGTGACTTAGTCAACACCACTGAACTATCGGGAATAGCGATGCCTTCAAAACAAGTCCCTATTCTAACAGCAAATCCCTTAAACGTAGAAAAAGTTCATGTTAAAGTAGGTGATACTGTCCAAAAAGGTGATCTGCTCGTGTCTTTAGATGCTTCAGAAGCAACTAAACAACTTAATGAAGCTAGACAAGCAGCTGCTGATATTGATAAAGCAGTTAAAGAAGCGGAAGCCAAGGCTATCCCTGACCAATCACAGGAACTTCAACAGGCTCAAAAAGAGCTTGAGGCCTCAATGAACAAATCAGAATCTTTATTAGAAGAAGCGCAAAGCGGAGATGTATCCTCTTCTGATTTAGTACAAAGTGGACTTGAAGTTTCATTAAAGCAAGCAAAGTTAGCTCAAAAGTCGCTGTCACAAATTTCATTAACTCCTGATATGCTTCCGCAGTTAAAGCAACAAAAACAGCAAGCAAATCAAGCAGTTGCCCAGGCTGAACAGATTGTTGCATCTACTCGATTAACCGCTCCAATAAGCGGAACAATTGCGGATGTCAGTGCTGTTGAAAATGGAATTGCGGCTCCTAATACTCCACTGATGACGGTCATCGATCAATCAAACGTGGATGCTACCTTTCAAGTTAACAGCTATCAAGTATCACAATTAAAAGCTGGAAACCCAATTAAACTTACATTTGACGGAGTAACCCAAGAATTTACTAGTACGATTTCAACTGTGTCTCCTACCGCTGATCCTGAAACTGGACTTTTTACAGTAAAAGCACCTATTGAAAATGCAAAGAACCAAGTAAAAGGTGGTATGAAAGCAACCGGTGAAGTAACGATTGATTCTTTATCAGATGCATTAGTCATTCCATCCAGCGCTATTTCCTACGATGAAGAACAAGCGTATGTATACATTGTTAATGGAAAAAAAGCGGTTAAAACACCTATCACATTAGGGTTTACAAATGATGATCAGTACCAAGTTGTCGATGGTTTAAAAGCCAATGATATCGTTGTTACTGATGGAAAAGACCAGATACAAGACGGCAATGAAGTAAAGCAACGAGCGAGTGAAGAACAAGATGAAAATAGTTAAGCTATCAGTTCTTCGCCCTGTTGCCATGTCAATGGTTCTTGTTCTTCTTCTCATCCTTGGCGGCGTTAGTGGAAGAAATATGCCCGTTGATTTATTTCCTGAGTTAACTTTCCCTGTAGCTGCTGTGACCGCTACATATGACGGAGCGGGACCAAAAGAAATTGAAAACCTGCTTGCAGAACCACTTGAAAGTTCGATGAGTACGCTTCCTAATGTTGAAAGCGTACGATCTGTCTCTCAAAATGGTGGCGTACTCGTGCTTGTTTCGTTTACCTGGGGAACCGATATGAACTTCGCTACGTTAAATATGCGCGAGCGGATCGACATGGCGCGCGAAGCTTTACCTGAAGGTGCTTCCCTACCGCGAGTCATGCGATTTGATCCAAGTGATTTACCAATTGTTCAACTCTCACTAACAAGTGAAAGCGAGCAAAGCCTTGAAGATTTAAAACGAATTGCAGAAGAAGATATTAAAGCTGCTCTAGATGGAGCTGATGGCGTTGCATCCGTTACGGTATCGGGCGGAGCTGAAAAAGAAATTTTACTAACACTTGATCAGCAAAAGATGTCCTCTTATAACTTAACCTTGCAAGATCTTCAACAAATCATCGGATCAGAAAACTTAAATTTACCGGCTGGTAATGTTCAAGATCAAAATCAAAACTTACCAATAAGGATTACAGGGCAATTTACTTCAATTGAAGATATCAAAGAGCTTCCAATTCCTACACAATCCGGTGTTATTAAGCTCGAAAACTTAGCGGAGATAAAAGAAGATTATGCAGAATCCGACCAACTCAGCTATTTAAATGGAAAAGAAGCTGTAGGAATCTCGGTTTTAAAGCAATCAGGCGCAAATACAGTTTCCGTAGCAAACGAAATTGATAATAGATTGAAAGAGCTAAACAAAACGCTTCCTGAAGGAATAAAAATAGATACAATTTTGGATCAAAGTGACTTTATTAATCAGTCCATTAAATCCGTATCATCCAATATGATTGTTGGAAGCATTTTAGCATCTATTATCCTGTATCTATTTCTACGAAATCTTCGTAGTACAATTATTATTGGCCTTGCGATTCCCCTTTCAATTGTCACGACCTTTGTATTTATGTATTTTAGCGGTCAGACCCTTAACTTACTGACATTAGGTGGACTGGCTCTTGGAATTGGGATGATGGTAGATAACGCTATCGTTATTCTTGAAAATATTTTCCGGCTTCGAAAACAAGGATTATCAAAAAAGGATGCGGCCATTCAAGGGACAAATCAAGTTGGAACAGCTATTATTGCTTCTACTCTAACAACAGTTGTTGTCTTTTTGCCAATTGTATTCGTAGATGGACTGGCTGCACAGCTCTTTAAACCGTTAGCTTTAGTCATAAGCTTTTCATTGCTTGCATCTTTATTTACAGCTTTAATTATTGTACCGCTGTTTTCTTCACTGTTCCTTAAATTAACAACACGTGAAAAAGAACAAAGAGATACAGACGGAAAGTTGTTTGGTAAAGTAAAACATTTTTATAAACAAAGATTAGATACCGCTTTACGCCATCCGAAGAAAACAGTTGGTGCAGTCTTACTTCTATTTGCTTTATCCTTTGCAGGAATTCCTTTTATCGGAACAGAATTCCTTCCTGCTCAAGATCAAAGTACGGTTTCCGTTACAGCTAAGCTACCTCAAGGAACAGCCTTAGAAGCAACCTATGAGAAAACGGAAGAGATTAATGAAGTTCTTAAAGGTATTCCAGAGGTTAACTTATCATCCGTTACCGTAGGTGGGTCGAATAACTTTTCTGGCTCCGCTGGGTCCAATACCAATCAAGCTACGTATAATATTTTATTAAAGCCTATAGGTGAGCGAAATCGTTCAGATAAAGAAGTTGCGGATGAAATCCGCAATAAGCTTAAAGACATCCCAAGCGTTGATGCAACCGTATCAGCAAGTGACGGAGGCTTTACGGGTGACCCAATTTCTCTTGAAATCTCAGGTCCTGATCTCGATGAGTTAGTTCGAATCTCAGATCAAACTGTTGATATTTTATCGAAAATTGATGGGGTTAGAGAACCGGAGTCAAGCTATAACGATGGTAACCCTGAAGTTGTGATTTCAATCAATCGTGATAAAGCATCGCAGTATGGAATTGGAAGCGCACAAATCTCAAACGCAATCTCAGAAGCTACACAAGGCGTTGTGGCTAGTCAACTTGCACGTGACGGCAAAGAGCTAAACGTCCGTTTATTAATTGATCGCAAAGATACAGCGTCAACATCTGACTTAGAAAATTTATTGATTAAATCGCCAACTGGTTCAACAGTTCCTCTAAAGGCAGTTGCTGATATATCTAGAGGACAAGGTCCATCGCAAATTACGCGTGAAGATCGCTTGCGAGAAATTCGCGTGACAGCTGATATTATTGGACGTGACCTTGGCAGTATTACAGATGACATTGAAAAGCAGCTAAAAAGCGAAATTTCATTACCGAATAAACAATATAAAATTGTATTTGGTGGTCAAAATGAACAAATGAATGATGCTTTTTATAAACTTTCACTAGCATTAGCTCTAGCGGTTGTACTTGTTTATATGGTCATGGCCGGTCAGTTTGAGTCCTTCTTGTACCCATTTATCATTATGTTTTCCGTTCCTTTAACTTTTATTGGAATTATAAGTGGATTACTGATTACCAATCAACCTTTAGGCGTAGGCTCTTTAATTGGAATTTTGATTTTGACAGGTATTGTTGTAAACAACGCGATTGTGTTGGTCGATTATTTACAGCAGCTTCGTAAAGAAGGATACGAATTAAAAGAAGCGATTTTACTTGCAGGCCCAACGAGGCTTCGTCCTATTTTAATGACAACACTTACGACGATTATCGGTCTAATTCCTCTTACATTAGGTATTGGGGAAGGAACAGAATTACAGCAGCCAATGGCGATTGTCATTGTGTTTGGACTAAGCTTTGCGACTGTTATTACGCTAATTTTCATTCCAGTCATTTACTACCTGGTTGAAAAGCGAAAGCTGAAAAAGAAAGCAAAAAAAGAACAAAATTTGATTGAGGAAGGCTAACCTTCTACTCTTAAACCACTCATTCTGATGACTAACAACTTAGTCACCGTTATGAGTGGTTTTTCTATTTATATTGTCGTTTATTTTAAAGAAAAACGGGTAACTCTAAAAAGAAAACAAAGTGAGTCACTTAATCCCAAAGGAGCGGTATGATGAATTGGTATGAAAAGTTAAGTCAATACTTTCCTATAGAAGAAATGAAATCAAAGAAGCATTTAGAGCTATTACTAAGTGAGCAAAGTGAGATTTACAACAAAGACGAAGGTCCTCACCACGTCTTGATGTATGTCGAGACAGATGAATTTATCTTTGTTGACTACTTATTTGTGTCAAAAGATGCACGAGGGCAAGGTTTAGGTGGAAAGTTAATCAATAAGCTGAAAGATCACCACAAGCCTATTATCTTAGAAGTTGAGCCTGTCGATTATGCGGATTCAGACACTGAAAAACGTCTTCACTTCTATAAAAGAGAAGGCTTTAAGCACGCGACTTCTATTGGCTACAAACGTCGATCTCTAGCGACAAACGAAGTCAACCAGATGGAAATTCTCTACTGGTCTCCCTCTGAAGAAAGCGAAGAAAGCATTTTAAATAGCATGAAAAAAACGTATGAATTAATTCACACTTACAAGGATAAAGAAATTTACGGAGAAAAATATCAACCTGTTGAAGAAGTGTTAGTGTTAGATAAAAACCGTCAAGATGCAGATATTCTATCTGAGCTGTAATTTTTTTAAAAGGGAACTATATAACTATTGTTCCCTTTTTATATTTATACAAGAAAACAGAATAAACAGTCGAATAAACCGAGATAAAAAGAAGAAGAAAATGCATAAAGAAAGCGCTATTATAAATTTCTGAAAATTTATAATAGTATTTAAATCTACTTTCATGTATAATACTTTTAAAGTAAGATGTCAGAGTATGTAACATAATTTCCTTATCTTATACAAGTAGAAAAAACGACCTCTTGTGAGATCGTTTTTATCAACTCGTATATTTAGCAAACTCAGTTTGTGAGCAAGATACGTAGTGCCCTGGTGATACTTCGCGAAGTTCAGGTTCTTCACCATCATAATTATGAATACTTGGATCATATACTTGGCGCAGGCGCGTACGCTCACTATCTGGATCCGGCAATGGAATTGCTGACAGCAATGCTTTTGTATAAGGATGAATTGGGTTGCGGTATAGCTCTTCGCTTGTCGCAAGCTCTACAATTTTGCCTTGATACATTACGCCGATACGATCGCTAATGTACTTTACCATTGAAAGGTCATGGGCGATAAATAAGTATGTTAATCCACGTTCACGCTGTAGCTTCTTCATTAAGTTAACAACCTGAGCTTGAATTGATACGTCAAGTGCTGAGATTGGCTCATCCGCAATAATGAAGTCTGGTTCAACAGCTAACGCGCGAGCAATTCCAATCCTTTGGCGTTGTCCACCACTAAATTCATGAGGATAGCGGTTTGCATGTTCTCGGTTTAACCCTACTGTTTCAAGAAGCGCTTGAACTTTTTTCATACGCTCTTCTTTACTTGTTGCTAAACCGTGAATATCAATTCCTTCTGCAATAATGTCAGCTACCGTCATACGCGGATTTAGTGATGCATATGGATCTTGGAAAATCATTTGCATTTTACGGTTGAATTTCTTTAATTCTGATTTTGACTTACGACCGTGAACATTTTCACCGTTAAATAGCACTTCACCATCCGTTGCGTTATAAAGGCGAATAATAGTACGACCTGTTGTTGATTTACCACAACCAGACTCTCCTACAAGACCTAATGTTTCACCTTTGTAGATGTCGAATGTCAGACCATCAACAGCCTTAATCGTCCCTTTTGATGTTGGAAAGTGCTGCTTTAAATTTTTAATTTCGAGTAACTTTTCAGCCATCTTATTCACCTTCCTTTCCGGATAAAACTGGTTTTGTATAAGTCCCTTTAACCGGACGCATACGGTTTACCACAGATGCTGGTGGTTCTACCTTTGGCGCGTCTGGATGTAATAACCATGTTTTCGCATAGTGTGTATCTGATACTTGAAACATTGGTGGTTCTTGCTCAAAATCAATTTTCATCGCATATGGATTACGCGGAGCAAACGCATCACCTTTTGGTGGGTTAGTTAAATCTGGTGGTGTCCCTGGAATCGCAGCTAGCTCTTCTTTTGTATCGCTGTCAAGGCTAGGCATTGATGCAAGTAGTCCCCATGTATAAGGATGCTGTGGGTTATAGAATACTTCATCCACTGTACCCGTCTCGACGATTTGACCAGCATACATAACAGCAACGCGATCTGCAACGTTAGCCACTACTCCTAAGTCATGCGTAATGAAAATAATAGATGTATTTGTTTTCTTTTGAATTTCTTTCATTAACTCTAAAATTTGAGCTTGAATTGTTACGTCAAGAGCTGTTGTTGGCTCATCGGCAATTAATAGCTTTGGATCTGATGCCAATGCCATTGCAATTACAACACGCTGCCTCATACCACCACTGAACTCATGAGGATATTGGTTAACACGCTGGTTTGGGAACGGTATACCAACAAGCTTTAATAGCTCAATTGCACGCTCTTTTGCTTGTGCTTTGGACATCTTAGAATGCTTAACAAGCACTTCAGAGATTTGACTACCAACTTTCATTGTTGGGTTTAAAGATGTCATCGGGTCTTGGAAAATCATCCCGATATCTTTCCCGCGGATTGCTTCCATCTGTTTATCTGTTTTCTGTACAAGATCGACACCGTCAAATAAAATTTGACCTTTATTAATTCGGCCTGGTGGCATTGGAATAAGGCGCATAATTGTTTGTGATGTTACACTTTTTCCTGAGCCCGACTCACCTACAATTGCGAGCGTTTCACCTTTATTTAAGTGGAAGTTAACACCTCGCACAGCTTTAACTTCTCCACCGTATGTTTGGAATGAAACTTCCAAATCTTTTACATCTAATAAACGTGACATAGGTTTCACTTCCTTACTTACGTAGTTTTGGATCTAATGCATCGCGCAGTCCGTCACCAATTACGTTAAATGCTAAGATTGTTAAGCAGATAAACGTTGCTGGGAAGAATAAACGCCATGGATAGTATTCTAATGCTGGTAATCCATCAGAAGCCATTGTTCCCCAACTTGCAAGAGGTGCAGGAACACCTAGTCCTAAATAACTTAAGAAAGCTTCTGTAAAAATTGCTGATGGAATTGTTAACGTCATTGTTACCAAAATTGGTCCCATCGAGTTTGGAATTAAGTGCTTAAATAAAATTCGTTTTGTATCTGCTCCAAGCGTTTGAGCTGCCATCACGTACTCTTGGTTTTTCAACTGTAGTACTTGTCCACGAACGATACGTGCCATGTTAATCCATCCAGTGATGGTCATCGCAAGAATCATTGTACCTAAACCTTGCTCTAATACAACCATTAAAAGAATAACAAGAAGCAAATATGGAACACCGTATAAAATATCTGCAAAACGCATCATTGCTTCATCTGTACGTCCACCGCGATATCCAGAAATACTTCCCCAAATAACACCGATGAATAAATCAATTAAAGCCGCAGATAAACCGATAAATAACGAGATACGCGCACCTTCCCATGTTCTTGTAAACACATCACGACCAAGGTCATCTGTTCCAAACCAATGTTCTGATGAAGGTGGTTGGTTCGTATTCATTAAGTCATTTGTTTTGTAATCATAAGGCGTCATCATCGGCCCGAAAATTGCCATGAATACTAATAAGGCTAGTAATATAACACCAAACATCGCTAATTTATTTTCTCGAAAGCGCAAGCCTACATCTTTCCAAAATGATAAACTTGGCTTTGAAATCTTCTCTGCTTCGTTTGCATCAACTGATGCTGGTTCAAACATATTTTTTGGAATTTGTTGCATCGCTCGTTACGCTCCTTTCTTTCCGCCGCTTAGCTTAATACGTGGATCAATTAATCCGTATAGGATATCAACGATTAAAACAGACGCTAATAATAAGATACTATAGAAGACCGTTACGCCCATGATAACCGTGTAGTCACGGTTTGTAATGCTTGTTACGAAGTGAAGGCCTAAGCCTGGAATACCAAAGATTTTTTCAATAACGAAACTTCCTGTTAAAATACCTGCTGTCAGTGGTCCAATGTAAGAAACAACTGGTAGCATAGCGTTTCGCATTGCATGCTTCACCGTAATAACTGATTTACTTAAACCTTTTGCTTTTGCTGTTCGAATATAATCATTACTCAGAACTTCAAGCATACTGGAACGCGTTAACCTTGCGATGAACGCCATTGGAGTAGATGCTAAAGCGAGGGCTGGCAAAAATGTATGTGCCCATGATTCCCAACGCGCAACCGGAAAAATCCCTAATTTCATAGCCAGGAAATATTGTAATGCTGTTGCCATGATAAAGCTTGGTACCGATATTCCAAGCACTGCAATAATCATCGCCGTGTAGTCCTGCCATTTATTATGTTTTAAAGCCGAAATGACTCCTAACAGCACTCCAAGTGCAAGCGCTAATAAAATAGCTTCCATTCCTAGCATAAAAGAAACTGGAAAACCGTTGCTAATTAGATCATTAACTGTTTGACCTTTGTATTTAAACGATGGTCCGAAATCAAGGGTTGCAACAGATTTTAGATAGTCGAAGTATTGAACATATAGTGGTTGATCAAACCCGTAGAATTCATTTAGGTTTGCTTGAATTTCTGGTGGAAGCTTTTTCTCTGCTGAGAATGGTCCCCCAGGTGCTGCTCTCATTAAGAAGAACGTTGCTGAAACAATAAGGAAAAGCGATAGGAACATGTACAACAAACGTTTACTAATATATTTAAGCATCGACAAACACCTCCATAATTTAACATTTTTCGCTCTTTAAACAGAAAAGTATATGGGGGTAAGGAATCACCCCCATATACTTGTGAAAACTAGTTATTACTCAAAGTGAGCCCATTTTAACTGGATATCACCTGTAGATAGTACAACAACATCTTTTAAGCTTTCATCTTGAACCCAAGAATCAGTATAGTAATAGATTGGTGCCGCTGGCATTTCATCCATTAAGATTTTTTCTGCTTGTTTTAAGATGTCTAAGCGTTTCTCAACGTCTGTTTCACCGCGAGAAGCATCAATTAGCTTTTTATACTCTGCATTTTCCCAGAACGTATCGTTGTTTCCACCGTCTTTATCTTTGAACATTTCTAAGAATGTAATTGGATCGTTGAAGTCACCAATCCAGCCCATACGTCCAACTTGATAGTTACCTTTTTGTAACTCATCAATGTATACGTTCCACTCTTGGTTATTTAGTTCAACTTTTATACCTAAGTTTTTGCTCCACATATCTTGGATTGCTTGTGCAATCTTTTGGTGGCCTTCATCAGTATTATAAGAAACCTTAATTGCAGGTAATTCAGACATACCTAGTTCTTTTAAACCTTCGTCAAGAAGTTTTTTCGCTTCTTTAACATCAGCATCTTTGAATAGTTCGTTCTTTTCATCACCATATGCTTGTGGTGGAACCATTGCTAATGCTGGAACTTGCTCAGCTTTTGTAACGTTTTCTACAATCGCTTTACGATCAATTGCGTAAGTTAATGCCTTACGAACTTTTGCATTACTTAAAGCTTTTTCTTGAGTGTTAAACTTGTACATGTAAGTACCCGTTTTCACTTCAATATTCAGGTTACCTTTTTCTTTTAACTGAGGAATTGCATCAGTAGGTAATGTACCTAATGGACTACCAGCCCAATCAAGTTCACCTTTATCAAACATTGAAAGTCCAGTATTTGGATCGTTAATCATATACATATTGATTTTTTCAAGTTTTACTGTGTCTTTATCCCAGTAAGTGTCGTTTGCTTCTAATACGATTTCATCGTTGTGCTTCCACTCAGTCATTTTGAATGGTCCGTTTGATACGTAGTTCTCACCAGCATCTGTGTACCATTTGTCGTTTGCTTCAGCAACTTTTTTGTTAACAGGGAAGTACGTATAGAATGCTGTTAACTCTAAGAAATATGGAGTTACGTGATCTAACGTTACCTCTAAAGTTTTATCATCTACGACTTTAACACCGACATCATCGATGCTTCCTTCACCTTTGTGTGCTGCTTCTCCACCTTTTAAGTAGTACATCATTTCAGCATATTGTGATTCGTTCTTAGCATCTAAAACCCATTTCCAAGCATATTCGAAATCTTGTGCTGTTACAGGGTCACCGTTTGTCCATTTTGCATCTTCACGGATTTTGAATGTGTAAGTTAATTTATCCTCACTTACATCGATTGACTCTGCCATTGCTTCTGTAGGCTTCCCGTCTTTATCTAAACGAGTTAAACCTTCAAATGTTTGACGTAATACGTTACCAGATACGCTATCGTTTGCTAAACCTGGATTTAAAGAGAATGGTTCTGTGTTAATGTTTACGCGAAGTGCTTGCTCTTTTGAGCCGTCGCCACTTCCACCTTCTTTGTCTTTGCTGCTACCAGAATCGCTACCGCCGAATCCACACGCAGCCAAGAAAAGACTCATTACCAGCAGCATGCTGAAAAGAATGGATAATCTTTTCTTCATTGAATCTTACCCCCCATTGGAATTGTATGACTGACAAACATAATTTTTAATCATTTTTCAATACAAAATAGTCAGAAAGTTTTTCACCTGGTAGAGCATTAAAGCCCCTGTAGCAAAAAGAATGCCTTAATTCTTAAAACGGTGGTACATGCGTTTATATGTATGCCATTTAGTAAGAAAAGACGTGCTACTTAGTTGTAATAAAACATTTTCTATTTTATATTTTCTGAAAAATTAAGATATTGTAATATCTTTGTAAAAAATATGTTTGTTACGCCTATTATAAATATTTTAAAAATTTATTGCAATACTATTATTTACTGGTATTTTTTTGCTACACCCTACAAAAGCCGGTTTTATGAGGATTATGACTTCTTGTCAGACATCTAAAATCTTTTTTGTAGAATAGATATTGCAATAATGTTACAAAAAATATAGCATAAAATGATTTACTTGCAAATGTTTTTTTTTAGGATTTCGGTTTAATTTTTTTAAAAATCGCGTTATAATGGACTACAAACTGAAAAATTTCATACTGTAAAGCGATGAAAAAGAATAGTACATAGTTCCTTCATTTTTAGAGAGTTTGTGGTTGGTGTAAACAAACAGTGAAGCCTATGGAATGGACTTTGGAGCTTTCAAGTGCAAAGCTTGAACGCTAATTGGCGTTATGTAAATGAAGATGATTACTTTGTAATCTAATTAGGGTGGTACCACGGTTTATGCGTCCCTAGCTCCGGCTAGGCTTGCATAAACCTTTTTTATTTTCAAAAAAAGAAAGGAAGTACGCTATGCAAACTATTTTTTCAGGCATACAGCCAAGCGGTACAATTACACTAGGAAACTATATCGGAGCAATGAAACAATTTGTCGAGCTACAAGATGACTATAACTGTCATTTTTGTATTGTTGACCAGCATGCCATTACAGTACCGCAAGATAGACTCGCTCTACGAAAAAATATTCGTAGCCTGGCTGCGCTTTACATTGCAGTTGGTATCGATCCAACAAAGTCAACGCTGTTTATTCAATCAGAAGTTCCAGCTCACACTGAAGCGGGATGGATGCTTCAATGCGTTGCTTATATCGGTGAGCTTGAGCGCATGACGCAGTTCAAAGATAAATCTGCTGGAAAAGAAGCTGTTTCAGCAGGATTATTAACTTACCCACCTTTGATGGCAGCCGATATCTTACTATACAAAACAGATCTAGTACCTGTTGGTGAGGACCAGAAGCAGCATTTAGAATTAACGCGCGACTTAGCTGAACGCTTCAACAAAAAATACAATGATATCTTTACAATTCCTGAAGTGCGCATTCCGAAGGTAGGAGCGCGTGTGATGTCTCTTCAAGAACCAACGAAAAAAATGAGTAAATCAGATCCAAACCAAAAAGCGTTCATTACCATTCTGGATGAGCCAAAAGTTATTGAAAAGAAAATTAAAAGTGCTGTTACGGATTCAGAAGGCATCGTACGTTTTGACAAAGAAAACAAGCCTGGAATTTCAAACTTAATGAGTATTTATTCAATCCTTGGAAATGTATCGATTGAGGAAATCGAAAGAATGTATGATGGAAAAGGATACGGTGACTTTAAAGCGGACACAGCAAAAGTTGTTGTAGAAGCACTTGCACCGATTCAGCAGCGTTACTATGAACTAATTGATTCAGAAGAGTTAGACCAGATACTAGATGCTGGTGCTGAAAAAGCGAATTTCGTAGCTAATAAAATGTTGCGTAAAATGCGCAATGCTATGGGACTAGGACGCAAACGATAAAACACATGATAAAAAAGCTGTGCAGGAAAACCTGCACAGCTTTTTTAATTTACTTTTGGCTCTTGCTCAATTTCCCAAAGCTTTTCAAAGAAAGGTTGTCCTTTAATTAGATGCTCACATAATTGCCTGTGCTTTGATGACCATCCTCGCTTTGTTTCTTCATAGAGCTTGGACCAGACGTCTTCAAATGACATAATTTGAATTTCTTCGTATTCCGTTGGATTCCACTCTGTATACCAATAGCGAATTTGAGCTGTGTTTTTCGTTGTATGTAATTGATCTAATGCCATAAACAACAGCTGTTTTAACTGACGCTCTTTTCGAGTTAACCCACTCATTGTTACAGGTGATGGCGATAAAATATGATATTCTTTGCCCACCAATTCAGATTCTGTAAATTTATAATCGATTACTTCTTGATCAGCAATCATTTCATACACCAGCTGTTCCTGTCTTGGAATAAGCCTGCTTTTACGAATTGGAATTTGATACCCCATTGTATCTACTGCCAGGATATTCGTTCCATCTGTTACAATAAAGCAATACTCTACTTGCGTACGCTCATGATTTTTCCGAATATAAGCTTTTTGATAAACATCTTGTAGTAACTGTTGAGGTAATTCGGAAAGATCATTTTCAATATAACTGAATAATAAAGGACTTACTTTTAACAACGGCGCTTGATCTAGCAACTCCACACAATCATCTTTTCGCCATTCATGAAAATGACAAACATTGTAACCATTTTCTTCGCCTTCAAACCAATTAACCCATACATCATGAAGATATAGCATTTTTTACCCCTCACTTACTAACTGTTTGTTACCCCTCAGTATAGGCAGACAAAGGAAGTTTTATTCCAAAACATACTATTTTCTTTCTAATTTTTTCAAAGCTTTTTGTATCGTTATTTTCTTTCTTTTTTCAAGTTTCTACTATTATATAATGTGTTTGTCAGACCTTCTGACAAACACATATATCGATTTCATTTTAAAAAGTTGATTTACTTAAAATTTCTTCTGATGTAAGCTGAAAAAATTGTTTTGTGTTATATCCAAACTGCTGAGATATTTTGTTAATCATTTGATAGCCGATATTGTACCCTAGCATTGTTGGGTACCACTTATGACCATATAATAAATCATCGTATTTTTTATCACGAGGTGTTAATTTTATATATTCCTCTACATACTTGTTCCAAAACCTTTTTACTTCTTCATACGTATAATAAGCTGTCCAAGGCGCTAGATATGCTTTTCCACAATACTCGTTTACGGCCAATTCAGCTAAGCCTTCCATCAGCATAGCATCTAACAACGTAATAGTTCGATCACTTTTTTTCATCTGCATTAACCGACAAGCATGATGATATTCATGTGTCAAAACAGAGAGGACTTCTTCATCAGTCGTTTGAGTAGTGAGCAGTACGAAGATTTTATCTGTAAACGCTACTCCTGCTCTACCATGAAATTCCCTTTGCATTTTATGATTATGAGGATTGCTGGGCAGCAAAAATACCGGTATATCTGGCCCTCCCCACTCATGCTTCAAGAGTTCAAATTTTCTCTTTATCTTTTTCCATAGAGTACGCCTTTCCCCTATTTTTTTCAATTCACTCATGAAGGTTGATGAAGGTGGACACATCCCATATCCGACTAAAACATCTAAGAATTTGTCTTTTGATAAACCTTTAAAATAGCGTTCAAGGCGGGTCACAACTTCCTTTTCATTTGTCCATTTTAACGTAGCGACAATCGGCATTATATCACCTTCAATTTAAATTACTGTCGCTTTCATCTTATGTAGTAGACGTTTTTTTGGTCTCTATATTTAAGCATAAAAAAGAAGCTGGGATATAACAAAACAAATCTTCAACCAGACGAAGACTCCCTTTTCTCACTTCTTTACGTTGTCAGAACATGTTTGTTTCATTGCACTACGGCCGCTCGCTTCATTCCTCTGTGTTTCCAAAATCATTTTCACAACCAATAAAAAACCTAAACGAATAAAAGTGAGAAACTCTCAATCGCTTAGGTTTATCATTAGCTGAATTACTTATGTACCAGCCTCTTTTCATCTTAAAAAATATGAGTAGTTGCTTGAATAAAGAACTGGGATTGCTGATAGTTATACGTTACCTTTGAAAAATCGAAAGGCTGACCATTTGCTAAATGAAACACAGTTTCAATAGACATTGCGGGATCATCCTTGTAAAGTTTTAAATGATGAGCTACCTCTTCTGTTAGCTTCCCAACATGCACGTACAAATCTGAAAATCCAATCCTTAATCCCAATGCTTCTTGAAGATAGTTAAAAATAGACTCTGATACAATCTCTTTATTCAAATATGTAACAATGTTTTTATTATAAAAAGACTCTTCCAAACATAACGCTTGCCCATTGATATAACGAATTCGCTTGATATAGTAAACATCTTCCTCTACATCAATATTTAAGTTAAGTGCTACCTCTTGAGTTGGTTTTCTTACTTCTAACTCCAAGACTTCAGATGTTAAACGAAAACCTTCTAATTCACTTGTAAACCCTTGATTTGAAAGCAAACTAATATAGCCTTTTCGTCTATGTCTTCTTACAAAAATACCGCTCCCTCGAACTTGAAACACAACGCCTTTTTTCTCTAATAAATCCAATGCTTTAGTAATTGTGCTCTTGCTAACGGTAAACTTTGTCATTAAATCTTCTAATACCGGCAGCTTATCTCCCTGTTGAAGCTTATTCTCTTCAATATACTTTTCAATGTGAATTGCAATTTGTTGATACTTAACCATACAACATTCCTCTTTAACTTAGACTATTTTCCACAAGCTTTAGTAAAGTTCTTACCCAAAATATTTTTTCTAAATTTATTGTACGACAATTATATCATAAAAGAAAAAAGAATTACTCCACCCATTATATATATACAATATAATTATTTATGTATTGATAAATTGTATCGATACAATTATAATGTAAGCGTATACTAAATCGAAAGGGAGATTTATATGGGGGGAAAAATAAGAGATTACCGTAAGCTTGCAGGAGATATTGTGGAAGCAGTTGGTGGTGAAGATAACATCATTAGCGCGACTCGCTGCGCAACTCGGCTTCGAATTGTATTAAAACGATCGCAATCAGATGCTAAGCGTAAGGTTGCTGCAATGCCTGGCGTTATTACAGTCGTTGAAAACAGCGGACAATTTCAAGTGGTTATTGGTCAACACGTCGGGGAAGTATATGACGAATTTATCGGCTTAGTCAATATTGAAACAAATGAAGAATCTCAGGAGAATAAAGGAACTATTTTAAACCGAATTATTGCGACTATGTCCGCAGTATTCGCACCTTTTATTTATATTTTGGCTGCTGCGGGTATTTTGCAAGGGACGCTTATTTTAGTTAACTTGGCTTGGGAAAGCTTTGCCGCGACCGGGACTTACCAAGTATTGAGCTTTTTATCTTGGGCCCCATTCACTTTTCTACCAATCTTTATTGCCATTACCGCATCCAAGCATTTTAAAACAAACATGTATATTGCAGTTGCTTGTTGCGCTGCGCTCGTTAGTCCGACATGGGCAGAAATGGCAGCAAGCATCGCAGACGGGAATACTATTACGTTTTTAAATTTACCTTTAACAGAAACTGTGTATACGTCTTCTGTTTTACCACCGTTATTTTTAGTTTGGATTTTGTCTTATGTTGAGAAGTTCTTAAATAAGCAAATTAACGTTATCGTTCGACCATTATTTGTACCATTGCTGTGCATGGTCATCATGGTTCCTCTAACAATCTTGTTAATTGGTCCAGCTTCAACAATGGGAGCTAATGGAATTGCAAACGGATACAACTTTTTAGCAGAAAATGTCCCTGCTTTAGCCGGAGCAATTATCGGAGGTTTTTGGCAAGCAATCGTTATTTTTGGCGTCCATTGGGGTGTAACGCCAATGGTGCTGGCTAACTTCGATCAATACGGCAGAGATTCTTTCCAAGCATATCAAACCATTGCGGTTATTGCTCAGGTTGGTGCTGTACTTGGGGTATTCTTAAAAGCAAAAAGTCAGGAAGTGAAAAAAGTAGGTGTCTCTGCTGGCATTACAGGTATTTTTGGTATCACAGAGCCGGCCATTTATGGAGTTAACCTTCGCTTTAAAAAGCCATTTATTTTTGGATGCTTATCAGGTGCGACCGGAGCGGTTGTAGCAAGCTTTTTTAATCCATATTATTTTGCATATGCAGGTTTACCAGGTCCTCTAACACTTGTAAATGGTATCAGTTCAGACTACCCAAGTTCCATTTGGGGAATTTTAATTGGAAGTGCTATCGCAATTATTATGCCAATTGTTCTTATTCAAATTTTTGGTTTTGGTGAAGATACTGCAACAGACGGTGCGGACAGCAATGCTATTGAAAATCAAGAGGTAGCAGCCGCTTCAGACAGTCAAACAATGAATAAAGATGAAGAAATGACGAGCCCAATGACCGGAAAAGTCATTCCTTTATCACAAGTTCCTGACGAAGTATTCAGCTCTGGTGCCATGGGTGAAGGAATAGCAATTGAACCTTCTGATAACAAACTTGTTGCTCCATTTGACGGTGCTGTTATCATGATTGCACCATCAAAGCACGCTATAGGCCTTCGTTCAGACAGCGGTATTGAACTTTTGATTCATATCGGTCTAGATACTGTAACCCTAGACGGACAACCGTTTACTTTACATGTTAAAGATGGAGATAAAGTAAAAAAGGGCGATTTAATAGCTGAATTTGACCTTGAATCTATTAAACAAGCAAACTTAAAAACGATTACGCCAATCATCATTACAAATTCACATGCTTATAAAAAAGTCATTGCTGAAGATGTTCAATCCAGCACAGTAACAACAAACCTATTTACCATTGTGAAATAAGGAGGAAATAACAATGAAGAACATGCCAAAGAACTTTTTATGGGGAGGCGCTTTAGCTGCGCATCAATTTGAAGGTGGGTGGAACGCCGGAGGCAAAGGACCGAGCGTTGTGGATGTCTTAACAGCGGGCGCACATGGCGTACCGCGTCGAATTACTGACAAAGTTGAAGAAAATGAGTTTTATCCAAATCATGAAGCGATTGATTTTTACCATCGTTACAAAGAAGATATCGCTTTATTTGCTGAAATGGGCTTAAAATGCCTTCGCACATCAATTGGATGGAGTCGCATCTTCCCTTGTGGTGATGAAGAAGAGCCAAATGAAGAAGGATTAGCATTTTATGATAACGTTTTTGATGAACTACTAAAACACGGTATTGAACCTGTTATCACTCTATCTCATTTCGAAATGCCACTTCATTTAGCGCGAGAATACGGCGGATTCCGCAGCAGAAAAGTAGTTGACCATTTTGCTAAATTCGCAGAAGTATGCTTCAAACGTTATGAACATAAAGTGAAGTATTGGATGACTTTTAATGAAATCAACAACAAAATGGACGTGAATAACCCCCTATTTTTATGGACGAATTCAGGAGTAATCGTTAAAGAAGGAGAAAACGCAAAAGAAATTATGTATCAAGCTGGACACCATGAGCTATTAGCTAGTGCTTTAGCTGTGGCAAAAGGAAAAGAAATCAATCCTGAATTCCAAATTGGTGCCATGGTTTCACATGTTCCTATCTACCCTTATTCTTCTAATCCAGAAGATGTAATGTTAGCTGAAGAAGAAATGAGACAGCGCTACTTCTTCCCAGATGTTCAAGTTCGCGGTTATTATCCAAGCTATGCTTTAAAAGAATTCGAAAGAGAAGGCTATCATATTCCATTTGAAGACGGAGATTCAGAGATTTTAAAGAACGGTAAAGTTGATTATCTAGGATTTAGCTACTATATGTCTACCACTGTAAAAAGTGATGTTCAAAACGACAATACTGGTGACGTTGTGAACGGTGGATTACCGAACAGCGTTGAAAATCCATACATCGAGTCAAGTGACTGGGGCTGGGCAATTGATCCTACTGGCTTAAGATATACGTTAAACCGCTTTTATGATCGCTACCAAATCCCATTATTCATTGTCGAAAATGGCTTTGGCGCTATCGATACGCTAGAAGAAGATGGATCAATTCATGACGCTCAGCGAATTGATTATTTAAAATCTCATATTGAAGCTCTTGAAAAAGCCGTTACGTATGATGGAGTGGACTTACTTGGATATACACCTTGGGGAATTATTGATATCGTGTCCTTTACAACAGGCGAAATGAAAAAGCGCTACGGTATGATTTATGTCGATCGTGACAATGACGGAAATGGTTCAATGAAACGCTTGAAAAAAGATTCATTCAACTGGTATAAGCAAGTTATTCAAACAAATGGTGAAAAGTTATAAGAATGGACATAGAAAAACACAGCGGCTAAACCGCTGTGTTTTTTAATTAAGCTTCATATTTTTTAAAGATAATTGTTGCGTTGTGACCGCCAAAGCCTAAAGAGTTACTTAATACTGCCTTAACTTCTTGCTTTCTAGCTTTATTTGGAACATAGTCTAAATCGCACTCTTCATCAGGGGTTACATAATTGATTGTTGGTGGAATAATACCATCAGCAATTGCTTTTACGCTAAAGATTGCTTCGACACCACCAGCTGCCCCTAGCAAATGACCTGTCATTGATTTTGTCGAGCTGATTGCTACTGATTTAGCATACTCTCCAAACACTTCTTTAATCGCCATTGTTTCAAACTTGTCGTTGTACTCAGTGCTTGTACCGTGAGCATTGATGTAGCTGATATCTTGTGGTTCAAGACCTGCATCAGAGATGGCTTTTTTCATCGCGCGAACGCCGCCTTCTCCTCCTGGAGCTGGCGCTGTGATATGATGCGCGTCGCCTGTAGAACCATAGCCAACAATTTCTGCATATATGCGTGCACCGCGTGCTAGCGCATGTTCAAGCTCTTCCAATACAACAATTCCTGCACCTTCACCCATGATAAAGCCATCACGGTCTTTATCAAAAGGACGACAAGCTTTTTCTGGATCTGGATTAGTGGATAGCGCTTTGTTTGCACAGAAACCAGCGATTGACAGCTTTGTGATTGGCGCTTCTGTTCCGCCCGTAATCATCACATCAGCATCTCCGCGCTGAATAACTTTAAACGCATCTCCGATTGAGTTTGTACCAGTTGCACATGCCGTCACGGTACAAGAGTTTACGCCTTTTGCACCTAGAGCAATCGATACTTGACCAGTAGCCATATCCGGAATCATCATTGGAATAAAGAATGGACTTACGCGACGCTGACCTTTTGAAAGCAATGTTTCAAACTGGTTTTCGAACGTTTCCATTCCACCAATTCCAGACCCAATCCAGACTCCTACGTTTGGTGCGATTTCATCTGTGATGTTTAAGTCTGCATCTTTAACTGCCATTAGAGACGCTGCTAATGCATACTGCGTAAAGCGGTCCATTTTGCGTGCATCTTTTTTATCGATAAACTCCTCAACATTAAAATCTTTTAATTCCGCAGCTACTTTGGCAGGAAATTCTTCTGGATTTAAGCGAGTTAATGGACCGATACCTGATACACCTGCAACTGCATTTTCCCAAGTTGTGTCCACGTTATTTCCTAATGGCGTTACCGCTCCAAGACCTGTTACAACAACACGTTTATTACTCATGTTAGCTTCATCTCCTTCAAAAAATTATCTACAATTATCTTCCCCATCTAATTGCGATTGCCCCCCATGTAAGGCCACCGCCAAAACCTACCATTACAAGTAGATCATCATCTTTAATTTTACCTTGCTCCAACTCATGCACAATTGAAATCGGAATTGACGCAGCAGATGTATTTCCGTAGTACTGAATCGTTTTTGACATCTTTTCTTCTGGTAAATCTAATCGCTGCCTTGATGCTTCCATAATACGAATGTTCGCTTGGTGTGGAATTAAGAAATCCACATCTTCTTTTGATAACCCAGCTTTATCAAGAACATTAATAGCTGATTCACCCATTTGACGTACCGCAAATTTAAATACTTCTCGGCCGTTCATGATGATGTGATCATGTTCATTTTGATATAGGTGCTTTCCACCTGTACCATCTGAACCTAGTTCAAATGATAGAATGCCTCGACCTTCTGATACAGGTCCAACAACAACCGCGCCAGCACCGTCACCAAATAACACGGCAGTATTACGATCGTTCCAGTCTGTAATCTTTGAAAGTTTTTCAACACCAACCACTAAGACATTTTTATAAGCATTCGTTTCAATGAACTGTTTTGCAGTAATGACGCCATACATAAAGCCCGCACAAGCTGCGCTCACATCATAAGCTGCTGCTTTTTTCGCTCCTAGCTTTTCTTGTAACATACAAGAAACGGTTGGAAACGGTTGGTCTGGTGTTACCGTTGCGACGATGATCATATCAAGATCTTCAGCTGAGATATTTGCATCTTCTAGTGCCTTCACTGCCGCTTTATACGCTAAATCAGATGTATCTTCATTGTCTGCAGCGATTCGTCTTTCCTGAATACCCGTTCTTGTACGAATCCACTCATCTGAAGTATCAACCATTTTTTCAAGGTCAAAGTTTGTTAAAATTTTTTCTGGTACATAGCGTCCAATTCCAATTACACCAGCGTTCATACTCTTCACTCCTTTTATAGAAGATGTGGGAACTACACACCTTAACGACTGCCTTTATGGAACAAAGCAGCCTCTTTTTGATCAATCCTCGCTACTAAGATGATCGTTTCTATATCTTTTACAGTTTATATAATCAAATATTATGAGTTGGTACTAATTTTACTTCATTTTTTATTTTTTGTCTATATAGGTGTTTGTCCTAGTCGAATTTAATCGCTTCTACATATAGTGTTTATACGCAATGTTTTTACTCTTACCAAGAAAGGATGAGCCAACATGGCGCGCAGACGCTCACCTGACTTTTTCTCACAAGTGATGTTTGGTCGTTCTCCTAAGCAAGAGGAAGAAAAAGTAGACTGGGAATCCTTGCTTGCTCAAATCGATGAGATTATCGTTTCAATCGATGAATTAGCTCCTCTGCTTCTGGAGCTTTCTCCACTGCTTGATCGCTTCCTCGACAAAAAATAACAGTCCACTCTGGACTGTTATTTTTCATTCTGTTCTTTTAACGCGTCTTCTTTACCAAGTTCATAAGCATCGTTCATTACTTTTGTTAGAAGCCCTAGAACTGGTTGAACATGCTCCATAGATAGTTCTACGCCTGTTTGATCTAAAATCTCTTTTGCTTCTGGTAAATACTTCATTGCGATTTGCATAAACTGCATTTGTTGTTCCATTATTCTTTCTCCTTCATAATAAAAATCTATTCTTTCGTTTCACATTTTATATTAGCGATTATTATGCAAAAGCACAACCAGTACAGCTTCTCCTTTTACTCACTCATGAACATCTTTAAAAGAATGTTCTCATATGCCTTCTTTGAGCGCGAATTCCCTCTTTTAAAGTTGTTTTTGTTTCATAGTTTAAAAGTGTTTTTGCTTTTTTACTATACTCGTAAACTTCGTGTCGATTATTTTCCTCCACGTAGTCTTTATTCAGCAACTGTGCACCATGCTCCCATTTTTCTATTTTGGGGTCAAGTAAGTGAATTACTTCATTTCCATTTGTTTTTTCTTCTTTACATTTTAAAAAGGCAGGTACAACATCTTCAATATACGCAATATAGTCGGTACCTTCTCTTATATCCGCTGGCTTTTGGTTACTTAATAGCTGTGAATAATACATGGAAAGCGGCTGCCACGGGCCATACAAGCTGGGGATTCGGACAATAATGCACGTTAACCCCTTGTCTCGATACTTATTAATAAGCTGCTCAAACTGGAGAAAGAGGCGCCCTTCACTATTGTCAGGTTCAGGTTTTGTTTCTTCTCTTACCTTTAACTGTTTTTTTCCAAATACGCGTAAAGATGATGTCAAGATTAGCTTAGTATGAGTTTGAATGCACTTTTTTACTACATCACGCAGCGTTTGATATGCATTGTTCATCTCTTCTCGTAAAAAATCATCATGATAAAAATCGCCACCGTCAAAGTATGCAAAGTATACAGCATCTGTTTCGAATGTAATCATATCTAGAACATCATGATCTGTTCGCTTTTCAAAATTAGCATTCCGTCCTAACAGCAACCCCATTTCATTTTGCAAACTTGTTTCAGAATTATGAGCTTTATGAACAGATCCACTCACTTCTTCTCCATTTTCTAACAGCGCCGTACAAAGGTGGAACCCCAAAAAACGGTTCGCTCCTATCACTACACAATTCCCCATTTCTTCTCCCCCAGTCTTATTCATAAAAAAAGCCCCTATGATATGTATAATCATAGGAGCTCTCCTTATAACACTTTTTCATTTAGTTTATAAAATTGTAAAAGCGAACGTTCAAACAGATATTTTTTTTCCATTAGATAAAGCGACAATGAAATCGGTGATTGTAAGCTTAGGCGGTGCTGCTCATACTGCTTGCTGTGAATAAGCGGATAGTGAGTCACTTCATTAGCAGTGGTCCAAATTTTCACAGGCAGTGTAGACGTTAGTTGTTCACATGTAGGATACTGAGCAATCATTTTCGTAACTTGTTTACGCTCTACATCATAGGCTAGCGTCATATCTCTTGTAAATTGCTTGTAAAAAAATTTATTCTGTTTCTCATGACTAGCATGCGTATGCAAATCAATACACGGATTCAAAAGAGCTACCGATCGAATAAACGTTTCTCCGCCTTCCATTAATTGCATGGCGAGCAGTGCCCCCATACCTTCTGCCAAAATGTGAATGCGTTTATTTAAGATTTCTTGTTTCATAATCAAGTGATATAACTGTTTGGCTAAGCGGTTTGCTTTCGGGCTGCCCCAATGGCGTCCGTATAAATTGGAATAAAAAACAGTATAGCCTTCATCTTGTAAATATTGCAGCAGTTGAGATCTGCCACCGTGCTGAATCCAAAGACTTGTAGAGCTTTCAACAAAGTGGTCTTTATCACCAAGTACTAACACACCGAAACCGTTCGGCTTTTCTGGTACATGTACGACATTCCATTGAGTATCTAGACTAAAAAAACGCCGATGCATCATGACTGATCCTCCGTATAAAAAGCTACTTTCCTTTCATACAGCTTATGATAAAGCGTCACAATGTGACCGATTCGAATGCCTATTTATTCATGAGTTTATCAATAAGGTATACACTTTTTTAAAATAAAAACGAGCTCTGTGTATAAACAAACTTAATAGAAAATACTATTCATAAAAAATTCAATTTCTTCTTTGTAAACGCTATGATAAAATAAAGTCAAACTGTACTGTGAATGGGGTGAAAGTTGTGCGCGTTATTGCTGCTTTATTTTGGGGATTTTTATTAATTAACATGTCTGTATACGTTATTTCTTCTATGTCTGGTCAAGCGTTTGATTTTGCAACCGCTTCGATTATCAGCGTGGTATTCACGTTGCTTGTTATTATACTTGGTGAAGCTGGTGTTCCAAACGAACCGGTTGAAAATCATCATTAAAAAACCGCTAGCAAAAGCTAGCGGTTTTTTTTATTCTTTGATTAACACTACCGCTTGAAGCGGCTTCAGCGTTAATTCACCTTTTACAAGCTCATTGGTTGCGGCTGCCTTCCATTTTCCGTTCGGAAGCGCAACTGATGTTGTCTCTGCTGTTGAATGATTCAAGAAGCTATAGAATTGACCTCTTTTTACAACTTCAACTTCACCATTGGTTTTAAATGTATCTACTTGTGCTTCAGCTAAGATATCATCATACAATCCGTCTAGCATAGCATCTTCAACGGCTGTACCGATATAATACACAGTTCCTTTTCCAAAGCTATTTTTTGTAATAGCTGCAGTACCTTCATAGAAACAATCTCTATACTCTGCCAGTACTTCAGCCGTTGTTGGTTCAATTAAATCACACCAAATTGTTGCTGTTGATGCTTGCCCTTTTATCGCACCTTTTGTACCTACAATCGTATTTTGCTGTGATGTTTGTAGAGATTCATATTCATGAATTTGAATACCCGTAAACTCCGATAATGCACCAGGAAGCGTTTGTCCTGTGACAAAATTATTTTCTTCTTTTACACCTGCACGGTATGATAAAATAGCTGTTCCGCCATTTGAGACAAACTGCTGTAGCTTTTCCGTAAACTCACTATTTGTTAAGAAGTAAATCGGCACGATAACCACTTTGTAGCGCGCTAAGTCATCTGCAGCGGTAACCAAGTCCGTTAATACGTTTGCACTATGCACCGGGCGATAGAAACGCAGAAACTCTTGCTTGTAAGCAAATGCATCACTTTGAGGCTGAATTCCCCACGCCCATGCATTCTCAATATCATAGTAAGCTGCTACTTCCGCTTCATATGGAGCATTAATCCACTCATCACCAAACGTTTTTAGTTCTTGAATAACTTCTTTTACTTCCTCGTACTTGCGCTTTGGTAGTCCATCATGATCTAAAATGCCGTGACAAAATTCTTCTGTACCAAACTGCGCTGCGCGCCAGCGGAAATAAACAATTGCTTCTGCGCCTCGAGAAATAGCTTGGTACGTCCACAACTTAATATGACCCGGACGCGGTAAGTAGCCAATACGACTCCATCCTTGCGCTCCCGATAGTTCTTCCATTACCCAAAAGTTTTTCCCACCTTTTGCAGATCGACAAAGATCATGCTGTTGAGCAATCGCTGCTGGTTTAATTGGCTCAGCTAACCCGCCCCAGACAGGATAATTATCAAACGAGACAAAATCTAAATCCTTTGACATATCCCATTGATTAATGGCTTGGTCTGTAAATACAAAGTTATGTGTAATAAATTGATCTTTACGAACAATAGAACGTAAGATATCAACTTGAAGTTTATTATAAGCAGTATAAGCATCTGCGCAGAATCGGTCAAAATCTAAAAGAAGACTCGGATTATGCTCTTGATAAACTTTACGCGGGGTTGGAATTTGCGCCCAGTCCGTATACGTTTGACTCCAAAATACCGTTCCCCATTTCTCGTTTAATTGATCAAGCGACTGATACTTCTTTTGTAACCAGCGCTGAAACGCAACTCGGTCAAGCTCTCCATAGCTACGATCTGACTTCTCATGACCATATTCGTTGTCTACCTGCCAACCGATGACATCACGGTGCTGACCATACTTTTCTGCCATTTTTGTTACGATTTTTTTCGTAAACTGATGGTATTTTTCACTATTAACCGTGTAATGTCTACGCGCTCCAAACGAGATCGTTACTCCATTTTCATCAACCGGTAAAATTTCTGGATAGTTGTGAATCATCCAAGCTGGTGGAGTAGCAGTTGGTGTACCAAGCACTACTTTGATTCCGTTACTTGTTAATAGTTCAATGGCTTCATCATATAGTGAAAAGTCGTATACTCCTTCTTTGGGCTCCATTAACTGCCAACCAAATTCAGCAATACGTACAACATTAATACCTAGCTCCTTCATTAAGCGTACGTCCTCTGCCCATCTTGTTTTAGGCCATTGTTCTGGATAATAGTCAACACCAATATACATATCTTTCAGTCTCCCTTTAGCTGTTTATTTATCACATGAATATAAGAATGTTTTCTAGGTTATTCGCTACGCGCCGTTTGTTTTTGTAGCTGTTTTGTAAATTGATGAAAAGCTTCTTTCCCCTGTTCGTCTCGCTTGAACACACCAGCATGCTCTAAAATCGTCATAAACGTGGTACCAAGCTCCTTACGAATAATTTGCTGAACAGTTTCTTTAGTAAAATCCTCATAGCTTTCGCGGAGCTGTTTCATCCATGCTTCATGCTTTTGAATATGCGCATGCTCATCTCGAATCGCACAATCTCCATTAATCAAGTATTCACTGACTAGACGCATTTCTTCTTGTAAGCGGCCCGGTAATACTGCAAGCCCCATCACTTCAATTAGTCCAATGTTTTCTTTTTTGATGTGGTGGACTTCTTTATGAGGATGGTAAATGCCATCGGGATGCTCACCACTCGTTCGGTTATTTCGAAGCACAAGGTCTAGCTCAAATAGCTGTTCTCTGCGCCTTGCAATTGGCGTCACCGTATTGTGTGGCGTATCACCTGTAAAAGCATGAATCCCAACGCTTTCATCACTGTACTGCTGCCATGTTTTGTATACATGATTAGCGCATTCTACTAGTTCATTTTTATCCGTGCTCTGCAAGCGGATAACGGACATCGGCCACCTTACAATCCCCGCTTGAACTGTTGGATAATCTTCCATTGTAAAAGTTGCTTCTACTTTTGCTTTAGCCATTGGAAATTCATGATTTCCACCTTGAAAATGATCGTGAGTTAAGATGGATCCTCCTACAATTGGCAAATCTGCATTTGATCCCAAAAAGTAATGCGGAAATTGATCCGTAAATGACAGCAGGCGTTCAAACGTAGCCGCTGAAGTCTTCATTGGCGTATGTTCACCTGAAAAGACAATGGCATGCTCATGATAATAAACATAAGGTGAAAACTGCAGGTACCACTGTTCTTCTGCAAGTTCAACAGGGATGATGCGATGATTTTGCCTAGCTGGATGATTAACACGTCCGGCATAGCCTGCATTCTCTTTGCAAAGCAGACAGTTTGGATACGAGCTCTCCTTCAGTGTCTTGCTTGCAGCAATTGCTTTTGGGTCTTTCTCTGGTTTTGACAGATTAATTGTAATCTCTAACTGGCCATACGGTGTATCAGTCAGCCACCCTTCATTTTTAGCAATTCGATCTGTTCGAATATAGTGAACATCTTTTGAGTATTGATAAAAATTTTGCGTAGCTTGCTGAGCACCCTCTTGTTGGAATGTTTGATAAAAACGACGATTAACCTCAGATGGAAGTGGGACAAAACTGCCCATGATTTTCGTATCCAGTAAATCTCGGTAAGTGATGGTATTTTCTATTAGATTGTGTTCAGCCGCCCAATCAAGCATTTTCTCTAAAATATCAACCGGATTTTCATAGATTTCTTGATCAACAGCTGCTGGAATATATTCATCGAGCTGCAGTGTCTCTAATAGCCTATTCCGAACAACATCAACGTCCCATACTGTTATAAGCTCTTTTTGCAATCCGTATTGAATAAGTCTTTGAATTTGTTCATGAATGTTGACTGACATACAATCTTCCTTTCTTCTCGTTCCGTAATCTATCGATAAGCTATTATCTCACAGCTTTTATCGTTGAGGCTGTTTATATCCTTCTGGATGTGCTTGAAACCATTTCCATGCACTTTCAATCATTTGCTCCATTGATGTATAGCGTGGATTCCATCCTAATTCATCCATTGCTCTTTGAGAAGACGCTACCAGTTTGGCTGGGTCTCCCGCACGTCTTGGTGCAACAATAGCTGGAATGGAGTGATTCGTTACTTTACGCGCAGCATCAATTACTTCTTTAACCGTAAAACCATTTCCGTTCCCTAAGTTATAAGTACCGCTCGTATTGTCACGAGCTAACTTTTCAAGCGCTAATACATGCGCGTCAGCTAGATCTGTTACGTGAATATAATCTCGAATACACGTGCCGTCTTTTGTATCGTAATCATCACCGAAAATTGAGATATGCTCTCTCTTCCCAAGAGCTACTTGTAAAATAAT
This sequence comes from Bacillus sp. 1780r2a1, assembly GCA_024134725.1. Classification (NCBI taxonomy): domain Bacteria; kingdom Bacillati; phylum Bacillota; class Bacilli; order Caryophanales; family Bacillaceae; genus Bacillus; species Bacillus sp. 1780r2a1. The sequence continues at coordinate 744,344 of CP099863.1, read as the reverse complement.
TGGTATTAAGTGTGTTTCTGGCGTATGATCTTCCCCTAGCTTCCCATCCAAATGAGCACCTGCAACGTTAAAGTAGCGAAGAACAACATAACGAAGTCCATATGCTTTCTCTGACCATTTCAGCATTTTCTCAATCGCTAGTTTCGTTTCACCATAAGGGTTGGTTGGCTCTGTTGGATCATCTTCTAAAATTGGAAAATTCTTTGCTTCTCCATAGGTTGCAGCCGTGGATGAAAATACAATGTGCTTAACACCGTGTTTATTCATCACCTTTAACAAGCAAAGTGCACCGTACACATTGTTATCGTAATACGTTAAAGGGTCCGTTACGCTTTCTCCAACAAGCGAATCTGCTGCAAAATGTACAACGGATTCAATCTCATTTTCCTGAAAAACTTCATCTAAAAACTCGGTATCTCTTAAATCTCCAACATATAAACGTACACCTTCTAAAATCGCTTCTTTATGGCCTTTTTGAAGGTTATCAACAACGACTACGTCTTTCCCTTTATCCAATAACTCTGCTACTGTATGGCTACCGATATAACCAGCGCCTCCACATACTAATACAGCCATTCTTGCTCCTCCTTTTATACCGTTTCTAATGCTAATTCTCGTGCGCCTTCTCCGACTTCTACCACATAGAAATCTGCTTGTAAACCTGTTGCTTTTGTATAAACAGCACCTACTTCATCAATAAATGAATTCACCTTATCTTCTTTTACTATGCTAATTGTGCAACCCCCAAAACCTGCTCCTGTCATTCGAGAGCCGATTACACCTTCTTGAGCCCAGGCTGCTTCAACTAATGCATCCAATTCTTCCCCCGTAACTTCATAATCATCTCGCAATGAACGGTGAGATTCATTCATTAATAAACCTAACCCCTGCAAGTCGCCGTTGTTCAGTTTTACCACAGCTTCTTTTGTTCGTTCATTCTCATAAACTGCATGTTTTGCTCGCTTTTGATTCGTCGGGTTCTTAATCAAATGTTTTAACTGCTCAAACTGTGCTTTCGTTAAATCTCCTAATGATTCAAGTTCATAACCGCTTTTTAAATCTGCTAATGCTTGATCACATTCAGATCGACGCTCATTATATTTCGAATCTGCTAATCCTCTTCGCTTGTTTGTGTTTGCAATTACTAACACTGCATTTTCTAGCTGGAGCGGACTGTACGTGTAGTCAAGAGTTTGACAGTTTAAAAGAATTGCCTTGTCTGCTTTTCCCATTCCAATTGCAAATTGATCCATGATTCCACAGCTGACGCCAATAAATTCATTTTCCGCTTGTTGTGATATCTTAACCATTTCAACCATATCAATATCTAAATCTTCTAATTGATTTAATAAAACAGCTGTTGCTAATTCAATAGATGCTGAAGAGGAGAGCCCAGCACCATTTGGAATATTGCCATAGAATAACACGTCAAATCCATTTCTTAGTTGATGGCCATTTTTAATAAATGTACTGATTACCCCTTTTGGGTAATTAGCCCAATCATGTTGTTCTTCATATACAAGATTATCAAGGTTATATTCAATGACACCTTTATGCTCAAAATTGGACGAGTACATACGAATCTTCTGATCAGTTCGTTTGCACACAACTGCGTATGTTCCAATACTTAAAGCACATGGAAATACGTGCCCCCCGTTATAATCTGTATGTTCACCAATCAAATTGACACGTCCTGGCGCGAAGAAGCAGCGAACGTTTTCCGTTGTTTGAAAGATTTCCTGAAACTTTTTAATTAATTCACCCATCATGTCACATCACCTGTTTCTTTTTTATATCGTTATCTCTAAACTGTAAACGTATTCATGACTCTATTTTAAAAGCGTTAAGCCCGTTTTCTCAATGGTAAAAATAATCCCTGTAAACGGTAATTTCTTGCTAAGAAACAAACTAACATTCATGAACACCTTCTGCTAATAAAAACGGTGAATATCTGTCGATAATGTGAAGCTAGTTAAGACTATAAAAAGCCTTTTTTAATATTTTCATAAATAAAGTGAAATATATGTAGCAAAATGAAAACGATTACGTTAAAGTATAAATAACAATATTTTTTAAAAAAGAAGGTGAAAATTTGCTACCACAATTTCAAACAAAGGAATATGCCACCTATGCTTATCGTTTCTTTGAATCTCGTACTAGTGATGTTGCACAGCTATGGTCAGTAGGATGGGACGAGGTATACTCTCCTCTTTATAATTGGAGCGGGAAACAGCGAAAAGAAGTAGGAAAATATATTTTTCAATATACAGTGTCTGGATATGGAATGATTGAAGTTGACGGAACTCAATATAAGGTAGATGCAGGTAAAGCCTTTATTGTCAGCACGCCTGGCGACTATAGATATTATTTACCTAAAGAGAGTGAAAATTGGGAATTTATTTTTTTAACGTTGTATGGTGATGAGGTGAAAAAATGCTGGGATTACATCCAAACAAAGTTCCAGTCAGTCATCCGATTTCACCCTGAATCAGCACCGATACAACTTCTCGCTCAAATCTATAAGCGTGCAAGTGAAAAAAATATCACAGACCCATTTTATGCATCAAGCCTGTGTTATCGCTTTGTAATGGAGCTTTATCAATATGTAAAGAATATGGACTCTTTTACTGAAGACTGGCCTGAGAGCATTATTAGCTCTATCTTGTTTGCTAGAAACCATTACCATGAAGAGATTGGTCCAGATGAAATGGCGGAATCAGCAAATTTATCGCGTTATCATTTTAGCCGCTTATTTAAGCAAACAACGGGCTTAACTCCGATTCAATATTTAACAAAAATGCGGATTCAAAAAGCAGCTGAACTTTTGAACCAAACAAAATACTCAATTGAAGAGATTGCAGAAAACGTAGGCTATGCAAATGCAAATTATCTTACAAAGGTATTTAGAAAAACTACAAGCATGACGCCTGGACAGTATCGAAAGAGCAATTCATCAATTGATGAACTTTTTACTCTTCCAAAATAATCGTTTAAGCAAAAAAATCCCCCTTGTTGTCTAGGACTCTCGACAACAAGGGGGTTTTTATTTATTTTTCCGGTATCTCGACAACAACGGATCCATTTTCATAAATAAAAGTAAGCTTCTTACCCGGAATAATCATATTCTCTAAGATATCGCGTGCTGCTTGCAAAGCAATTTCTGTACGCTGTCTTTTTTCTTTTATTTCATCATCTGCTTCTTCAGTGCATTCAACGCTTCTAATTTGTTGAAGTGCTTGATCAATAAAGTCATATGCCTCATCATATACGCGCTCAACATGTTCTTTCATAAATTCAATCGATTCCTTTCTTTAACCTCTAATCGAATTACGCTTTGTGCTTATTATCTTAAAGGATAGTACTTCGTTCGACAATATGCAAGACAAGAAATATTCATTCCATATGTAAGATCCTGTACTCTCTAAAGACAATTTTGTTACATCGCGCTCCAAACACTAGTTTTTAACTTGTTTTCCCAACAAACAAAAATATCCGAACGATTGCAGACTAGCAATTGTTCGGATATCTCGTTGACTGAAATAATTATGTCCAAGCCTCTTTTGTCTTATGAAGCAATTCCAATTGGTGAAAAGAGCGCGTAAACCACTAACATTGCAAGAACCGCTGCAATTCCCATCGGATACAAAAGCTTCCAAGGAGTTAAGTCTACTGCTTTTTGATCTTCTAACACATATACATCTTGTTTTGGAGCAATTTTTCCAATGATAAGCATTAATCCGCTGCATAAAACGAATAGGATTGCTAAAATATGAAGATAGTGTAAACCTGTATCCCATACTAGCTGCGTTACCGCATAAATTGAGATAAATACAGCTAATGACACTTTGGCTGCAAGTGCAGGCACTCTTTTCGTCACATAGCCGATGAACACAATTGTAAAGATTGGAACATTGTAGAATCCATTAACCATTTGCAAGTATTCAAAGAATCCGTTTGGTACATTTGCAATTAAAGGTGCAACACACATTGCAAAAATAGCTAAGAATACACCTACTACCTTACCGTTTTTAACAAGCTCTTTATCTGTTGCTTTTGGCTTAAAATAAGGCTTGTAAATGTTTAAAACAAAAAGCGTAACGCTCGAGTTTAACGCTGAGTTAAATGATGATAAAATAGCTCCGAATAACACAGCTGCAAAGAATCCAACAAGCGGCGTAGGTAATACATGGTTAACCAACTTAGGATACGCTTCCATAGGTGCAAGCCCTGGGCCAAAAATATTAAACGCAATAATACCAGGTATAATTAAAAATGCTGGTCCTAATAACTTCAAGAAAGCCGCAATGAGTAAACCTTTTTGTCCTTCTTTAAGGTTTTTGGCAGCCAATGCACGCTGCATAATATGCTGTGCTGTACCCCAGTAGAACAAGTTAACGAGTAGCATTCCAGTAAACATTGTACCAAATGGTACAGGATCTTTTTCTCCACCAATTGAATTTAGCTTTTCAGGTGTATTTTCCATAATTTTATTAAATCCATCAACTGGAGATCCATCGCCTAAAACCATTAGTCCTAATACTGGAATCATTAACCCTCCGATTAATAATCCAATTCCATTTACTGTATCTGATACAGCAACCGCTTTCAATCCTCCGAATATTGCATAAATTGAACCGATAATACCAATGGTCCATACTGTAATCCAAAGTGCTGTTGTGGAACTTACTCCGAACATACCTTGTACATTAAAAATGCTGCTCAGTGCAGTGGCTCCTGAATATAAAATAGGGGGTAATAAATTTAGTACATAACCAAATAAAAATAAAATGGTAACAATCTGTTTAGTACCTGAATCAAATCGAGATTCTAGAAAATCCGGAATCGTTGTAATTCCGCCTTTTAAATAGCGTGGAAGTAAAAATAATGCAACCAATACAAGAGCGATTGAAGACCCTACTTCCCAGCCCATTGCAGACATATTAAACGAATAGCCATCAGCATTTAAGCCTACAAGCTGCTCTGTCGATAAGTTCGTTAATAAAAGAGAGCCTCCAATTACCCAGCCTGTTAAGCTTCTTCCACCTAAGAAATACCCGTCTGATGTTTCTAAATTTTCATCGCGAGTGAAGCGATATGAAATATATGCTACTAAAACGGTAAAGAATATAAACGATCCCACAGTGACTATATTCATTGATGAACACCCTTTTCTATTTTCTGTCGTGTGCATTTTTGATGAAGGAGAGATACTTTTGAGCCAACCATCTATTTTTGTACCGCTTACAATTAGTTGTTTTCATATTATCATACTGTTTTTTGTCAGACAGTTAGATGATAGCTATACCTCTTTAGTGAATCTATTTATACTGCTACTTACTTTTTTTTATGTGCTATTGATTCAGCAAGCATTAAACAAAGTAATGAAAGTAAGAGCCTGTCTTCTTTTTGTGCAAATTAACGACTTGTTTTTCTTCATATTATATATGGTCGTAATTTTCAATGGAATTTTTTCATTTGTAAACGAGCAAGTGTTGCATAGTTATCGCTTATTTACGCTCGTATGTATGATTCCATTCTATTTCATTTTAATCTGGCTTTCTCTTCAGCTCTTTATAGAAATGAAAAGAACCGGATTATTGACTGTTTCATTAGGTGCTCTGCTATTAGCTTGTTATCCTTTAACATCGCTTATTTTGTTAGCATCACCTTTATCTAGTTTACTATTGCTTTCCTCCTTTATCTCTATAAGTTCTTTTGAAACCAAACAAGTACATGCATAATTGTTTACTGTCCATTGTTTCTTTTAGGATCCTAAATAGTGCTTTACTAAGAAAGCGAATTCAATAATTTATACTCATTCTATAAGCGCTTACAATTATAGTCAATAGTAAAAATCCATGCTCACAAAGGTAGTTTTTTGCTCAACGGAAACACAGATACTATATTCCTACCATTTACGATAATGTACTTCATTTTTCCAAAGCAAAAAAAGACCATTTAGCAACTACTAAATGGTCTTTTTTATTATTCAATAACGAACTGGTCTCCTTTATTATCAATAACTACATCGCTGTGATCGGTGATATGTCCAGCAATTAATTCCCTAGCAATTTTTGTTTCAACATACTTCTGAATAAACCGTTTCAGCGGGCGCGCACCATAGACAGGATCAAAACCTGCTTTTGCGATGTAATTTTTTGCTCCCTCAGTTAGCGTCAGCGTAATATGTCTTTCTTGCAAACGATTTTCAAGCTGCTTTAATAGCTTTTCAATAATTGATTTTACTTCACTCACTGATAATGGCTTAAATAAAATTGTGTCATCTACACGATTTAAGAACTCAGGACGAAAATGCTGTCGAAGCTGCTGAAGTACCTGTTCCCGACTTTCCTCCTCAATGTTTCCATCTTCTGTTAAACCTTCCAGCAGTGTTTGTGAACCAATATTAGATGTCATAATGATAATCGTATTTTTAAAATCAACTGTTTTTCCTTTTGAATCAGTTATTCTTCCATCATCCAGCATTTGAAGGAGTACGTTAAACACTTCAGGATGTGCTTTTTCAATTTCATCTAGTAAGACCACAGAGTACGGCTTTCTGCGAACGGCTTCTGTTAACTGACCTCCTTCTTCATACCCAACATAGCCTGGAGGAGCACCAATCAAGCGTGAAACCGCATGCTTTTCCATATACTCAGACATGTCAATACGAATGATATGATCTTCACTGTCAAACAACGTTTCAGCAAGCGTTTTAGCTAATTCCGTCTTTCCAACTCCAGTTGGACCTAAGAAGATAAACGAACCAATTGGCCGGTTTGGATCTTGAATACCTGCTCGCGCTCGAATCACCGCATCAGTTACAAGTGATACAGCTTCATCCTGTCCAATTACGCGCGCTTTTAAAATGGACTCCATTTTTAACAGTTTTTCTCGCTCTCCCTCTACGAGCTTTGATACTGAAATACCTGTCCAGCGTCCCACAATCTCTGCAATCTCTTCTTCTGTAACCTCTTCACGAAGCAAGCGTGACTCTTGTTTTTTCGAAGCTTCAGCCTCAAGCTGTTTTAATTCTTTTTCATAGGCTGGAATATGCCCATGACGAAGCTCTGCAGCTTTATTTAGGTCATAACGTCCTTCTGCTTCTTCTAAATCTCGCTTTGCTTTCTCTAACTTTTCTCTGACATCTTGGACAGCTTGAATAGACTGCTTTTCCTTCTCCCATTGAAGCTTCATCACATCGGCTTTTTCAGTTAAGTTTGCCACTTCTTCTCGAATAGCGTCTAAGCGCTGTGTGCTAGCAAAGTCCGTTTCTTTACTTAATGCTGCTTCTTCAATCTGCAGCTGCATGACTCTTCTTGTTACTTCGTCTAGCTCCGCTGGCATAGAATCAATTTCTGTTCGAATGGTTGCACACGCTTCGTCTATTAGGTCAATTGCTTTATCAGGCAAAAACCGGTCAGATATGTAGCGATCTGACATAACTGCGGCTGAAACAAGAGCCCGGTCATGAATATTTACACCGTGATGGATTTCAAATCGTTCCTTTAATCCTCGAAGAATAGAAATCGTATCTTCTACTGTTGGCTCTTCAACTAATACTTGCTGAAAACGGCGCTCTAGCGCTGGATCTTTTTCAATATATTGACGGTATTCATCAAGGGTTGTTGCTCCAATGCAGTGAAGTTCACCACGAGCAAGCATTGGCTTAAGTAAATTTCCCGCATCCATGGCTCCGTCTGTACGACCAGCTCCTACAATAGTATGCAGCTCGTCAATAAATAATAAAATCTGTCCATTGCTCTTTTTTACTTCTTGTAACACAGCTTTTAGACGCTCTTCAAACTCACCGCGAAATTTTGCTCCTGCTACTAAGGCTCCCATATCTAGAGCAAACACCATTTTATCCTTTAATCCTTCGGGAACATCTTTTCGCACAATCCGCTGTGCAAGCCCTTCCACAATCGCTGTTTTCCCCACTCCAGGCTCTCCGATTAACACTGGATTATTCTTTGTTTTACGAGAAAGGATTCGAATGACGCGACGAATTTCTTGATCTCGGCCGATGACAGGGTCTACTTTTCCTTCTCTTACTTCTGCTACCAAATCACGACCATACTTGCTTAAGACTTCGTATGTCCCTTCAGGTGTTTGATTCGTAATACGTTGATTGCCACGAATTTTTTGCAGAACGTCCATTAGCTTTTGCTTCGTGATTCCGTATTGGTTAAACAGCTTTCCCAAACTAGTTTTTGAATCTTTATTAGCCCCGGCTAAAAACAGGTGCTCTACTGCCATATATTCGTCTTTTAAGTTATCTGCCTCTTCTTGAGCTTTAACAAGCAGCTGCTGTAGAGCCGACGTAATATATACTTTACCAGCTTCAACACCTGAACCAGTTACAGATGGCTTTTTAGCTAACTCTGCTTCAAGGCTTTTTATAAACTGCTCTGTTTCAATATGTAAATGATCTAAAATACGAACCGCAATGCCATCTGGCTGATGAACTAACGAGTAAAGTACGTGAAGACTATCAATTTCTTGATGACCTCGCTTAATGGCTTCAGATTGTGCACTCATAACTCCTTCCTGAAGCTTTTGCGTCATTTTATTTACATCCATTGTAATCCCTCCACCTTTGACTATTCTTGACCTTTATTTCATATTATAAAATGGTTTTTGTACGCAAGTAAAGCCATCTGCAGGAGATGGCTTTACTTGTATATTAAGGCTTTCTAATATATGTCCAATGACGATCATCATTCGACGTTTCTGGAAAACGATCTCCAGCTTGCAACTTCACTTTTTTAGGATTATTTACGTTGCTTCCCGTTTCACCAATTTCTATATAAACACCGTTATTTGGTGCTTTTTGACCTGCTGTAAAATGACGGTTTTGTCCCATTTCCCTTCCTCCTTCATTAATAAAAAATCCAGCTCTTCTCTTATACTATGCCCCCTGTTTTTCATTTCATAATCAGGATATGAACTAGGAAAACATTAGAAAAAGCGTTTACATTTAAAGGAATTTCTCTTTTTACTTCACAGTGAAGCAAAGTTTTTTTATACTGAAAGATGTACCTTTAACAAATATTTAAATTAACTATTGAAAATGTAGAAAGGATTTACGCATGGAACAATTTTATTTGCTTTTGAAGTATTTATTTTTAGGCCTTTTCCAAGGGATTACAGAACCGATTCCCGTCTCGTCTAGCGGACATATTGTACTTGCTCAACATTTATTTGGTTTAAATATTGAAGGCCTCAGTTTCGAAATTTTAGTAAATACAGCTTCTTTGATTGCAGTACTTATTATTTATCGTGAAGATATTCTTCGACTTATTGTAAATGGTCTTAAGTTCTTAAAAACAAAGGATCAAGACGCAAAATCTGATTTTCAATTTATCATTTACTTAATCATCGGAACAATTCCGGCCGGTATTATTGGAGTACTTTTTGGTGATGTGATTGAAGCAAATCTAAAATCGTTGAAAGTACTTGGTTTTGCTTTAATTGCTACGGGTATTGCCCTTTGGATTATTCGTAACCTTCGAGGACGAAAAAATGACGCAGCGCTTTCTGTAAAAGACGCTATTATTATTGGACTAGCGCAAGCTGTAGCACTTATCCCTGGAATTAGTCGCTCAGGAGCAACTATTGTTGCTGCTATGCTACGCGGAACAAAACAAGAAACGGCTCTTCGTTTCTCATTCTTACTTTACATTCCCGTAAGCTTAGGTGTAACAGTATTAGGGATTAGCGACATCTTAAATGATCCAAACTTTTCTGAGCTATTATTACCCTATACAGTAGCTTTCTTTGCTTCATTAATTGCTTCTTATTTCTCATTAAAGTGGTTTATGGGTATTATGGCGCGAGGAAACTTAAAATATTTTGCTTTTTATTGTTTTATTGTCGGTGCATTAGTGGTTATTTTTCTTTAAAAAAATGCGGATGGAAAACCATCCGCATTTTTTTAATGAGCAAATTGAATCGCTTGTTCAATTTCTGTTTTTCCGCTTAGTATTTCAAACGTTTTTCCAATTGTTGTTTCCTCATCTAAGCTTGCTACCAGTGCTTTTGCTACGTCTGCTCGAGGAATTGTTGCAGATTTGTCCGCAATGTCTGTGTTCACATCAATTTTTCCAGTGGCTTGATCATCGGATAAACTTCCTGGGCGAACAATTGTATACGCTAAATTTGATTGCTTTAAGTATTCATCAGCAATTGCTTTAGCACGAAGATAAAGTTGAAGCCCCTCTGGGCCTTGCTCAGGCGCGTCTGTTCCCATTGAACTTAACATAACAAAGCGCTTCACTCCTGCTTTTTTGGCCGCATCAATGACATTCTTCGCTCCATTTTGATCCACAGCAATTGTCTTATCATCTCCAGTGTGACCACCAGAACCCGCTGCAAAGATGACAGCATCCATTCCTTTAACCGCTTCTGATACATCTTTTTCTAAATCCGCTAGTATCACATCTACATTTTGCTGTTCAAAAGCTTTCTTTTGCTCTTCTTTACGTATCATGGCATATGGTTGATGTTGACTGGAGTTAGCTAATAATTCCACTACCTGTTTACCCGTTGTTCCATTTGCTCCTACTACTAAAACTTTCATAGATGTCCTCACCTTTCGTTCTGCTTAATATGTTTATGGTGTTCCCCTGGAATGTACAAATTAAACCCGATATGAAAGAAACATATAGACAACAGGCTTGGATCTAACGAACTAATTCCACCTTAAAGACGAATCATGACGTTTCTAGACTAGTTAGGTTAAAAAAACCACGTTCCTTCCATTGTGCTCCACTAGTTGTTAATAATTTTTCGTTCTACCAAAAAATATCCGAGCTACCAAAAGTAATTAACTTTTAATAGTTCGGATATTTCATCAATTAAAACCCTTATGTCACGGCCTTTTTATACCATCATTAAGCTAAGATTGCTTGTAGCAAGGCTTTTTGTACATGCATGCGATTTCCAGCTTGCTGGAACACAACAGAGTTTGGCCCATCAATAATGCTCGCCGTTACTTCTTCTTCACGATGTGCAGGTAAACAGTGTAAAAACAGATAATCTGACTTGGCATGTTGAACAAGTTCATCGTTTACTTGATACGAAGCAAATACTTCTAAACGCTTTTTCGCTTCTTCTTCCTGTCCCATACTCGTCCATACATCTGCATAGATTGCATCAGCATTTTGAACGGCTTCAACAGGATCTTCTGTAATAGTAATGGTTGCTCCAGTTTCGTTTGCAACTTTTTTTGCATATTCCGTTACAAATGCCTTTGGTTCATAGCCAGAAGGACAACCAATTGAACAATCAATCCCCATTTTTGCACATGCAATCATTAACGAATGAGCTACATTATTTCCGTCACCTACGTAAGCTAACTTTAAGCCGCGGAACGTTTGTTTATGCTCATAAATTGTGAGCAAATCTGCTAGTGCTTGGCACGGATGATAATCATCCGTCAAGCCATTAATTACTGGGATAGATGCGTATTCCGCCAGCTCTTCTATTTTAGAATGTTCAAACGTACGAATCATAATTGCATCGATAAACTGAGACAGCACTTGAGCCGTATCACCGATAGTTTCACCACGACCAATTTGAAGGTCTTGACTGCTTAAAAACAGTGCATTTCCGCCTAACTGAAGCATACCTGCTTCAAACGATACTCGCGTTCTTGTTGAAGACTTTTCAAAGATCATGCCTAAAGTTTTTCCTTCAAGCGTTTTAACGATTTCTCCATTTTTATGCTTTTCTTTTAAGCTAATAGCACTTTCTAGTAAAAACATAATATCTTCTGGTGTTAAATCTTTTAATGTCAGCAAATCTTTACCTTTTAAATTTGCAGATGCTGATACAGTACTCATGAGATTGTCACTTCCTTTTCATTATGTTGAAACCACTCTTGTAATGACGATACGCTATACTCACTTACATGATATGACTGTAAGAACAGTTCGAACGTTTCTAGTTCTGTTAATACTAGCAGACCGTGCTTTAATGCAAGCATACGATTATCTTTCTTTGCAGAATCAAAACTTACAAATAGTAATGCTTCTTTGCTTTTTGTCCAAGCTTGTAGATCTTTCGTATCTACAAGTTTCAAACCAGCCTGAGTAATCGCTACTTTTAATTTTTCTGGTACTTCTACTGCATCGATATAGATTTCAACTGCTTCTTTTTTAGACGTTGCATACTGATGAAATACTTTCTTAGACGCTTCCTCGATTGTAGAAGCAATCGCAATTCCTTCTCCTGTTGATTTCATTTCTGGTCCAACAAGTGGATCTACTCCTGATAATTTACTTGTCGAGAAGACAGGAAACTTTACTGTTACGTATGCTGGGTCTGGCAATAAACCTGTTTGTTCGCTCATTTCCGACAAAGATTTCCCGAGCAATACTTGCGTTGATAGCGAAATAAGCGGAACATCACATACTTTACTTACAACAGGAACTGTACGACTTGCACGAGGGTTTACCTCTAAAACGTATACTTCATCGTTATAGATTACATATTGAATATTCATAATCCCTTTATAGTTAAGCTTTTGAACAATTTTTTGAGCATATAAAACCATTTGTTGTTTATGAGCGTTCGTTACACTTTGGGCTGGTAAAAGCGCATAGCTGTCACCAGAGTGAACACCTGCTTTTTCAACATGCTCAACGATCGTTGGAATTAAAACGTCTTTTCCGTCGCAAACGACATCCACTTCAGCTTCTTGCCCAGGATAGTAAGCATCAAGCAGCATTGGGAAATGTGATGATTTAATCGATGATAAACAATCCATGAGTTCCTGTTCATTTTGAAGCGTAAGCATTCCTTTCCCTCCAATAACGTAAGAAGGACGAATTAATAGTGGAAAGCCCATTTCTTTTGCCTTTGTAACCAGCTGTTGCTCACTATCTGCCATCTCACCAGGAATATGTGGAATGTCACAATCGTCTAACAGCTGATAAAACTGCTCGCGATCTTCTAAGGCGTCTATCATGCTATTCGTAATACCTAGCAAGTTAACTCCTGCCTCTTCAAGACCTTTAACTAATGAAATAGCCGTTTGTCCACCGTATTGAACAATAACATCATTTACGTTTTCTGCTTCTAAGACATTTAAGACATCTTCAACCGTAACTGGTTCGAAATAGAGACGATCTGCTACCTCAAAGTCTGTGCTAACCGTTTCCGGATTATTGTTAATCAAAATGGTTTCATAACCCGCCTTTTCAAGCGCCCACACACCGTGTACTGAACTGTAGTCAAATTCTACACCTTGCCCAATTCGAATCGGACCAGATCCAATAATTGCTACTTTTTTATTTGAAGACGGTTCAATTTCGTTTTCTCCATAGTAGCTAGAATAAAAATATGCAGTGGATGATTCAAATTCTGCTGCGCACGTGTCAACCATTTTATAGCTTGGATAAATCTTTAAATCTTTACGCTTAGCGCGCACCTGCAGCTCTGACACATTCCAAATAGAAGCTAAATATGCATCCGTAAAGCCATGTTCTTTTGCATGCTTTAGTGCTTCTTTATCAATTGAATCAAAATTAACGTTCTTTAATTCTTGTTCTTGATCAATTAAATGACTGAAATGATTTAAGTAGAAGTAGTCAATTTTCGTCTTTTCATGAATTTCTGCTGTTGTCACATCACGACGCAACAATTCTAAAATGATAAAGATACGCTCATCGCTTTGGTCTGCTAGCTTATCAAATAAAGCATCTAAAGATAAAGCCTGTAGTTCTTCTACTTCTAGTCCATTTAAATCAATTTCAAGAGATGATAATGCTTTTTGGAAGCTTCTTGTAAAGGTGCGGTCAATGGCCATCACTTCACCAGTTGCTTTCATCTGCGTTCCTAGCGTTCTTTCTGCATAGAAAAATTTATCAAAGGGCCATCTAGGAAACTTCACAACCACATAGTCTAACGCTGGTTCAAAGCTAGCATACGTATCTCCTGTAACAGGATTTAATAGCTCATGAAGGTTATACCCGACCGATAGTTTTGCTGCAATCTTTGCGATTGGATATCCCGTTGCTTTTGATGCCAAAGCAGACGAACGACTGACGCGGGGATTGACCTCAATTAGATAATATTGTTTGCTGTTAGGATCAAGTGCAAATTGGATATTACAACCACCAATAATACCGAGAGCCGAGATAATTTTAATTGATGATGATCGCAGCATCTGATACTCAACGTCTGTTAATGTTTGTGAAGGTGCGACTACAACAGAATCTCCTGTATGTACACCAACTGGATCAATGTTTTCCATGTTACAAATCGTAATGCACGTTCCGTTAACATCACGCATAACTTCGTACTCTACTTCTTTAAATCCTGCGATGCTTTTCTCAATTAAACATTGATGAATAGCACTTTCTCGAAGGCCTGATGTGGCAAGCTTTTCAAGCTCTTCTAATGAATGTGCAATTCCTCCACCCGTTCCACCGAGAGTGTAAGCTGGTCGAACAATAACCGGAAAACCAATTTCTTTCGCAAACGTTAACGCTTGCTCAACTTCAGTTACAACTTCACTTTCAGGAACTGGCTCATTTAATTCCTGCATGAGGGCACGAAACTCTTCACGACTTTCTCCTTGCTTAATGGATTCAATTGGTGTACCTAGCAGCTTCACGCCGTATTTTTCTAAAATTTGATGTTCGTGTAGCTCTAATGCTAAATTCAGTCCCGTTTGTCCTCCTAGCGTTGCTAAAAGGCCATCAGGCTTTTCTTTTGCAATAACTTTTTCAACAGAATCAACCGTAAGTGGCTCAAAATAAATACGATCAGCTATATGTGTATCCGTCATAATTGTAGCCGGATTGTTGTTAATTAAAATGACTTCATATCCTTCTTCTTTCAGTGAAAGACACGCCTGTGTACCTGAATAATCAAATTCGGCTGCTTGCCCAATCACAATTGGACCAGAGCCAATAACTAAAATGGTTTGTAGTGTTTTATCTTTAGGCATATACTTTTTCGCTCCCAACTTGCTGTACTTGCTTCATAAATTCATCAAAGATATATGTGCTATCACTTGGTCCTGGATGTGCTTCTGGGTGATACTGTACCGATAACACCGGAAGTTGCTCATGTACAAGACCTTCAACTGACTGATCATTAACATTTTTAAATCGTACTTTAAGAGGCGTTTGCTCGACTGTCACTTCATCTACCACATAGCTATGGTTTTGTGATGTCATACATACTTTATTTGTAAATAAATCAATAACCGGCTGATTTGCTCCACGATGACCGAACATTAATTTCTTGGTTTTTGCACCGAATGCTAACCCGATTAACTGATGACCAAAGCAAATTCCAAGCGTTGGATATTTACTGATAATTGCTTTGATTTCTGATAATTGATCTGCTACTTGCATTGGGTCTCCCGGTCCGTTTGATAGAACAATCCCATCTGGCTTTAACGCTTTAATTTCTTCAAGTGAAGTCGAGTAAGGAACCACCGTCACTTGGCAGTTGCGATTTAATAGCTCTTGTAAAATTGATTTTTTATAACCAAAATCCATTAGTACAATATGTTGTTTATCTCCAGCGTGTGATACAACCTCTTTCGTTGATACTTGCTTAACCACGTATGGTTCAGAGTCCGTTACTACGTTACCTTGAGCAGAAGCGGAAAAGGCTGCTTGCATTGTTCCCTCTTTTCGAATTCGTTTAACGACCGCTCTCGTATCCACATGTGTGATAAGAGGAATATTCCACTTTTTTAAATATTGCTTAAAGCTATACATCGCTTCATAATGGAATCCTTCATCGGAACATTCGTATACGACAACGCCTGCTACATGAGGCTTTTTACTTTCAAAGTCTTTCTCATTAATCCCATAATTTCCAATCAATGGATAGGTAAAAACAATAATTTGGTCTTTATAAGAAGGATCCGTCACAACTTCTTGATAGCCTGTCATTCCTGTAAAAAAGACAATTTCTCCGCTTGCTTGGTGAGAGGCAGTATTTTCAATACTACCTTCAAATGAATCTCCGTTTGCTAAATGTAAATATCCATTCATTTTGCATCCCTCTTCGAATAATTATTTATTTTAAAGAATTTTTATACATCACTTTCAAAAAAATAACTGTTTATATCGTTATCTTAAGCTCTTGAAATACTTGCTCAATAACAGTCAGTGCTTCTGATAACTCTTCACTGCTAACTGTTAATGGTGGTAGTAAACGTATTACGTGAGGACCTGCACCTAACACTAACAGTCCTTTTTCACGCATAGCAGTGATTAACTGGGCTTGATATTTCCCGCACTCAATACCAATCATAAAACCTTTTGCACGAACTTCTTTCACAATTGAATAGCTTTCTAACATGACGGTTAGCTGTTTTTTGAAAGTGGCTGACTTGGCATTTACTTCTTCTAAGAATTGTTGATTAAAAATAATTTGCAGCGTTGCTTTAGCCGATGCTAAGGCAATTGGATTCCCCCCAAATGTCGTACCATGGGTTCCAGGTCCGAATGATTCCTTTAAAAGACCTTTCCCAATCATTGCACCAATAGGCATTCCGCTTCCTAAGCCTTTCGCAGCTGTGATAATATCAGGCGATAAATTAAAGTGCTGATAAGCAAATGGTTTACCTGTTCGGCCAATTCCTGTTTGTACTTCATCGACAATAAACAGCGCACCGTATTCCTGACATAGCTTTTGAATAGTTGTTAAAAAACTTTCTGTTCCTGGCACTACTCCGCCTTCACCTTGAACAACCTCAGTCATAATTGCAGCTACCGTATCATCCATTTCTGCCTCTACGCTTTCTACATCATTATAAGGAAGATAAACAAATTCATTAACGAGTGGTCCAAACCCTTCATGAATCTTTGCTTGCCCAGTTGCCGTCATCGTTGCAAACGTACGGCCATGGAACGATTTCGTAAACGTAATAATTTTATGCTTTTTGGTATGCTTTCTTGCTAGTTTAATAGCCGCTTCGTTAGCTTCTGCTCCACTATTGCAAAAGAACACTGCGTCTCCGCTTGAATTAGCAACAAGTAAGTTGGCTACTTCTTCTTGGATGGATTGGTGAAATAAATTAGACACATGCCACACTTTATTTAACTGTTCTTCTACTGCTTTTTGAACTTCAGGGTGACGATGCCCTACGTTACATACAGCAATTCCTGAAATGAAATCTAAATATGTTTGGTTATTTTCATCCGTTAAATACGTTCCATTCGCTTCTTTTACATGTATATCAAGACGTTGATACGTTGGAAATAACGAGCTCATCTTTATCCTCTCCACCTTTAATAATATGTTTAATTGCAGTTCCAACTAAGTTTCCACTTTGATCTAAAAAGCCGTTAATACCACTGATGATATTGACCTCGTGTAGCGTTGGAGACAATGCTTTGACTGCTGACATAACCTTAGGAATCATCCCTCCATAAATGGTTTTCTCTTCGATTAGCTGGCTCACTTCTTCTACCGTCAACTCTGTTAACAACTGCTGGTCTTTTAAAACTCCTTGCACATCTGTTACAAACATAAGCTTCTGTGCTCCGAGTGCCTTAGCAATTGAACCTGCTGCTACATCAGCATTAATATTAAACATCTCACCTTGACTATTTACACCAATCGATGAAATAACAGGGATGTAGCTTTTTTCTATCAGCTGCTTTAAAAGGTTTTCATTGACAGAAACCACTTCCCCAACATAACCTAATTTTTCAAAATCAATAGCTTCAGCTTCTAAAAGCTGAGCATCACACCCTGACAAACCAATTGCTTGAAGACCTTGAATTTGAATATCACGCACAAGCTGTTTGTTAACCTTTCCTGATAGCACCATTGTCACCACATCTAAAGCTTCTTTAGATGTTCGTCGTAAGCCATCTACGAATTCTGCTTTAATATCAAGCTTTGCTAACATATTCGCAATATCTGGCCCCCCACCATGTACTAATACAATGTTATGGCCACTCTCAATCAGCTTCTTTAAGTCTCTAAAAAATGAATTTGTTAACTGATTAATGATGCTTCCTCCACACTTTATAACAATTGTTTTTGCATCCGACATCGTCTTCTCTCCTTACGTTCGGTAACTTGCATTAATTTTCACGTAATCATAAGTTAAATCACAACCCCATGCTTTTCCTTTAGCTGTTCCTTCATTAAGAAATACATTCAAAGCTACATGTTCCTGCTGTAAATAGTTCTTAGCCGCTTCTTCATCGAAAGCTTGAGGCTGACTATTTTGCAACATCACGATGTCACCTAACGCCACCGTTATATCATTTGGATTAATTTTGACCCCGCTGTAGCCAACTGCGCAAATAATTCTTCCCCAGTTTGCATCCGCTCCGTACACAGCTGTTTTAACAAGGCTTGATCCAACAATTTGCTTCGCAATTGTATTGGCATCTTCATTTGTAGCAGCACCTTCAACATTTACTTCAATAAGCTTTGTTGCACCTTCTCCATCGCGAGCAATTTGCTTGGCAAGATCCTCACACACAAGTCGAAGTGCCTCATAAAATGCGTTCCAATCAGAGTGATTTACCGTTAGCATTTCGTTTTCAGCTTTTCCATTTGCAAGGACTAACACCATATCATTTGTGGATGTATCTCCATCAACCGTAATCTGATTAAAGCTTTTATTCGTAATAGATCGAAGGGCATCTTGTAAAACTATTGATTCAATATTGGCATCTGTCGTGACAAATCCAAGCATAGTTGCCATATTCGGATGAATCATCCCTGATCCTTTCGCCGCTCCACCAATCGTAACGGTTTTTCCATCGACAACCACTTCGTAGCAAGCAGTTTTCATTACTGTGTCAGTTGTTAAAATCGCCGTTTGGAAAGCTTCTGCTCCTTCCTTTGTATTTGCTGGTTGAAGCTGCTTGATTCCTGCATTAATCTTCTTCATATTTAATAGTTCACCAATCACACCTGTAGAAGCGACGGCTACATAATGAGCAGGTATTTGAAACTGTTCGGCGCTTGTATCCCGCATTTCGTATGCGTCTTTTAACCCTTGTTCACCTGTACAAGCATTCGCACAAGCGCTGTTCACAACAACAGCTTGTAGCTTTTGTTCTTGGCTGATGCTATCTTTTGTCACATATAAAGGTGCTGCTTGAAACGTATTTAGCGTATAAACCGCCGCACAGTTAGCAGGCACATCGCTCATAATGACGCCAATATCTTTTTTCTCATATCGAAGTCCGGCATGAATTCCCGCAGCGGAAAATCCTTTTGGACTAACAATCGTACCATTCTCGATTTTTTTAATATCTACCAAACTCTTTTTTGCTGTAATCACATTATTCCCTCCTACGCTGCTCATCATGGATAGACAGGTAATCCGTTAATACCCAAGTTCTCTTCAAAGCCCAGCATGATATTTGCATTATGTACCGCTTGCCCTGCTGCACCCTTCATCAAATTATCAATCACTGAGACGATTGTGATCCTTTTCGTGCGCTCATCATAATCAAGGCCTATATCACAATAGTTTGATCCGCTCACTTCTTTTGTTGACGGAAATTCTCCTAGCTTTCTCACTCGAACAAAAGGCTTTGCTTCATACGCTTGCACATACAACTCATGAAGTTCTTCTATCGACTTCTCTTCCTTTAACTCTGCATACATCGTGGCCATAATCCCCCGCGTCATCGGAACAAGGTGCGTATTAAACATTACGTTACCAATTTCAGAATCCCATCGTGATAAAACTGATTCAATTTCAGGAATATGCTGATGCTTGTTAACTTTATAAATTTTCATATTTTCATTGATTTCAGCATAATGTGCCAGTTGAGATAATCCGCGACCTGCTCCTGAAATACCGGACTTTGCATCAACGATAATGGAATTAGAAACCACTATTTTTTCTTGAGCAAGCGGTGCTAGCCCCAATAACGTCGCCGTTGGATAACACCCCGGATTTGAAATGAAATCAGCGGATGATACTTCATCTGCAAACCATTCTGACAAACCATAAACGGCCTTCTCTAAGTCTTCCAAACTAGCAGAAGGCTTTTTATACCATTTTTCATATAGCTCTTCATCTTTTAATCGAAAGTCTCCCGAGAGATCTATTACTTTTAATCCTTCGTTAATTAATGTAGGAACTAGCTTACTCGATACACCTGAAGGGGTTGCTGTAAAAACCATTTCAAGCTCTTCCGCCATTTCTTTAGGGTTAATTTCTTTTAATTTATATGCAAAATGTGATAAGTGAGGGTACACTTCAGATATTGGCAAATCATTCTGTGAAGATGAATACACTGAATGAATATTTAAATATGGATGACCGTCTAACAACCGAATTAGTTCAGCGCCACCATAACCTGTTGCTCCAACAATACCGACGTTAATCTGTGTCATAATACTACTCCTTTTTCTACGTAACTATTTGAATTATTTCTCATTATAATACTGTATAAAAATAAAATCAAACGAATATTTAAAAAAAGTTTATCTTTTTTGAAGTTTGTTAATTTGTTTTAAATATACATATAAATTTATTTTTATTAAAAAACACTCAAAAAAAGTACTCCAACTTTTAAGCTGAAGTACTTTTTTTCACTGAATGCCTAGTGCAATTTTCGCATAGCGTGACATTCTCTCCTTTTCCCACGGAGGGTTAAAGGTAATATTCACCTCGACATTTTCAACGCCATCGAGTCCAATTACGTTTTTCTTCACATCTTCTGTAATTGCTCCTGCTAATGGGCAACCAATGGATGTTAGCGTCATCGTCACAACAACTGTTTGATTTTCTTCCATCATTACATCATAAACAAGGCCTAAGTTTACAATATCAACGCCTAGTTCAGGATCAACTACCTCTTCAAGTGATTCCATAATCTTTTCTTTTAATTGTTCATCCATGTCGCAATCTCCTTTCATATTATGAGATTCTTTTTCGATTGTTTTACCGTAACAATCTCGTTTCTATCTGTCAAACGTTGTGCTTTGTTCTTTTCACAAACTTATGTAAGATAGAAAATAAGCGAATGAATTACGCTGATTTTTAATATATATAAAACCAACTAATTAAGTTCGATTACTTATTAAGATATGTAAAGGAGATCCTATGAATACAGAAAAACATTTAATCGCTTTAGATTTAGACGGCACGTTATTAGCTGATAATAAAACCATTCTACCTAAAACAAAACGGACGCTTGAACGAGCGAAAGAACTTGGACATATCGTCATGATTGCTACTGGAAGACCTTATCGTTCAAGCGCGATGTATTATGCGGAAATGGAACTCACGACCCCTATCGTTAATTTTAACGGAGCATTGGTTCATCATCCACGTGAAAAAAATTGGGGAGTGTATCATGAGCCGCTTCATAAACAAACCGTTGATGATATTGTCGAAGCAATGAGCAACTTCCGCATTAACAACATTTTGGCTGAAGTAAAAGATGATGTGTACCTACACTTTGAAGATCGAAAGCTGATGGATGTTCTAAGCTTAGGAAATCCACGCTTGGAAACAGGAGATTTGCGTCAACGACTTCATCACAACCCAACTTCTCTACTTATCCATGCGGATGAAGAACACGTAGCTGACATTAGGTCTCACCTATCTGATGTACATGCTGAAGTGATTGAACATCGCCGCTGGGGCGCTCCTTGGCACGTTATTGAGGTTGTCAAAAAAGGATTAAATAAAGCTGTTGGGCTTGAACGCGTCGCAAATTATTACGGAATCTCCCAAGAAAATATTATTGCCTTTGGTGATGAAGACAACGACCTTGAAATGATTAAATTTGCTGGTCATGGGATTGCAATGGGCAATGGAATTCAGGAACTAAAAGATATTGCTCGTGAAGTCACGTATTCAAATGAAGATAATGGTATTGCTTATTATTTGGAAAAGACCTTAAATTTATAACTTAACTATTTTTTGAAAGCACAGGTAATTTTTTTACGCTATCTTTTCATTAAAGCTGCACACACTATAATCGACGCTTAGTTAAGTGTCGATTTTCTTTATTTTAGAGGAGGAAGATATGATGGGTAGAAGCAATCGATCAAAGCGTTTTGTCAAACAAGGTGCAGATTCAGTACAAAAGCATGATGAACGTATTCCTTATCATATGACAATGGCGGAGGCTGAAGCGTTTCAAGCCCAGCAAAGTCAAGCTCCTCATGGAGGTCAGTAACGTATGAAACATTCGTTTTTTCAACAAGTAAAAGAAACAATCCAAAATGTTGTTTCAAATCGCTCTGAGAATCATAAAGGAGAAGGTCAGTCAAATCATGAAAATCATAAAAGCCATAACGGCGAACTTGATATTTCAAGCGAAATGTTAAAAGCCGTAATGACTGATGCTTCACCTCAAGAACAAGAGCAAATCCAGCATTTTGAAAATTCTTTAAATCAAACATATAACACAAAGCAAGCTGCTTCATCACACACACCAGCAGGTCAGATGGAAATTGCGGAAGATATGTTATCTCATATTGAAAACAATGCCTCTCCATCTGAACAAGCACAGCTACATGAGCTTGCTGAAGATTTAGAGAAAAAGAATTAACAAAGACAAAAGCACGCTACATATCATAGCGTGCTTTTATCTTTTATTCGTCTTTGCGAAATAACCCAAATATGCCTGTCGTTTGTACAATGTTTGTGAATGCATGAGGATCAACCTCTTTAATGGTTTTTTCTAAATCAAACAGCTCATACCTTGTCAAAACAATCATTAGCATTTCCTTCTCTTCATTTGTAAAACCACCTTTTGCAGGAACAGCAGTGATACCTCGTACTAATTTGGAATGAATGGCTTTTCTAAGCTCCTCGCCTTTTTTGGTCACAATCATAGCTGTCACTTTCACGTGGCGCGTATGAATAACATCGATGACCCTTGTCGTCGTATATAAAGCAACCAACGTATATAATGATTTTTCCGCACCATATAACAAACCTGCAGCTGCAATAATGACAGCATTTAACGTAAATAAATAACCACCAATTGGCTTATCCTTCATACGTGATAACACCATAGCAATGATGTCTAACCCTCCCGTTGAAGCACCAAACTTCAGCGTAATTCCTACTCCTACAGCTAAAATGACTCCTCCAAATACCGCGTTTAAAATGATGTCTTGAGATAAAGCTTCAATCGGTACAAACTCTAAAAACACCGTTGTAGCTAAGACGCTATAGAAGCTATAAATCGTAAATGTCTTACCTACCTTTTTCCAACCTAAAATCGTTACGGGAATGTTTAATAAAAGCAGCAGAATACCTGTAGAAATTGTAAATGGCGTATAGTCAGTTACAACACTTGAAATTAATTGGGCAACTCCTGTAAATCCACTGGAATAAACATTCGCTGGAATTAGAAATAAGTTTAAAGCAACTGCGTTTAATAAAGCACCAACTGTAACAACAATAATTTTTTTGACTTCCAGCCACTTGTTCAATTGTTTCAGACCTCCAAACTATATATACATGTAGTATTTGCTCATTCTTTTTTTATAGTATGAACATTTTTACTTTATAAAAAAATTATTCATAAATTGTATTTTTTCCTCAGTACTTATACACTAGTATTATTATTGTATTTATTTTCTTTCCGTCAAACTGTAAAAAAGTAAACGCTTAGATAAATGTAGTAGGAAGGTGACATTTATGTCAATAAAAATTTTAACAGACAGTGCTAGTGACTTACCACGTTCTTTTTTCGAAGAAAATAACGTTTCGTTACTCCCTCTTCGTGTTCATTTACGCGATACAGAATATTTAGATTTAGAAACAATCAACCCTGCAGAAGTATACAAAGCCATTCGAGAAGGAGCAATGCCGAAAACATCTCAAGCTGCTCCAACTACTTTATATGAAACATTTGAAGAGTTGGCCAAATTAGACGAGCAATGTGTTTATATTGCATTTTCTTCTGAACTCTCAGGAACTTATCAAACGGCTGTGATGGTTAAAAATGAACTATTAGAAACGTACCCTAACTTCGAGCTAGAAATTATTGATACAAAATGCGCTTCTCTTGGGCAGGGTCTTGTTGTACACTATGCCGTTCAACAGCTGGCAACTGGCCTCAGCTTTAAAGAACTTGTAGCAAAGACAAAACAATATGCGACTAGCATGGAGCATATCTTCACGGTAGACGACCTTGATTTTCTTGCACAAGGTGGACGCGTAAGCAAAGCTTCTGCATTTGTTGGAGGATTGCTAAATATCAAACCTTTATTACATGTTGAAGATGGTAAGCTCGTTCCAATTGAAAAATTAAGAGGACGCAAGAAAGTGTTAAAGCGTATGGTCGATATCATGGAAGAACGCGGTGCAAAAAATCTAAGGGACCAAACAATCGCAATTAGCCACGGTGATGATGAAGAAACAGCTAAGCAGTTAAAAGTACTAATTGAAGAGCGATTTGGCTCCAAATCGTTTTTAATTAACATGATTGGAGCAGCTGTTGGTTCTCACGCTGGACCTGGGACGATTGCACTTTTCTTTTTAAACGACATTATCGAATAATGCTTATAGTTCAGGGTAATCTAACGATATGTTCTAAAAAGGAGTGTGTGTTAGAATGCCTCATACAAGTGATAATGATAAAAAAGCAAAAGATAATCAAGCAAAGCAAGAACAAAAGAATCTACATGAACAAAGAAATCGACAAGCAGGAAAACATTCATTTTCTAAAAAGACAGATCACCTATAAATTCATGACAAAACCGCTTGGATGGTTCCAAGCGGTTTTGTTTCGTCTTTATTTATCTTTTTTAAAGTATGTCCAGCCTTCTTCTTGATACACCTTGTCTTCTTTCATTAGCTTTCCTAAGGCGCGCTTAAACGCTGCTTTACTCATATTAAAACGTGTACGAATATCTTCTGGGTAACTTTTATCCCAAAATGGCATAACGCCTCCGCGACTTTCCATGTAATCGTATAACACCTGCGCATCTTCATCCATACTTTCTTGTTTTCGGGGTAGTAACGAAACATTCAATGTACCGTCTTCTTTTACATTCACAACACGTCCCGTTACAAGCGCTCCAATCTTCGGCTCTTCCTTACGTTCTGATTCGTGAATAAATCCAACATAACCTTCTTCTGTCATAATAAAAGACCCTACTCGTAGCACGCGATAGATACGACCCGTGACTTCGCGATTAAACAGATGACTTGGAGCTGGCTTAGCCATTGCTTTCATAACGTCATCTGTGGCAACTTTGCCATAAATTTTTCCACGCTTTGATATTTTCATCGTACAATAAAGCTTGTTGCCTACATCAGGCCACAGGCTCTCTAGAGCTGGAAGGTCCGTTGAACCGATAAGCATGTCTTTGCTCATACCGATATCCACAAATACACCTAAATCATCATTTACGTCAACTACTTCAACCCACGCATACGTTCCCTCTTCAACAACTGGCATATGCATCGTAGCTGTTAGTCGACTTTGGTTATCTAAGTATACAAACACTTCTACTTCTTCTTGTTCTGCTAACTCTTGCGTTGTTTCATTTTTATGAAGAAGAATCTCTCCATCTTCGCTATCAAGCATATATCCCATCGGCGTTTCACGGCTTACAGTCAAATATGCTCTTTGGCCTGGTTCTACTCTACTCATTTTTTATCCATCCTTTATGTGAAGTTCATTTATTCCTTTTATAATCGAATTGTACTCTCATCATTGATTCTACACTACGAAAACAAACGTTCAAAATTGTATTGTATCAATTTCAAGATGCTTGTTCAATATCAGTTGTATCCCCTTTTCGTTTTATTTATAATTAAAGAAAAAAACAAGGAGGATTCTATGGCAAAAGATAGCTCATTTGACGTAGTATCACAGGTTGACTTACAAGAAGTAACAAATGGAATCACAATGGCTTTAAAAGAAATTCGAA
This sequence comes from Bacillus sp. 1780r2a1, assembly GCA_024134725.1. Classification (NCBI taxonomy): domain Bacteria; kingdom Bacillati; phylum Bacillota; class Bacilli; order Caryophanales; family Bacillaceae; genus Bacillus; species Bacillus sp. 1780r2a1. Next base: position 718,478 of record CP099863.1, on the reverse strand, counting down.
ACCGCTATGATTTTAAAGGAAGCAAAAGCGACATTTCTGTTGATAAGGAAGAGCTCGTATTAGTTTCAGATGATGAGTTTAAGCTGGAACAACTGAAGGATGTTATGGTTTCAAAATTAATTAAGCGCGGTGTACCAACAAAGAATATTGAATATGGTAAAGTTGAGAACGCTTCAGGTGGTACAGTCCGCCAGCGCGGTAAGCTGATTCAAGGTATCGATAAAGAAAATGCTAAAAAGATTACTGCTCTAATCAAAAAAAGCGGATTAAAAGTAAAGAGCCAGATTCAAGATGATCAGCTGCGTGTAAGCGCTAAAAGCCGCGATGATCTACAACAAGTCATTGCCGCAATTAGAGAAGCAGATTTATCAATTGACGTGCAGTTTATTAATTATCGCTAAGTTTATTCATTATCATTAAGGGTAAAGACCAGTAGCTATGCTATTGGTCTTTTTTTCCTTTACGCATACTTATTCTAGCACCACGCATACTATTTACGTTCAATATCATCAATTACTTTTAAAGGAGTGTATGAGCAAATGAGTCAACAACAGCAAAAACAAACCTTTCCCCCACAGCATCAGCAAACACAACCTGGCATTGAATCAGAAATGAATCCAAAACCAACTTCTATTTCCACAGACTATAAAGCCAGTGGAAAACTTTCTGGAAAAGTAGCGATTATTACAGGAGGTGACAGCGGTATTGGACGTTCGGTTGCATACCATTTCGCAAAGGAGGGTGCCAATATTGTTCTTACGTATTTAGATGAGCATGACGATGCAGGTGAAACGAAAAAGACCATTGAAGAATGTGGGGTGTCGTGCTTAGCTCTTTCTGGAGATATCGGTGAAGAGCTGTTTTGTGAAAAAGTGGTTCATGAAGCCGTTCAGAAGTTTGGACAACTTGATATCTTGGTAAATAACGCAGCTGAGCAGCATCCTCAAAAAGATATTACACAGATTAGTGCAGAACAGCTACAGCGAACGTTTCAAACAAATATTTTCTCATTCTTTTATTTTACAAAAGCAGCGATGCCTCACTTAAAAAAAGGAAGTTCTATTATTAATACAACGTCTGTGACTGCTTATCATGGTCACGATCAGCTTATTGATTACTCATCAACAAAAGGAGCCATTGTATCATTCACTCGCTCTTTGTCAGCATCATTAGCAGCAAAAGGGATTCGAGTAAATGGCGTTGCTCCTGGACCTATTTGGACACCTCTTATCCCTTCAACATTTGATGAACAGCAAGTAGCTTCATTTGGAGCAGACACGCCGATGCAGCGTGCTGGTCAGCCTTCTGAGCTTGGACCTGCTTATGTATTTTTAGCAAGCAGCGATTCATCTTATATATCTGGACAAGTTATCCATATAAACGGTGGAACCATTGTAAATGGATAATTTGTTATTGAAGCTGTAGACTTCTCTACAGCTTCTTCTTTTTGCATATAAAAGACATATCTGCTTAAATAATAGATGATACGATGCTGCTTTAAAGGGGATTGAGGAAATGACAAAGTCTAACTATTCTACACCGCTGGTTCAGTCCATCTTCGAAAAAATTATTAATGAGGTTGATGCTGGTATTCATGCAATTGATGAACATGGTACAACCATTATTTATAATGAACAAATGATGCAAATGGAATCCATGGAAAAGCACGATGTGCTTCACAAGAACGTGCTGGATGTTTTCATGTTTCAAGATAATCAAGAGAGTACGCTTGTCAAAGCTCTACGTGAGGGTAAATCAACTATTAACGTAAAACAAACGTATTTCAACAATAAAGGAAAAGAAATTACGACCATCAATAACACATTTCCAATCATTGATAATGGGAAAATTAAAGGCGCAGTTGAAATTGCGAAAGATGTAACTCAGCTTGAGAAGCTTATCCGTGAGAACAACCGACATCGAGAGCCAAAAATGATAACATTTGAGCAGATTATCGGTAGCAGTACAGCTATGCAAGATGTAGTAAATGTCGCGAAACGAGCCACGCGCACTCCTTCATCCGTTTTAATTGTAGGTGACACAGGCACGGGAAAAGAATTGTTTGCTCAAAGCATACATAATGGAAGCAGTCGATCGGCTAAACCGTTTATTTCACAAAACTGTGCTGCAATTCCAGATACTTTAATGGAAAGCCTCCTTTTTGGAACAGTTCGAGGTGCTTTTACAGGCGCAGCAGACCAGCCTGGACTTTTTGAACAAGCTAATGGAGGAACTTTACTATTAGATGAAATAAATTCGCTTCCTACAAATCTTCAAGCGAAGCTGCTTCGTGTTTTGCAGGAAAAAACGATTCGTCGCATTGGCGACACGAAAGAAAGAACGATAGATGTTCGTATTATCGCTAATATGAACGAAGACCCTATTAATGCTATTAACGAACATCGATTACGAAAAGACTTATACTATCGCTTAGGGGTTGTCACGATACAGATTCCACCTCTAAGAGAGCGTAAAGAAGATATACCAGCGCTCGTTAAAACATTTATTCAAAAGTACAACGATCGCTTTCAAATGGAGGTAATGGGAATTGATGAGCGAGTCATGTCATCTTTTTTACATTACGAATGGCCTGGTAACGTTAGAGAGTTAGAACACGTTATTGAAGGTGCGATGAACTTGATGATTGGTGAAGAGGAAATCCACTACCATCACTTACCATTCCAGTATCAAAATCGCTTCCTTCCGCCTGTTAATACCAGAGTGATAAGCCATGTCCGGAACGAAGATCAAGCTTATGTCCCCTTAAAAAGTCAGCTTTTGCAGTTTGAAGCTCACTGTATTAAAGAAGCACTAGAGCAACATGATGACAACATTTCTCAGACAGCTAAGGCACTAGGAATGAGCAGGCAGAGCTTACAATATCGAATGCGCCGTTTGAACATTACGAAATAAGGCTTCTGCCTTATTTCGCTTTCAACAGCTCCGTTGTCACCTGTTGGATAAATTGAGGTAAAATCTTAAATGAATAAGGCTTATAGACTCTTTCCGTCCATTTATGACCATCTTTTCCGTATACGCCAAGGTTGATAGACGGAAGGTCCAACTCTTTAATTTCTTGAAACGGAATGGTCTGATTAAATTCCCAACCTGGAAAGTTCCTCGTGAACGAATGTATTTCTTCGTTTGTTTCTGAAAATGACAAAAAACTTCCATCAGATAGATAAGGGAAAAACTTTCGCACTTCGAATTGCTCATTCGTTTCAGATGTGAACTTTTCTACACAAGCATGTATCGCGTTCAAAACCTCATTTCCCTTTTCAGTACTTATATCGACGTGATTATGCGGTAAATAAGGTGGTGCATAAAACAAAATAACTCGCGGCTTATGAGAAGTATCCAAAGCTTGAAGTACTTCTACTAACTTAAAAGCTTTCATTCGAGCTTCTAACAGCTCATATTTAATTAGGGTTTTCTCGATATGGGGGCGCGGATCGATGCCTTGTGTCTGTAAGTCTAAAAGGTATTGATGTAGCGTGACAACTTCTATCTCAAATGATAGGGTGCGGTTAGGCAATTGAGCTCTTCTGCAAAAATCTTCATACGCTTGATTAAGTCTGTTTTCAACCTCTTGACATGCTTGACGTGCAACCTTCAGCAATTCATTCGTTACTTCATTGATTTTCTTTTCATACATGAAGTAATTAAAGTACAAATGCGTATATACAGCTGTCTGCACATTATATGTTTCTTTGCCATCTCTCTGGTACAGACAAGTCGGTGGTAAAATCATTTCACCTTCAATCTCCTCCGCTAAGCTCATGTTATTATGAATGCTTCGTGTAAGCTCAGAGGCAATCACATTTGGATCAATTCCTCGTAGCGTATCGCCTACGTGTACCGTACGACCATGAACATAAAAGCATGGCAATACTTTTCCAGCTGTACCTGTATAGAGATAGCGGGTTTGATCTCCTTCATACAAAGGCGCAATAAAGTCATTGTTAATGGCTGTTACATAGTCTAACTGATATTTTATTTTCAAGCGTTTCAATTCTTTAACAGCAGCTAAAATTCCTCTATGTTCACTTTCTTCATCTCCATTAATGACCAATAAGATATTTCCTTCCAGCTCCTTGATCTTTTCTGTAAAGTAAAGGATGTTAACAAGATGAACGGCAATTCCACTTTTCATATCAAGGGCTCCACGCCCAAACAGCCAATCACCTGATGCTGCATCAGCTTGAACTTCTGGATCTTTTTGCTGAATCATGAAATATGTCTTTAATTCATCAGCATCGTATGCAATATGCTTAAGATGTCCATAATCATCTATCCCCACTGTATCTAAATGCGCATGGTATACAATGGTTTTTGCTGATTGCTTTGCGCCTTTCACAAATGCAAAAACATTTTTCCGGTTCACGGGGTCATGAGGAACATGTTGTATCCATAGATGATGAGGATTTTCACTAAAATAAGGAAATGTTTGAAGTAACTCTTTTACAAATTCAGCAAGCTTCTCCTCTCCTTCTGTTCCATTGACGCTTTCGATTTCTACCAATGTTTTTGTAAGAACTTCTACTTTTTGTTCTAATGACAAGTGAGCAAGTTGTTCATACATATTCGCAACATCTCCTTCTATTATAAAAAAGCTCAGCCGCACGGTTTAACACCGTACGACTGGGCTTTTTAGGCATAAAATACTTTTTGAATTCGCTCAATTGCCCAATCAAGCTCTTCTTTTGAAATTGTGAGCGGTGGAGCAAATCGAATAACTGTGTGATGCGTTTCTTTACATAAAAGACCTTCTGCTTTTAATTTTTCACAATATGGTCGAGCTGCTTCGTATAGCTCTACACCAATAAATAGACCGCGACCGCGAACTTCTTTAATAATCGGGTTTCCAATTTTATTTAGCTCTTCTTTGAAGTAATTGCCTAATTCTAATGAGCGGTTTGCTAATTCTTCTTCTTCAATTACTTCTAACGATGCTAGGGAAACAGCACAAGCGAGTGGATTTCCTCCAAACGTAGAACCGTGCGATCCTGGATTAAATACACCTAAGATATCATCATTTGCAACAACGCATGAAATTGGGAACACGCCTCCTCCTAATGCTTTTCCTAAAATCAGCATGTCAGGTTCAAAACCTTCCCACTCGTAAGCAAATAGCTTACCAGTGCGAGCCAACCCTACTTGAATTTCATCTGCAATGAAGAGAACGTTATTTTCTTTACAAAGATCAAAGGCTGCTTTTAGGAATCCTTCTGGCGGAAGCACTATCCCTGCTTCACCTTGAATCGGTTCAATAAGAAACGCTGCTGTATTTGGTGTAATAGCAGCTTTTAATGCTTCTAAATCACCATATGGAATTGTTTTAATCCCTGGTAGCATCGGACCGAATCCTCGCTTATACTCTGCTTCTGATGATAGCGAAACAGCAGTCATTGTACGGCCATGGAAATTCCCTTCACAAGCAATAATTTGTGCTTGATTTTCAGCAACGCCTTTTACATCATAAGCCCAACGACGAGCAGCTTTAACTGCTGTTTCAACCGCTTCGGCTCCCGTATTCATCGGTAGTGCCATATTTTTATTTGTCATTTTACAAATTTTCTCATACCATGGACCTAACTGGTCATTATGAAAAGCGCGTGACGTTAACGTAACTTTATCTGCTTGACGCTTTAGTGCTTCAATAATTTTAGGGTGACGATGCCCTTGGTTAACCGCTGAATACGCGCTCAGCATATCCATATATCTATTATTTTCTGGATCATGCACCCACACTCCTTCTGCTTTTTCAATAACAATTGGTAGTGGATGATAGTTATTTGCGCCAAATCTTTCCGTTTGTTGAATAATTGTGTCTGTTTGTTTTACCTGTACCATTCAAGTCATCCTCCTTCATTTTATCTTACGTATGTGATTAGAACATTTCAGATGTTGTTTTCGCCTGCATATGAAGTAATAAATAATCAGGACCACCAGCCTTTGAGTCAGTGCCTGACATATTGAACCCACCAAATGGCTGATAACCAACAATCGCTCCCGTACACCCTCTATTAAAATATAAGTTTCCAACATGAAACTCTTCGCGCGCACGCTCGATATTAGCACGCGTATTCGATAGGACTGCGCCTGTTAATCCATAATCTGTATTGTTTGCAACTTCTAACATGTGATCAAAGTCTCTTGCTTTACAAATTGCCACAACTGGCCCGAAAATTTCTTCCTTCATTAAACGAGCGTCTTGGTCTACGTTTCCAAATACAGTTGGCTGGACAAAGAAACCGTTAGATGAGTCTCCTTCTCCTCCTACTAATAAATCTCCTTCTGTTCTACCAATCTCAATGTAACTCATAATTTTATCAAACGATGCTTGGTGAATAACTGGTCCCATGTACGTATCTACGCTCTCTGGATTCCCGACTGTTAAAGTTTGTGTTAAAGAGACAACCTTTTCGACAACCTCATCATATACGTCTTCATGAATAACGGCTCTTGATCCTGCTGAACACTTTTGACCAGAAAAACCAAAAGCAGAGTAAACGATGGATGAAGCAGCTAACTCTAAATCGGCATCGCGATCAACCAATACCGTATCCTTACCACCCATTTCTGCAATCACACGCTTTAGCCAAATTTGGCCTGGTTGTACTTTCGCTGCGCGTTCATAAATACGACATCCCACTTCTCGAGAACCCGTAAACGAAACAAATCTTGTTTTTGGATGTTCAACTAAATAATCTCCAATAATAGATCCTTTACCAGGAGTAAAGTTAAGAACACCTTTTGGCAAACCTGCTTCTTCCATGAGCTCTACAAATTTAGCAGCAATAACCGGCGTTGCATCAGCTGGTTTTAGTAAAATAGTGTTTCCACTCACAATGGCTGCAATTGCCGTTCCAGCCATAATTGCTAACGGAAAGTTAAAAGGTGAAATAATGATACCCACACCTAACGGAACATAGTTATACTGATTATATTCACCTGGACGGCTGTTAACCGGCTGTCCTTTTGTAAGCTCCAGCATTTGCCTTGCATAATATTCGATGAAGTCAATAGCTTCTGCTGTATCTGCATCTGCTTCGTTCCAAGGCTTTCCAGCTTCTTTTACTAAATAGGCAGAAAATTCGTGCTTACGGCGTCTTAGCATTGCTGCTGCGCGGAATAAAATATTTGCTCGATCTTCAGCTTTCCACTTTTTCCATTCTTCAAAAGCCTCTAACGCCGCATTCATTGCTTTTTCAGCTAGCTCTTGATTTGCTAATGAGACGTAGCCAATTACTTCTGTCTTGTTTGAAGGGTTAATAGACGTTGTTTTTTCTTCTGTTTCAATACGCTCACCGTTAATAATAAGTGGGTATGTTTTTCCCAATTGTGTACTCACGTATGATAAAGCTTCTTGAAATAGCTGTTGATTCTTTTCATCTTTAAAATTAGTAAATGGTTCATGTTGATATGTACGTACCATGTAAATACCTCCTAAGATTAACTTTTCTACTCACTAATCTTTATTGCAAGATTGATGCCAACATGCGTATCTCCGTTTTTTTCTTATTTTTCAAGAAATTAAGCTCAAATTAATAGCAAAAAATATTTGCATGCAAAAAAAGTTTTTGTTAATAAGCAAAATTTTTTTGCGTAATCTTATTCGCACTTACTACCACAAGGTTTTTGACATTTAAACAAACGTTTCATTAATAGAAAAAACGACTGTATATATACAGTCGTTTCTTACCTATTACCGCTTTTTACATGAGTGCCTTGTTACAATTGAATGTGGAATACGAATACTTTCAATTGGTTGAGAAGACGCTTCAATTTTTTTCGTCAAGCTACGGACAGCCTGATAGCCTAATTCAAAGATATTAATATCAATCGATGTAAGTGCGGGTCTTGCCATTTCAGCAATTAGTACATTATTGAAGCTAATAATGGACATATCTTCTGGGACTGAAATTCCAATCTCATCAAGGGTATTGAGTACACCTAAAGCCATTAAATCATCAGCTACAACGAGAGCAGTTGGTCGTTCTTTTAAACTTAATAACTCACAAACAGCTTCTTTCCCACCTTCTTGTAAAAATTCTTCATGAATTACATATTCACTACGATAGGGAATCCCGGCTCCTTGTATTGCTTTATCGTAACCTGTTAAACGATCAATCGTTACAACAAGATCTAAACTACCTCCAATAAACGCAATTCGATTATGCCCTAGTTCAATTAAGTATTCTGTTGCTTCTTTTGCTGCTTTAAAGTTATCGTTGTCTACATACGTGATATGCTCACTATTTTTGAATGGCTTTCCAACTACAACAAACGGAATATTTTGCTCCTGTAAATACGCTAATACTGGATCATCAATTTTAGAATATAAGAGAATTAGTCCGTCTACTCTTCTCCCTTGTACCATTTGCATTACTTCTCTTAAAATTTCTGATTCCGCTTCACCAGTTGACATATAAATAGCTCGCTTTTTTTCGTGAGCACCTGTACTAATCCCGCGTAGCACTTCTGGGAAAAATGGATTTTGAAAAACGTTCCCAGCAGAGCTTGGCATCACTATACCAATTGCTTCTGTTGTTTTATTAGCTAAATTACGAGCAATGATATTAGGATGATAGCCTAACTCTTCCATCGCTTCACGTACTCGTTGTTTTGTTTTCTCACTAATTCTTGAACTATTTGCAATTACGCGTGAGACTGTAGAAGGAGCTACCTTTGCTAAATTTGCTACATCTTTTATTGTTACGCTCACCGTATGTCCCCTCCTATATGATCATCTCTTCATCACTTGATAGCGCTGACATTTTATAATCAAATAGTATCATCAAACGATTGAAAATCCTATTGTTTTTCAGCATTGGTTAACTTACGTTTTTTTCTTTTTTTAGAAGCTGCAATTAAAAAAATCAAAAAGCCGCCATAAACAAAAACCATCATACTAATATACCATATATTAACTCCTTTATCTTTAGCTATTCGATATATATTAGAAGAATCTGAATCTAGTTGTATGCTATACTGTCCATTTCGAGCTCGGATGATGCCGCCCTCTACAAGGCCTCTTAGCTCTTGATCTTCACCGATTTCTTTTTCTTCTATTTGAACAACTTGTGCACGGGAATTATTATTTATCACAAACAGCGCTTGCTCACCTTCATCTTTATAAAGGTACACGCCCATTCCTTTGTCATTTGAAAGTTGAGTGACCTCGCCTTGACGGACGGACATAAGTTCAGCTCTCACTCCTGCCAACTTTGTGATATACTCAATAATTTCCGGGTTCGATTGAAAATTCATCAGACGATGCGCGTCAGTTCCTTTGCCCCCGTCTAGCGCAATTTCTGTACCATAATAAACAATAGGCACTGAAGAAGACAAATATAAATACGTTAATGCTTGCTTAGTACGCACCACTGGATGCTCGCTAGCCTGGAGTATGGTTCGCGTGAAACGCTCCGTTCGCGGACTGTCTAAGAAAGCACCGCCAACTTGATTAAAATGATTGCTTAGCTGAGGAAATGAACCGCTTCTACTTAATTCTTTTGCTTGTTCAATTGATTGCTCTTGGTTCACAAATAAATCTAATGAGCGAGATTTTATATCTTCTCCATTTTTACCTTCACCAATTAAATAAAAACCCTTTTTCTCATGCTTAAATTGTTCTGACAATCGATTTACAAAAGCCGCTGGAAAATCATTGATATCAGTTAAATAGTAGCCATCTAAATTTGTCTGTTTAATCCACCACTCTCCGACATCTTCTATATATGCTTGCACACCAGGTTGATCACTTTTTAAACTTATCGTTTCTCCTTGCTTAGTGAACCAATCGTTCTTACTGGAATCTTTGAGCATCGGGTGTTTTTCACTAATTGTTAAAGGCAGTTCCATTACCACTTTCATTTTTTCTTTATGAGCTTGTTCAATAAATTGTTTCATTTGTGGCAACGTTCCAAAGCGCTCATCCATTTGATAATGGTCGGTAACGTTATAACCGTGGTATCCACGTTCATCGTTTTTAAATACTGGCGTTATAATAATCGTTGTAAACCCCATGTCCTTTATGTATGGAATTCGGTTTTGCAGTCCTTTTATATCTCCACCGTAAAAACTGAGAGGATTATTATAGTCTACGTTCAAGTCATTACGCTCGTCTCCGTTTTGAAAACGATTCACCATCACATGATACATAATCTCGTCTTTAATTGGTTCTCTTGCATCAGCTTGTACAGGAATAAAGCTAACAAACAGCATTCCTAACAGCAAGCTAATCAATTTTCTCCCCACTCCTCATCTCCCCTGTCATAGAGCCTTTTCTCTAGAGTATCGCTTTTAACAATTAAACGTCAACGCTTTCTTATCAACTCTTATTAACACACAAAAAAAGCTAGGTGATAAACACCTAGCTCAACATCTTTCTAAACCGATTCCTTCACACCGCTATTTACTTTACTAGAGCTTTTTCCAACGCTGTTTAAGCGGTCAATCAGCCCTAATCCGAATTCTGGGTTGATATCCGAATTTCCTTTAGATAATAAGTTTTCACGGAATTCGTAAGCTGATGAGCCATGCTCTGCAAAATCTAGACCAGCAATTTCCTCTTCACTTGATACACGAATAGATGTAATTCTTGTTAAGAGGAATAAGAAAATTCCAACTGTCCCCATTGTCCAAGCCATAACCGCTAGGATACCAATTGCTTGAACTCCAAGTAATTGAGCGCCTCCACCGTAGAACAACCCATTTGCTGTATCAAATAGCCCAACTGCTAACGTTCCCCAAATTCCACATACACCATGAACTGTAATTGCTCCAACGGGATCATCTAGCTTCATTTTACTATCGATAATATTAACAGCTTCAACAAGAATTACACCGGAGATTAAACCAATTACGATTGCACCTGGAATTGATACATTTGCTGTTCCAGCTGTAATACCAACTAATCCAGCTAAAGCACCATTTAACGTTAAACTTGCATCTATACGCTTATAACGTAGCTTCGTATAAAGAGCTGAAGATAATACTCCACACGATGCTGACATTAACGTTGTAGCGATAATTGAAGGCACTAGTGAAGGATCAGCAGCTAGTGTACTTCCACCATTAAACCCAAACCAACCAAACCATAAAATGAATACGCCTAGCGCTCCAAGAGGAATATTATGTCCTTGAATTGCATTTACAGAACCATCTTTACCATATTTACCAAGACGTGCTCCTAAGAATGAAACTGCAACGACTGCACCTAATGCACCTGTTAAGTGGACAACTGTTGAGCCTGCAAAGTCAACAAAGCCTAGTTCTGATAACCAGCCACCACCCCAAATCCAGTGGCCTACAACCGGATAGATAACGGCTACCATTACAATCGTTAACAACATATAGCTCGATAACTTCATACGTTCTGCAACAGCACCTGAAATAATCGTTGCACATGTAGCAGCAAATACAATTTGGAATACAAAGAAACTCATTTGATCACTTTGACCATTTAAGAAAAATCCACTTGTTCCAATAAAGCCACCGCTTGAATCTCCAAACATTAAAGCAAAACCAATAACAAAATATAGGACTGACGAAATTGCCACTGTGAGCATATTTTTCATCAAGATGTTTAATGCGTTTTTAGAACGTGTAAAACCTGTCTCTACCATGGCGAAGCCTGCATGCATTAAGAATACTAGTACCGCTCCAAACATGACCCACATCATATCGATTGAAGCACTGACCGATTCCACTGTTGGATCTGCAGCGTAAGCTGTCGTTGATGTTAATAAACCTAACATCAACAAAGCACCTATTTTCTTCTTCATACAATGATCATCCTTTCAGACTGTTTTTATAATATAGCTTGTAAACCCGCTTCGCCTGTGCGAATACGAACTGCATCTTCAATTGAATATACAAAAATCTTACCGTCACCAATTTGGTTTGTGGAGCACGTAGATTGAACGATTTTGATAATTTCATCAACGTGTTCGGCTTCTACAACCATTTCAACCTTCACTTTAGGAACGAGCTTAATTTCAAAACTTTGACCTCTAAATAGTCCTTGCTCTCCCTTTTGTTGACCACAGCCTGCAACTTCTGAAACGGTTAAACCGTTAATTCCCACTTCTTCTAACTTCTCACGTAACGACTGAAACTTTTCTGGACGGATAATTGCTTCCACCTTCTTCATTCATCGTTCCCCCTGTTTTGATGTAAGATTTTATTACATTGTATGTTATGTTTAATATCATATGATGATTTTTCAAAAAATTCAAGCTAATTTCAATAAAAAATAAGATTTTTTTCAAAAACACGTTATGTAATCGTTATCATTAAATTTTTAAGAGAAAAGTTTGTATTTATTGTAAAAAAATTGAATTTTATTATGTTTTTAGACACAAAAAAGCAAGTAGTTCAACTACTCGCTTTTTTAGGAAATTGATGTTAAAATCGTTTGTTTTTGTAGACTTGTTACGTAATGCTTTTGAGTAAATACACGATATTCTTCTTTTCGAATTTTCTCTAAGATCGCTCGATACAAATGGGCAGCTCCTTTTAAAGGAAGCCGTGAAGAAATTGGGTATTTGTGAAGAGACTGTAATCCTTCTTCATAAAGCCGCTCTGCTTCAGTCGCAAGTTCTTCCCACATTGAAACAAATGCAGGGTTAACTTCTTGATTATAAAGCATCTCCATCGTATAGCCTTTCTCTTCCATGATATCTTTTGGTAAGTATACTCGCTTCCGTTCTAGATCTTCTCCTATATCACGTAAGATATTTGTAATTTGCATCGCAATTCCAAGAGAAACTGCATCTGCTTCCAATTCGCGATGCGTTTTCGGAGCTAGTATCGGCAATAGCATTAAACCTACTGTACTAGCAACATGATAAGAATACAATTTAACTTCGTTAAGCGTTTCATATTCATGCTTCACTAAATCCATCTCTTGACCAATAACCATATCTTCAAAAGCTTTTTCATTCATTTCGTACTGATCAAATACATCTCTTAAAGCAATCCACATCGCTGTATCTATCGATTCTCCCTTTCTAAATCTAGAGAACTGCGCTTTAAAATGCTCTAATTCTGCTTTCGGGTTGTTTCCTTCATCGACAATATCATCCACTTGGCGACAGAATGCATAAACAGCCCAAACCGCGTTCTTTTGTTTAGATGGCAACATGGAAAAAGCCTTATAGAATGTTTTCGAATTCGCTGCAATAATTACTTCACATTGTTTATAAGCTTCCGTTAATAGTAGGCTCATAGTCGTTACTCCTCTCGTTTTAAAAGGATAATTAATATTCAATACAGTCTACCATCTTTCATGATGTTCACTTATGACAACTTTTCAAACGATTGATGAGATGCTTGAACCAACGAGTCCGCTAGCAGTTTAGCACCTTGCATCACAATAGGTACTCCTCCACCAGGGTGAATGGACGCTCCAACGGCGTATACATTTTTGTACTCGTAGGGTTGAAGCTGTGGACGAAACACACCGGATTGAAAAAGCTCTGGCGCAATTCCAAAAGAACCTCCTTCATACAATCCAAATTCGTAAGCATCCTTTGGTGTACGAATTTGCTTCCATTCAATTGCTTGTCGCAAGCCAGGGAACCCTTTTTGCTCCAGCGTATCAATTATTCGGTCCATAAATGCGGATTCTGTATCCCAATCAATGTCATGACCCGAGGGTACTGGAACAAGCGCATAAAGTACACCTTTTCCTTTCGGCGCAAGAGTGTCATCAATAAGAGACGGATAAAACGTGTAAATAGCAGGGTCAGTTGGAACAGTTTTATTCTTAAATACTTGATCCATATGCTCATTGAAATCCTGTCCCATAAAATACTGATGTATATTACTATGAGCGTACCGCTTATTTAATCCAAAGTAAAATAATAAGCAACTTGAAGAAGGTACATATTTCTTTTCTTTTACTTTTGAGACTTTTGCCATACTTGGAAAGTCACCGTTTAAAACCACGGAGTCAAATTCATTAATTTCACCGCGTACTTTTAAACCTTTAGCTTCATTCTCTTCAATAATTAGCTCATCTACAGGCGCATTTAAATGAATTTGCACACCAGCTTTTTTTAAAGCTTTCTCTAGTACTGGAACTAAGCTTGCATAGCCCCCCTTCACATAAAAAATGCCATGAGCATGCTCACTATATGGAATTAATGAATAAATTGCTGGTGATGAATAGGGGTTGCCACCAATATAGAGAGATTGTAAAGCATAAGCACTAGCTAAGCGCTCATCATTAAAATAACGTGACACAAATTTATGCATAGACTGATTAGCATTTAGCTGCTTTAAAAACTTTACATTTTGCCACGTCCAAAAATCCCATTTATTTACGAAAGACTTTTGCAAAAAGGCTTTCTCTCCCACTTCAAAGCGTTTTTTCATATCAATCATAAAACGTTTATAATTTTCGGATTCACCCGGAAACGAACGTTCAATTTCACGTAGTTGCTCTTCTTCTTTAGCTCTCTTGGTATATGTTGTACCATCAGAAAAGTGAATTTTGTAAAGAGGATCACACTGGATTAATTCGTACTGGTCTGAAGATATTCCTGCTTCCTCTAGAATTGTTGTTAGCATTTTTGGTAATAAAACAATTGTTGGTCCTTCATCGATGCGATAACCATTGTGTTCAACAAACGCTAAACGGCCTCCCAACCGATTTTCTTTCTCAAATATATCGATTTGAAACCCTTGCTTTGCCAACAGTAAAGCGGTTGTTAAACCTCCTATACCTCCTCCAACAATTCCTATTTTCATAAGGCTCTCTCCAATTCATTCGTTGTTTTATATGGTTCATTTAATAGCTGTTGATCTTTCTTTAAGATTGCTTTTGCCGTAATGCGCGCTGACTCTAAAATAGTAGGCAATCCGCTACCTGGATGTGTTCCTCCACCAACAAGCCAGCAGTTTTTCACTTCTTCAAATTGATTATGGGGACGCAAGACCATCATTTGTGACAGCTGATGTCCTAAATTAAATGTTGCCCCTTTGTATACAAGTACATCTTCTTCCCACTGCTTTGGTGATAAGATTTTTTCGACTTCAATATGCGCCTCTAAGTTTTTAAAGCCCGTTTTTTGCGCTACGATTTTTAAGATAAGATCACGAAATTCTTTTTGCTTCTCATCCCATTCAATTTCACTAAAATTATTTGGAACGGGTGCTAAAATATATAAAGCAGACTTCCCTTCAGGCGCTAGTGTTTTGTCCGTTACAACTGGGTTATGAATATAAATGGAAGGATCTTCTGAAAGCAGTAAGCTTTTCGTAATTTCCTCTACATTTTTCTTGTAATCTTTTGAAAACACAATTGTATGATGAGGTAAATCAAATTGCTTATCGATTCCTAAGTAAATCATAAAAGTTGAGCATGAATATTTTTTCTTTGCTAATTTTTCAGGTTTATATTTTCTCAAAACGCCTTCATCAAATAAATTCGTCATAGCATGAGCAAAATCTCCATTTACCACCACTTGATCAGCAAATACTTCCTCTCCATTTTCAAGAAGTACACCTTTGGCTTGTTTATTTTCAACTAATATTTTCTTTACCCCTCGATTGAGATGGATGGTTCCTCCATGTTCTTGAATCACCTTCGCCATTGCTTTAGACAACTGATTAACGCCACCAATTGGATGAAAAACACCGTATGCGTGCTCCATAAATGACAAAATTGAAAAAGCACCGGGACACTCCCAAGGTGACATTCCTAAATACTTCGATTGAAATGTAAAAGCTAAGCGCAGCTCTTCTTCGGTAAAATAAGAGCTCAATACGTCGTATAATGTTTTACCAAGCGATAGATGCGGTAAAGCCTTTAACGCTTCCGGCTTTAAATAGTGATGATATCGATCCATCTGACCTTGCAACAGAGGCATAAGTGCATTCATTTTCTCTTCTGTTTCTTTCATAAAACGATCGTACCCTTCGCCGTTTCCTGGAAAAACGCGCTCGATCTCCCGCTTCATTTCTTCATGATTATCCGTCATCTTTATATTATAGCGATCAAATATTAGCTCATACATCATATTCAACCGCTTTAAATCCATATAATCGTATGCGTTTCGATTTACAGATTCAAACAGCTCTTCAAAAATTTGAGGCATGCTGAGAAACGTTGGACCCATATCAAAGGTAAATCCATTAATATGAATGGAAGCATTTCGTCCACCAACGTACGGCTGTTTTTCGAATACATCTACTTGATACCCATGACCTGCTAATAGCATAGCTGCCGCTAAACCACCTGGACCTGCTCCAATTACAATAACACGCTTTCGCATGATAAACCCCCTAATAGTTATACATTTATTATACAAATATTATACAAATCTTCTTTCCTAAACACAATTAAAAATATGTGGAATTTATTTTCAATCTATTATTTAGTAAAAAATACTTAAAATTACTGCTCATACAATTGCATAAGTAGTAGTATCTATCCATCTTTTACCCTACCTCTATAAAAATATGTATGTGTTGTCCAAATAAAATAGACGTCTCTAGCATGCCATATAAAAAGCCTTTTGATTCAGTAGAAATCTCTGAATCAAAAGGCTACATGACTTTACTCTTTAATTTGAATATTATTATGTGCAAACCACACGTGAATTTGTGCTAAGTGAGCAAGAAGTTGAGGTCCCGTCATTAATTGACCAAACCAAGGCACTTTAAAGTCTTCTCCACCCGACTTAATAATTGTGTTTAATTGCTCACGATTAAAGAATTCGTGAAGCGCTGAAGATTTGTCTTCTAAAAGCGACTCTAGCCAGAGTGTTACTGCTTTTGTATAGGCTGGATTATGGGTTTTAGGATACGGGCTCTTCTTACGATATAAAACATCATGAGGTAATACTCCTTCTAATGCTTTTCTCAAGATCCCCTTCTCTTTATTACCAACCATTTTCATCTCCCATGGAATGTTCCATGCATATTCTACTAGCCGATGATCAGCAAATGGAACGCGTACTTCCAGACTAGCTCCCATACTCATACGATCTTTTCGGTCCAATAACGTTGTCATGAACCAAACCATATTTAAATAAAATAGTTTGCGGCGCTGCGCATCCTCACCTGACTCCCCATCTAGTTCAGGCACTTCTTTAATCGTCTTATCGTAGGTAGCTCTTACATAGTCTTCTAAATTAAGTTTCTTTCTCCAGGAATCTTGCAGTAAGTTCATTCGTCCTTCTAAAGAACGCATCCAAGGAAACGTATCGGATTGCAAATCGTGCTGGCGATGAAACCATGGGTATCCACCAAAGATTTCATCTGCACATTCTCCGGATAAGCCAACCACAAAATCCTTCTTGATTTCTCTACAAAACCATAATAATGAGGAGTCTACGTCAGCCATTCCAGGCAAATCACGTACTATTACCGCTTCTGTTAAATGATGCACAAGGTCTTCCGTTGATATAACGCAACGATGATGATTGGTTTGGAAGGTGTCAGACATAAGTTGAATATACGTATAATCTGAATTCGGCTGAAATTCATTTGCTTTAAAGAATTTGTCATTATCTTCATAATCAATTGAATACGTATGAAGCTGACCTTTTCCATTCTCTTTAAATGAATTAGCTGCAATTGCTGTAATCGCACTAGAATCTACTCCGCCTGATAAAAATGTACACACTGGAACATCTGATACTAATTGACGCACAATAGCATCTTCAACTAAAAACTTTACTCTTTCCGTTGTTTCTGCTAATGAATCCGTATGCTTTGCACTCTTCACATTCCAATATCTCCACACTTTAAGCCCGCTTTTACTTAGCGTCATGGCATGAGCAGGTCTTAATTCATCTATTCCTTTAAAGACACCGTGCCCTGGAGAGCGTGAAGGACCTAATCCTAACACTTCAGCTAACCCATCTAACCCGATTTCAGCTGGTACTTCTGGATGAGCTAAAATCGCTTTTAATTCTGATGCAAATTGTAACCCTCCATCGTACGACCGATAAAATAAAGGCTTGACGCCTAGACGATCACGTGCAATAAATAACTTTTCTTCAGATGCATCCCAAATAGCAAAAGCAAAAATTCCGTTAAAATAGTCCACACACTCCTCTTTCCATTCAACATAAGCTGTTAGTAGTACTTCCGTGTCAGAGTGCCCTTGGAATTGATATCCTCGCTTTAATAACTCTTTGCGAATATCTTCTGTATTATAAAGCTCACCATTATAGCAAATCGTATATTCTTTTTGCTCTTTCTTTCTAGTCATCGGCTGCTTGCCGCCTTGTGGATCTACCACAACCAATCGCTTATGTCCAAACGCCGCATGCTGTTGAATCCATACATTTGTATCGTCAGGACCTCGCTTTTCTAATGTTTCCGCCATTTTTTTAACGGTGCCTTGTTCACCTAACAAGGAGCGTTTGAAATCAACCCATCCGGTGATACCACACATTAGTTATCATCCTTTCCTTACGCGCTTTGTAATGAATGAAATAATGCCATTGTATGCATGGAATTCGCACAGTTGATTTGTCCACCTATTTTATTTCAATTATTTTAGTTATAAACGCCTTCGTTTTAGGAAATACAAACAAATAACAATTTCGTATATGGAGGTCTTAAAAATGAAGAGTAATTCAAAATATTCAATTCTACAAAACCAGCCTCGTTCGTTTATGACGGGAACTGTTGAATACATTGATTCAGAATGGATTTTCTTTGATGAAGAAACAGATGAAGCATCTATGCTAAACGATATCCTCAATGAATCCGTTGAGGTATACATCAATATGAGTTGGGAAAAGGGACTATTTATCTCAGATCACCAGTTTAAGCTTCACAATATGATTTATCGAATTAAAAATGGTGATAAGCTTCGCGTAACGAGAAAGCTCCCATACGCATATGAACAACTACTGAAACACCTAAAAAAAGAAGCGTTTCACACGCTTACGAGCCACTTAAACTCTCTAAACATCTCTCTTTATGACTGCATCTATTGTCATAACACACTTATTTTCCTGCCGGAAGATAAACATACAAAAGGAGCAAATTTTCTCATTTTTGATAATGAAGAAATGATTTGTTCCGTTCAACACTTATTTGAGCGTGGCGAAAATGGTTTAGACCGTTTCGAATACACGTTAAGCGATGGAAGTCGTTCTATGAATTTAATTCTTCACTAAGGTGTAGAAATGCAACCATACGTCAATAAGCAACACAAGGAATATAAAAGGGCTATGGAGGAAACAAGGTGAATACAAGTAACCTTTTCCATGCATGAAAAAGACTGTTGATTCACTCAAGATGATGAAAAATCAAGGTTATATAAAAAGCAAAATAAACGGATAAAGTGAAAGGGTCCTTGTGTAACAAGGGTTCTTTCTTATTGTTAGTTCTGAAAATTCATATTATGACAACTAAGCATTTCATAAGTAGCGAAAAACAAAAAAGCCACTGCTTCTGAACAGTAGCTTTTTCTACTCACGTGTAACTTTGTACTAAGTGATGAGTTATACTCCAAGGGTCAAACACTATTTACTAACAATGTGTATCTAATAATTTAATCTCTTCCGGTCATCTGCTTGGGGAGGTTGTTCCATCCACTGATTATCAATTAAATCTTTCCCAATACGACTATATATCCATAAGCTATCCAAGGCTGCCTTTTCACAACGCGCTGAAATATCAGCTCTCATACTTGCGATAAGGGATGCGTTATAATACGTCACTGCTACACCAAAGAAGAAACCAGTTTGAAGAAGCATAAGTCTCTCTGAAAAAGGGGAAACAATAGAATCTGTAACCTCCGTTTCGCATGATTTGGGTAAATGAAGGTTATCTTTTGTTAATAAAGATGAAAATGTAGCAATGTGTTTGTTTTTGACTTTTAGGCTTTTTTCTAATAATACTCGTACGTTTTGATTTTTTGAAACTTTGGAAAAGCCAAGGATCACCGCTTTTGCAACCAATGTTTTTTGTAAATTAAAATAAGTATGTCCAGCTTCGATTGCATTCATCGGCCGCTGTTTACCAAAAACATCTGTTACGTAGTGGTATTTTTCAATCATTTTTACCTTACTAGGTGTTATATAAGTAGGTGATTGCTGATACAGTTGTTTTGAAATAAGGAGATCTTTAGATTTTTTATAAATTTCCATCGCATCAAGGTTGCATTGATAATAAAAATCTACAATATCTTGGCGTATAGAAGTCGTAAAAGATAGGCTTATTTCGTTATGTCCATGTGTGCTAATCATGTAAAGAGATTCAAGGCATAAAACGTCTGTAAATAGAGCAGGAGCTTCTAAATTAACATCCTCTTCTGTAAACCCCTTGGGAATAGGAAAGTTCTCTTTTTTAAATAACTTTTTTAACATATCTACATGGTTAAATGAGTACTGAAGAGCTGTTTGAAAAAGGCTATGTATTTCAGGGTCTTGGATTGTATTAAGCATATATTTGTTTACACATATAGATAAGGTTTCACGGATATAATGTGTCCATAGGTTTGCAATTTCAGGAGATGTTAATTCATTCTTTTTTTGCAATTTTCCGGTCCTCCGTATAAAAACTAATTTTTCTTAGTTTCTCCCCTTTTTAAGCTTTCATACAAGTTAGCTTTTTTCCTAATAACCCCTCAAAAACTTTTTGTAAGTGCTATATTTTCGTTCGTTAATTTACGAGTAGATAGGTAAACTCTTAGAAAGATTAATTCTGTGTGCTTCCCTCCCTTCTACTATAGACAAATACAATGAAGATGACTGATTTTTTCTTTATTGAGACGCTCGGGATTGCAACGACGGTTGTGACACTCCTGCAGGACTAGCGAGTGTTCTGAGACCCCGCAGTTTACGAGGAGGCTCAGGCCGAGCCCTGCGGAAAGGGAGCATATCCGAGTGGAAATCCCTCCTGTTGTATGCGTGCCTTTCCTCTTTCAAACAACAAAAAAAGCTGCTTATATCAGCAGCTTTTAACCTAAAACAACATATCCATAGTAGAATACTAGTACAAGCGCTACGACTAGAAGTGCCCATGCGCCTCCTGTTGCTTTGGCTTTTTTTGTCCTAACAAGTACCATCTCCATACCAACTAGCACTAGAACCCCAGCCAGTCCCTTAATAAGAGCTTGTCCTTTAAACTGATACCAATCTGCTAGCAAATGAGCACCTGATAACAACACAAGCACATACAACAGACGAGTAATCATATGTACAATCTTTGCGCCTTTTTCTTTACCGGACTTCGTTAAAACAAGCGCTACCACAAAACCAATCAGCAATAATGTCCATAATGTTACATGTAAATGAATCATCTTATCCTCTCCTTTCATTCCATATCATACCATGAATACAAGCTTTCTCACCACTGTACATAAGCATCAAACAGCAATGCACTTATCACTTTCACATATCTGCCATATATTACTTCAACTATGAATACATATGAACAGAAAGAACTTTTTAACATTCTTTTCATACCATGATAAGAGACTATAATGATAAAGGATGTTTGCCTATGCCAGCCATCGTCGGCGTTGTCAACGTAAATAGTGTCGGTTCTGCTAGTGTTCTGCACATTGGCGACGTATACAGTATTGCTCCCATCTCAACGGCTAAAACATTTGCCGGAGCAGGATCTTTTAATACTGGAGATCGTCTTCATGTCATTAACCAGCAAAGCGCAACGAACACCCAAGATAGTGATGTAAATGACCAAAACATTACAGCTAATGCTTAAGTTGTAACAGAAAGGAGCTACCTCCATTGAACTTCTATGTAAATCAAAGCATTTGTATCCAAAGCTTAAAGGTAAGTGCTGTCAGTAACTCTTCTGTATTACAAATTGGAAGCGCAGGCATCATCAAACCGAACTCCAACCTATTTAATACAGGTGGCTTTACTGAAGCCGCACCTGATGAACAAAAGAAAGGAATTTTAGGATCAGTTTCTCCATCTACTTTCACACCGACACAATCTTCAGCAGTTCCAGCACCTTATTCTCAGTCGCTCACTCCACCCGTTCGGGTGAACAACTGACATGTTCATAACTTCCTCACCATATGTATAAAATATATCATTTTTAAATGACAATTTGCATACAGGGTGAAAGAAGGTGCGGAACATGAAAAGCATGGACTATACGCAGCAAATGCATCGTTATATTGAGCAACTATCAGTGCGAGTTGCTACCCTTGAATCAACTGTTCAAAAACTAGAACAGCAGATAAAAGAGCTAGAAGAAAAAACTCCTATTAATATTGAAAAAATTGAATATAAATTTGAACAGCTAAAAATCGACTCGCTTGATGGCACATTAAATATTGGCTTAAACCCGCTTACACCAGACAACCTAGAAGACATTATTATAAATAACCAAACCCCTGAAATTACGCTTCCACAGCAAGGGCCACAAAACCCAAGTTTAAAGCCACTTGACCGCAATATAACGAAGCAGTGGGTTGAAGATATATATGCATCTATGACATCTGAACTTGACCAGCATGGCTACTCAATGGTTCAGCATGTTCTTGACCAACGCTCCATGACAATTGAAGGAGCCTACTATGACTTTATAATTGAAGACGTAAAAAAGCAGTTAGAACAACGTATTACTTATTATTTAAATCAAGTTCAATCTGAAGAGCTAGAGCAAAACTTTGAAGCAATTAAACCCCAAATTATTGAGAAAATCTATGAAGACATCAAAAAAGGCATCGATGCTTTCTTAACCTATTTACCCGATTCGTTAAAGAAAGGCGGTCATAACCAATGAATTATACGGTCATTAATCGAGAATTAATGGTAGGAAATATTGATATTACCGGCGTATCTTCTTCTTCTGTTCTTTTAATTGGAGATGCTCACTATATAAATTTATCAGCAACATTTGATACACCTGCAGAATCTCTCATAATTGGTCCTTACGTTCCATTATCCTTATCTTAAAGGAGAAATTAACTATGCTATCCCGAATGTCTCAGGTAGATCATTTAACAATAAATTCTGTGTCATCCAGTTCACTTTGTCAAATTGGTGATTCTACTCAGATGGTGTTAAAGACAAGAGCACTAGCTGTCAAGCGAGAGTTCCCTTTTTTCTATGGAAGAGAAGGAAACTTTGATGATTATGATGTTTTTAATGAACCTATCCCACAACCAATAATTGAAGCTGTAAATATGCAAGTAACTAACCTTGCTCCTATCATTAAAGTAAATCGTATTAATATTAAAGGGTGTTCATTCTCTTCGGTTATTCATATTGGTTCGACCTGTACGCTTGATGCAGAATCTCGCATTAAGCATATAAGACAACTGGATGGAATTGAATCTAAAACACCTGATGTTGGGTTAGAAAAGGAGCTTAACATGACAGCAGATGATGTTGAAACTACTCTTGAAGACGATTCCACAGAATGAACAAATCTTACTGCTTTATCATACACTAGATTATTATCACGATAATAAAGGGTGGATAACATGCCAGCTTTAATCGGTCCTGTTAGTATCACAAGCGTGGGTGGCGGTGTTGTGACGTTTGGAGATACCTTTTATGTGTCCCCAAAAAGCTCATCAAAAACCAATACGGGCTCCGGGGCAGTTAATACCGGTAACTTCGTCAATACCAATACCGGAATCTCTGGAACAAATACGCTTGATCCCGATCTTGCAGATCAAAACAACGTTGCCAATGCATAAAAACAGCTGGAATTCCAGCTGTTTTTTATCTTTTTTTTCGCTCATTCGACTTTTTAATTTTAGGCACTCGTGAAGATGGCTGCTTTTGAATCCATTTTATAAACGAATGAATCTGTGGATCATCCTTTAGTAAGGCAATTGTATTTAAGCGAATCGCTAATTCTGTATTTGTATAAAGAGCGTGTATTTGCTTATGACACGGAATACAAAGGTTAGCAGTCGGCTCAAATGTACCTCCCATTTCTTTTGGGGTAAGATGGTGAACCGTAATTTCGACATCTTCTCGTTCGCATAATTCGCACCAGCCAACGTGACGATCTTTTTTTCCCACTGCTTTTCAACCCTTTCCTTTATAGAGTTTCAACAGCTACTTTTGTTCCCATACCAGTAGCATCAGCAGGTTGTACAATTAATCGCTTAGGTAAGCGTGCTCTAAGCTCTTGCACGTGACTAATAACTCCGATTGATAAATTATCTGACTGAAGCTTTTCTAAGGCCGTAACAACCGTATCAAGAAGCTCTCCATCCAGTGTTCCAAACCCTTCATCTAAAAAGAAAAATTGTAAAGGATACTCTCCGCGAAGCTGAATTTGTGCAGATAGCGATAGAGCTAATGCCAGTGATGTCAAGAACGTTTCTCCTCCTGAAAGAGTTGAAACCGGACGCTTAACTCCACCGTTAGCATCATCTCTCATAATAAAACCACCTTGAGAATCTACTTCAATTGCATAGCGGTGACGTGTTAAAATGGCTAATCGCTCCGAAGCATCTCGACTAATCGCCATCAGCTGTTCTTCAGCCATGTATTCAACAAATGTATTACCTTTAAACACAGACTGTAGCTTTTGATATTGTTCAAACAAAGCTTCTTTTTCTACTCTCTGCTTTTCAAGCTCTTTAAAGCGTTCATGTCGCTTTAATATGTCTTTTAAGGTCTCTTCTGCTCCACCTTTTAGCTGATTTGCTTCGTTAACTGCTGCTTTTATATTTACTAATAGCGATTTGGTTTCTTCCCACTTATCTTGAGTTATAGATTTACCATTAAGTTTCCCCTCAACTTTAGCTATATCAGCTTTGGCTTGTTTTAGCTTATCCTCAAACGCTTGAATTTCTTCAGTTAATTTCTGTATGTCATCACTTGTTTGAACCGCTTTTTTGACTTCTTCTTTTTCTGAAAAACATGATGGCTGAAGGTGCTCTTCCCAGTCTTTTTTGACCTCTTCATATCGTTCCGTTAAATCCTCTAATACCTTACGCTCTGCATGCTCATCTGCCTGTAGCTTTTGATAAGTCACTTGCATACTATTTAGCATTTCATAACAAGTATTTTCCGTTTGATCAAGCTCAATAATGCGCTGCTCAACCTCTCTTAGCTCTGACGTCACATCCCCTGCTTTTGAAAGTTCCATAAGCATCTGTTTTTGTTGTTGGAGCGCTTGATGAACGTTTTTTTGCTCTGCTTCTAACTGAACATTCTTACGCGTCGCTTGATCATAACCCTCTCTCGCATACGCAATTTTATTTTGTTGTTCGTCAAAAAACTGATAGCTTTTATTAATGCGTTCTACAAGCGTTCGTTCTTCTGCAATTCGCACCTTCATTTTTTCTTGAACTTCATAAATTTTACTCATTTCTAGATGTGGATATAGCTCATTCCATTCCTCAATAAGCACGCTAAAATCATTTTGATACTTACTTAGCTCTTCAGCAAGACCCTCTACTTCTTTTATGAGTTGCTGCATGCTGAACAGTAAATCTTGCTGCTGCTGTTCACTTTGTTTATAGCTCTGTAACAGCTCTGTTTGCTTCTCACGAACTTCAATATAATCTTGCTGTAACGCTTTTAACTCAACTTTTAACTTAGTGCTATATTCATCGCCGTTTCCCTCTAATAGTTGAATAACCGGCAAGTCATACTTCGTATCTGTGATTCCAGGATACGCATCGAGTAACATTGAATGAAGCTGTTCTAAACGAAGCTTCATGGCTCCGTACTCCTGCTTTTGCTCATCCAGTACATGTTTTTCTTCTTCATAGCTCGTAATGTGTTCATCCAGTTTTAAGTTCGCGTGTCCTTCACTAGATACAGCAGGTGAAGGATGATCCATTGAACCACACACTGGACAAGGTTTTCCTTCACTGAGATCTTCGGCCAGCTGATGGGCTAAGTGATTAATTCTTTCCTTTACTTGCTGCTCACGCAGTGACTGTAATTGACGATTTATCGAGCGAAAAAATTGTTCAAATTCACGCTCACGCTCACAAACAACATGATAGATGCGCTGGGTAGATACAAATAGCTGTTGTGCTTGAGAAGTTTGGCGTTGTTTTAATTCTTTTTGGGTTGCAAGTTTTGCTTCAGCTGCTTTTAGATCTAGCTGCTTTTTGTTCACTTTTTCCTCATGTTCTTTTATTATCTTGTTTAATTCCATTACTTTCTCAGCTTTGACAGTAGCTTCATATGTCTGTTCACGCTCTTCATCAGAGACCTTTACCTGTTCTAACTCTTCTTTTAAGCTACTTTGCAGCAATTTACCTTTTTCTAATTGCTCTTCAAGCTTTTGCAGAATTTGCACCTGCTCTTTTACATCAGCTGAAAGCTGATTGCACTCTTTTTCTTTTTCATCGTATTTCTTTTCTAATTCCCGTATTGATTTTTGAATTTTTTTGGCTTGTTCTAACTGTTCTTTGCGAATAAAGAGCTTTGGTTGTTCCTGCTGTTTTGTTAACCGTGCTTGGTCATACGCTATCTGGCTTTTTTCATACTTGTCATACTGTGCACGCAACTTCTCTTGAATAACTAATACGTTTTGACGAGTTCTTTGCTTTTTCATCGTAAGCTGCTCGTACGCATTTAGATAGGGCAACAACTTTTTTGCTTCTTCAGCTATAGCTACCTGTTTTCGCTTCCCTTCTATAAGCCCCTCTTGCTCCTTCAACCCTTTTAACGTTTCTTCTAATTCATGTTTAATCTGCATATCATTCCAAATTGCAGTTTGTTCATCATACAACGTTTCGATATCTTTTAGTTCGCGCTCACGCTTTTCAAGTAAAATGATACGTTCTTGAAGGACTTGCTCCGCTTGCTTAACGCTTTCCTCTGATGCTTCCCCTAATCCCGTCTGCTCTGCAGAAATCGTATCAATTTCACCTTTTAACAACTGAACCTTGGAACGAATTTTTTTGTTAAGCTGATCACCGTACTGCTCTAAATTAAATAAACGCTGCAGCATTTGACGACGTTCTGTTCCTTTTAACGATAAGAACTCAGCAAATTTCCCTTGTGGCAGTACAACAGCGCGCGTAAAGTCATCAATTGTTAAACCTAATAACGACTGAACTTGCTGGTTGACATCGTTTGTTTTATCAGCCAGTACGATGGTTTCATCTCCTACTTCAATAAAACGGCTGGTTGCTGATCTTACCCGCATTTCATCCGAACGTTTGAAGCTACGCTCAACGGTATAGCGCTTTTTATGGGTTGCATTTTCTAATTCAAATGTAAAAGCAACTTTCACTTCGTCCTCAGCATGATTTAAAATGCCGTGTGTGTTGTTAGCTGCCCTTTCTACCTTGCCGTAAAGCGCAAGCGTCATCGCATCTAAAATAGAAGATTTGCCGCTACCTGTTGGGCCGAAGATACCGAACACACCACCTGAACATAGGCTTGTAAAATCGATAATTTGCTTTGACCTAAAGCTGTGCAAGCCTGCTATTGTTAAAGTAATAGGCTTCATCTTCTACTCCTCCTCTTCTGCCTCTTGTGTATGAATCAATGATAAAAAGAGTTGAACCAACTCGTCACTTGGCGTTGCTCCACCTGTTTGCTTACGGTAGAACTTCGCAAAAGACTCTTCCACCGGAACGTTTCGCTGTTCTTGTTGCACCTCAACAGTTTCTTCCTCTTTAAAAATCGGTCGGATATGAATAAACCCTTTGTGTAGCTTGCGTAATCGGTGAATTTCTTCAAGAGACAGCGCATCTTCTAAGTGAATCTCTAAATCAATCCAAGCAGTGCTATCTTTTCCTTCATCCAACCACTGATAGACTTCTGCGATACCGTTTTTCGCTCTCCATCTTGTAAGTGGTCTTCCGCTTGATAAAGGAATTTCTGTTACTTTCATTTCTTTTCCCGGCTTCCCATCGAGTATCGTTACTGATTTGGTATAGCCTGATTCAGAAAAGCTATAGGCAAGAGGTGAACCTGAATAACGAGCTTTTGTAGAAGCTCGCTTAATGTCTTGCGGTCGGTGAAGATGTCCAAGTGCCACGTACTGAGCTGCTGCTGGAAGGCTTGATGCTGCCACGGTATACGCTCCACCTACTTCAATTGGCCGTTCAGAATCCGTTGAGCTTCCTCCAGCAACATAGATATGACTCATGGCAATGTTTACACTGTCGTTTGTAAAATGTGAGCTCATCTTTAAGAAGATTTCGCGTACTCGCTCATCATATGAGTTTCGAAGCAACAATTCGTCGTCTTCCTCAGCCAACATTTCCTTTAATCTAGATTCCGATGGATAAGGAAGTGCGCCTACTTTTAACGTTTCTTCAACAGTTGGAAGGTAAATCTCTTGTACATCTGTTGTCGGTAAACCTATGAGCGTAATATTTTGTTCGAATGCAAGCGGAGAGGCTGCAGATAAGCGATCGGGGTTATCATGATTACCCGCAATTACAATAATTGGACGATTGCCTTTTTCACTAAGCTTCGACATACTCTCATAAAATAATTGCTCTGCTGCTGCAGGCGGATTGACGGTATCAAATACATCACCGGCCATTAAAATTGCATCAATTTTTTCTTCCTTTACAATTTGAGCTAGCTCATCTAAGAACTGAGCTTGTTCTTCAATTCTACTCCTACCTTCTAAGGTTCTCCCTAAGTGCCAGTCGGCCGTATGTAGTAATCTCATTTGCTCCCCACCTTTTCTTGACAAAAAGAAGACGAAAAGCTCGCCTTCTTTTTACTCTTTTATCTCTATTACATGTCCACCATCTAAAAAATATAAGTAGCTATGTGCGATTGACTTTTTCACGATGGTTTCTACCGCTTTCCGATATAGCTTTAGCTGCACTTCATAGCGGTTTTTCAAGATTTCTTGCGCACTGTTAAAGTCATTGCTAAAGCGATTTTTAATATCATCGGTTTTGTAATCAACAAGAATGAGCTGACCATTCCATTCGTATAAGCAATCTATAATTCCTTGGACTAAAATTGCTTCATTATCATTCCATCCGTAAACCTCTTCTGTTGAGACATTTAAGCTAAACGGCATTTCACGATAAATCTTCTCTGCTTCTTTGAGCTGTTGTCCAATAAAGCTGTTTGTAAATTGAGCAATATCAGAAGGGTTAATACTTTCTGCTTGCTCCGCTGTTAAAATTTCATTGATAACGAGAGAATCAATAAGCTCTTGTACAGCTTCAATTGTTAGCGATTCCTTAAATGGTAAATGTTGCATCACTGTATGCACAGCTGTTCCACGTTCTGCTGCAGTTAATGAATGCGACTGCATAAAGGTCGGACGATCTTCAATGGTTGACTTAAATCCTGTTATAAGTTGACTTTCTGGTTCTTCACTAGTGGTTTGATACTGCCTTTTTAAATCAGAAACGGACTGCTTGGATCGATGTGTCGTTGCTTTTAAATGACTATATTTCCAGCGTAATCGCTCTTCAATACGCTCTTTATTTATACTTTCAAAATCAACTGGATTACCTTCTTGTACCGCAGCTAGCAGTTCTTCATGTTCCGATTGTTCTTCAACCAGCTGTTCAGATAGCTCCGTCGCTTGAATCGCTTGTACTTTCCATTTGGAACTGTGCTCATACACCTCTTGCAACACTGCTCTTTGCTCCTCAGGCATCCACTTTTCGAAATGACGATGTCTGGCTAAAGCAGGACCCACCCAATCAAGATATGACTTGGCATCTGCACGCATATAAGCAGGTAGCTCCCATTGGTCATGAGTTAATACTTGGCTCCATTTTTTCATTTGAGCCTCAGCATCTTTTACAGTTCCGACTAAAATTAATTTTTCCTTAGCACGTGTTAGCGCTACATATAAAACTCGCATTTCTTCAGCAATGCTTTCTTTCTTCATTTTTTGTTTCATGACTTGCTGAAGCAACGTTGGATACGTAATACGAAGCTTTGGATCAATATACTTGGATCCGAAACCGAGTTCTTTATCTAGCATATAAGATTTATTTAAATCCATTAGATTAAACTTACGGTTCAATCCAGCTACGAAAACAATAGGAAACTCTAAACCTTTACTGCTATGGATTGTCATTAAACGAACAACATCTTCTTGCTCACCTAGCGCTCTGGCCGTTCCTAAATCATTTCCACGCTCTTTCATACGATCGATAAAGCGCAGGAAGCGGAATAAGCCTCGAAACGACGTCGCTTCATATTGACGTGCACGGTCATATAAAGCTCTTAAGTTAGCTTGACGCTGTTTACCTCCAGGTAGACCTCCTACAAACTCATAAAATCCTGTATCACGGTAAATCTGCCAGATAAGTGTAGATAAAGAAGTTTGGCGTGCTGTGGTTCTCCATTCGCTAAGCTTCACAGCAAAGTGACAAAGCTTTTCTTGAAGAGGTCCTTCAAGAGACAAGCGAACATAATTTTTCATCGCCTCATAGTACGTCCCCTTTTTATCCTCGGCCCGAATTAGAGCAAGTTCTTCATCTGACAAACCTACAATTGGCGAACGCAATACAGAAGCAAGGGGAATATCTTGATATGGATTATCAATGACTTTTAATAAAGACATCATCATCATCACTTCCGTTGCATCAAAATACCCGGACGACAAATCTGCATAAATAGGAACCCCTTCTTGCTTAAACTCTTCCATAATTTGTGCTGCCCATGGCATAGAGCGAAGTAAAATAACAAAATCTCGATATGTTACGTTTCGCATCACATCTAACTTACGGTCATATACTTGAAAACGTTCTTGAACAAGCTGCTTTATCTTACGAGCCATTGCTCGAGCTTCTAGCTGAGCCGTTTCTAATTCTGCTTCTGAAAACTCCACTAAAGTTGACTCTTCTTCCTCTTCTCCGCCTTCTTTGGAAATCAGTAAAAGTTCAGACTCCATTTCACTACTGTCTGGATAAGAAGCCCCCAACTTCAAGGATGCATCGTCGTCATAGACGATTTCACCAACCTCTTCATCCATCAGCTGCTGAAAGATAAAGTTGGTCGCATCGATAATCTCAGAGCGGCTGCGGAAATTCTTGTTCAAATCAATTTTCATGCCATTCTTTCGTCCATCATGTGTAAAAGTCTTGTATTTTCCAAGAAAAAGAAATGGTTCTGCTAAACGAAAGCGGTAAATAGATTGCTTAACATCACCTACCATAAAGAGGTTACCATCTTCATCATCATGCTTCACAAGCTGAATTAGGGTTTCTTGTACCATATTCGTATCCTGATATTCATCTACTAAAACCTCTACAAACTGCGTTTTATATTTGTAAGCAACTTCAGATGGTTGAATTCCTTGATCTGACGGACGTCCTAAAATTTCCAAACAATAGTGTTCTAAATCTGAAAAATCTACGAGCCCTTTCGCTCGCTTTTCTGCTTCATAGCGCTCACCGAACTTCCTTACAAGCGATATAAGAACTTCTACTACAGGATGCATTTTCTTAAAGTCGCTCATGTATCCACTGAGCGGACGAGAAAATAAATCGCTCTGCATTTTTTCAAGAGCTGCTTTTGCTTTTTTACGAAGATTTCCAAATTCATCAAGTAAGGCAGCGTCATACTCATCACCTTTGCATGGCTTTAAACGCGTAAAGCTAAGGGTTTGCATTTGTTCATGTAGCTCAGCAAAAGTGTCAGCTGCAAGCATACGATTAACCTGAGCTAAATCATCCTCAATATTTACTTTTCTTGGAGCTGGACCTCCAGGCATTGTTGTTAACCTAGACGCTTGGTGTAGCATAGCTTGAACACCGCTCAGCTGTTTTTTCACTTCATCCATTAAAAAGTTCATAAATGGAAGAGAGTCAATTGTAGCCTCTTCACCAAT
Organism: Bacillus sp. 1780r2a1; assembly: GCA_024134725.1. Lineage (NCBI taxonomy): Bacteria > Bacillati > Bacillota > Bacilli > Caryophanales > Bacillaceae > Bacillus > Bacillus sp. 1780r2a1. The sequence continues at coordinate 686,756 of CP099863.1, read as the reverse complement.
GCTATATTGATGAAGAAGCATATCTAACCAGCTATTCGGCTTTGGATTAGAACGAGCAAAATCATATAATCTGCGAACCATATGCTGAACATCTAAATCATGACGATCACTTGTATATCGATCCACTAACTCAAAAAATAATTGATTACCTTCAAGGCTATACTGCTCTTCAAAAAGCTCGTCCAATACTTCTTCTCTCAAGAGCTCTGCTTCGGTATCGTCTGCAATTCGAAAACCTGGATCCAAGTCAATCATATAGTAATAGCTGCGGATAACTTCAAGACAAAATGAATGAAGAGTTGAAATAGACGCTCGGTTTAGTAAGTGCAGCTGTCTTCTTAAATGTAAAGAAGACGGGTTTATCTTTAACTCTTTTTCTAAAGCTTCCCCGATACGATGACGCATCTCTGCAGCTGAAGCGTTTGTGAACGTCACGACTAATAAACGGTCGACGTCCACTGGATTTTCAGGATCGATAATTTTTTTAATAATGCGCTCAACTAAAACAGCTGTTTTTCCTGAACCTGCCGCTGCTGCCACTAAAATATCTTGTCCAGATGACACGATTGCTTTCCACTGATCATCTGTCCACTGTGAATCAACAGGCTTACTCATTCGTTCCTGACTCATGCTTTTCCTCCTCTCGTATTTTTTCTAAAATATTATTTTGATTTTCATTTTTCAGCTGACGATATTCGTTTTCGCTTAGGGCTTCATCGAATTGACAAATTGAACGGTATTCACAAAAGGCACACGGTGTTTTATCTTTAAGTTTGTAAGGAGATATATCAATTTTACCTTCAGTAATTTCTGTCCCCGCCTCTACAAACTTTTTACGTACGTATTGTCTAAGGTGTGTAAAGTCCGTCTCAGATGCAATTGAAGAGTTCGAATAAAAACCACCTGTTTTTTTAATACCAGCTGAGATAATTTGTGAATGACCAGACTCTAGCGTTTCATCCATTAGGCGAACCGCTTCTTCATCACCTAACAGTAAGCCTTTCATCTTAAATTTCTTAAAGATTTCTTCTTCAACCTGATTTTCACTCAGACTCTTTGTACTATTAACCATCGGATTATGAACGTGGAAGTATAAAACACCTGCAGGTAAAGCACCTTGGTTCGTTTTTAAAAGCTGTTCAGCGTAAGTTACCACTACATCCAAATATGCAAGAATTTGAAGTGAAAGCCCATAATAGACTTCTAGTAAATTTAACGCTTTGTCACTGGATTTATAATCGACAATCCGAAGTAGTATCCCTTTAGAGCTTTCTGCTTTATCTACTCGATCTATTCGTCCCACTAGCTCCATCGTATGTCCATTTGGAAGCGTAAAGGTCATAGAAGGTAATTCTGCATCAGGACCAAAACCTAACTCTAGCCCAACAGGTACAAACCCGCTCGATTTTGCATGTTGACTTAATACAATCGACGCCCGTTCGATTACTTGCTGCAATTTATATGCAAGATATTGATGACGATTAGAACTCAACAAGATTTCGTTTTGTAAGCGCGGCGCTAATTCCTGAACTGCATCAGCAGAGAGAGATTGACAATCTTTCTTCGTTAACTGCTTCCAATCTTTCTCACTAGTTCTCAACTTATCTGAAATATGTTTTAACGCTGCATGAAAGAGCTCACCAATGTCAGGTGCCGCTAGTTGAAACACTTTTCTATCCTTCAACTTTAAGCCATGAGAAGCAAAATGCGAGTAAGGACAAGCCTCAAACTTTTCCATGCGCGATACGCTTGCCTGAATATGTTTGCCATACAAGCGCTCACTTGTTTTCTTCGTTAACCGCTTTGCATCGTTTTGATAAAATAAACTGCTCAAAACCCTTTGACTATACGTCTTCCATTCTGAAGTCATATAAAAGTTATAAACGTCCCACCATGCATCGCTCATTGGATAATGCCGTTTCCAAGCTTGTAGATTGCTTGCTAAATAAGCCATCGTAGACAGTGGATTCGCAATGTAATCAAGCTGCTTTTCCTCTTCTAAACTTGTAGGGTCATTCATTAATAACTTTTCTTCAAGTAATGGAAAGAGCTCTTTCAATCGATTAATAACCAGAGATGGTAGCAAAGATTTCCCTTCATCATTTGCTAGTGGATAGCTGATATATAACTTTTCTTCTGAGCTTACAAGCGCTAAATAAATTAAGAACTGATCATCAAACAGCTGCTGCTTGCCCGTTGGAGCTAACGTCACACCTGATTTAAATAATTCATCGCGGTCTTGATCAGATAAAATACTATCCCCCTGAGGTTTAGCTGGTATCACACCATCGTTCACTCCTACAATAAAGGTCGCTTTAATATTGGAAAAACGAGAGCGCTCGAAGCTTGCAACGAGGACCTGATCAAGAGATGGTGGAACAATAGCAAACTGCATACTGTCTAGTCCCGTCTCAAAAAGCTCAGTAAACAGCTTGATGGATACTTTTTCTTCTCCCATCATTTCTACAAACTGATCAAATAAGTTTAAGACGGCTTTCCATACTTGCTCATGTTCACGTGCTTCTTGTACCTTTCCATTTTCTTCACAGTGATCACGAAGCTTCTCAATTTTTTGTGGGATACTGAGCTCTATTAAAAAGAGGTAAAGAGCTTTTGCTTTTTCTTTCCCCGTCTTTCCTTTCTTTAGTTCCTGCTGCAGTTTCATAAGTGGATTTACAACAAGTTCTTTTAGCTCATTAATCTTTTCTTCGAACTGGACTTCCTCATCTGTTTTTGGTAGATTCATATCCTCTAATGAACGATATTTTCGATACTTCCACCTTTCACCATTTGTCCACTTAGTACCTTGAATCCCATATGCTAAGACATAGTTTTCAAATTGGTCCATTCCTTCCCTTAGCTTATTAACCTCAGCTTCTATCGGAAAAAACATATCTGTCTTAATGGCACGAAAAATACTTTCATAGCGCCAAGAGCCACTTACGACTTCTAAGCTGGAACGAATAAATTCAATAATTGGATGGTGAAACATTGCTCGCTTTTGGTCAATAAAGTATGGAATTTCGTAATCGCGAAATACGGTTTCAATTAATTCATCATACTCATTTTTATTCCGGACAACTAAAGCAATATCTCGGTACCGGTAATCAGAGTCTTTAACTAGCAGCTGAATTTCTCTTGCAATTCCTTCTACTTCTGCACGCCGACTCACAGCAGGATATAAAGAAATGTCATTTGGCTTCTGAAAAAATTCAACAGTTGGACGCTCGTCATAATACTTCTCTAAGTGAGACAATTCTTTGCTGTTTGAATGGCGAAAATTATCCTTTAATAAAACGGGATCTTTTATTTCAATTCCTTGTTCTAACGCTACTTTTGTTAACTCTCTATACGTCTCTCCAGTTAATCTAAAGAGTTGCAAATCAGCTGGTATATAGTCTGCTTGCGTATAATCTCCCGTCAATGTGACCGTTACATCTGAGCAAACTTTCATAAGTTCGACTAAGACATCGAGTTCTTGCTTTGTAAAATGATGAAATCCATCGACGTAAATAACAGCTTTCTTTAAATACGAAGAAAGCTGAATTTTTTCAGCTAATAGTTTCAAATAATCTTCACTATCTACATACTTCATTAATAGCTGTTTTTCTAGCTCTTGATATATAAGTCCTAAATCATGCAGCTTATCCGCTAGCACTTGCTCGTTACTGTCTTTAAGTTCTTTCTGCAGAGTCACTAACGATTCAGGCTCTAATCCATACTGCTTAAACTCTTTTAACATCTTTTCTAGCTTTGTGATAAACCCTTCTTTTTCAGATGCTGCTGCAAATAAGATGAGCTCTTCTTTTTGTTGTTCTATAATTTTTCTAAGCATCATATGCATGCCTGTTTGATCAATATGATAACGACTAATGCCGCCTGCTTCTTGGAGAACTCGCCAAGCCAAACGCGTAAAACTATAGACTTGAGCTCTCATCATTCCGCCCAAGCCTGGCGTTTGAATAAGCTCGTACTCAGACTGGAAAGTCATTTGCTCTGGAACAATATAAATAATTGGGTTACCCAGTGGCTCACGCGCTAATTCTTGGCGAATAGCATTTAAACATGCTGCTGTTTTACCACTTCCAGACCTACCCAGCATAAACTGTAGCATTTTCTTCACCCCTAACGAATTTGAACGCCACAAAAAAAGTGACGTTCAACAAGCTTTCTTTCTATATTCTGATCAGTTATTTACCCTTTTCGTTACCATTTATTTTACTGGACTTACATAAAGAAATCCAATAAAATAAACCGTTTTGGCTCGTTACCAAAACGGTTTATTTTTCCTATTACATCATAATTCCACCATCGACATGTAATACGGTTCCGTTTACATAATTGGATTCATCTGATGCTAAATATAAGTATGCATAGCCAATATCAGAAGGCTGTCCTAACCTTTGAAGCGGTATGGTTGATTTCATTTGGTTAATGACCTTCTCTGGAACAGCAGCTACCATATTCGTTTCAATAAATCCTGGTGCAACAGCGTTTACGTTAATTCCTTTACGCCCAAGTTCTTTTGCCCAAGTCTTAGTCATTCCTACAACCGCGGCTTTTGCTGCTGCGTAATTGGTTTGTCCAACGTTCCCATATACGCCTGAAACAGACGACGTACTAATAATTTTCCCACTGCCTTGAGCTACCATATGAGGCACAACAGCTTGCGTACAGTTAAAAACACCCGTCAAGTTAACGTTAATAACTGCTTGAAAGTCTTCCATTGTTAACTTAGTTAGCATTGCATCTCTGGTAATTCCTGCATTGTTAACTAAAATGTCTATTTTGCTATAGGTTTCTACTACTTCTTCTACCATCCCATCTACGTTATCACGATCTGCAACATTGACTTGAAAGAATGTGACGTCTCCACCTTCATTTCGTAAAACCTGTGCTTTCTCTTCACCTAAAGCTTGGTCATAATCAACGAGTGCCACTTTTGCTCCTTCTTTTGCAAAAATCCGTGCAGCTTCAAAGCCTAATCCATTTGCAGCGCCTGTAATAATTGCCACCTTGTCTTTTAATCTCATCTCCTACCACATAGTATGAACGTTCTTAAGAACAGGCTTGCCTCCATACTATGCATAGCCCCCTTTTACTTGACGACAAGCACGTCGTATTCGTAAATCATGTGCAAAAGCGATGAATTAAACAACCCTTTTACTAACATATGTAGTAGAGAATTGCCCAAAACATTCATAACTTTTCAGAAAACAGGGAAATCAACAGATTAAGGTGAGGTAAAGAACGTGTAGGGATTCTAGAAAGTGTAGCAAAACCTGCTAATTTTATCCTTATTTTAACATATATTCCACTAAAGCGAAATCATGAATTCAGAAAAGAAAATTCCTCTTCATTTATTCTACTGGTTCATACGAACATTTAGGCGCCTCTCAATTTGTTTTCCTACAACCCATAATACAAAAATAACAATTAAAACAACAATAGCTTTTGTCGGCTGTTGTACGAAGGAGATAAAGTCAGCTCCTATAAAGCTCATCATAAAAATCATTACCATTTTTCCTGCTAAAACCGCTAACACAAATTGTGGCATACTGACTCTGGATAAGCCAGCAACAACATTAATAGCAGCTGATGGAGTGAAAGGAAAGCATAGCATTAAAAACAGTGGACCAAAACCATGGCGTTCAACCCAGGCCATAATCTTTCGAATTTGAGCATGCCTACTTATAAAATTCAAGAAGCGTGCTTGTCCATATCGACGAAAGATAAGGAAAACAATAATTGACCCTACGCACGACCCAACCCACGAAATTAGAAAACCTAACCATAAGCCAAATGCAGCAGCATTTGCCATAACAAAAGCAAACAGAGGTAAAATCGGAATAAATGCTTCAAGAATAGGAAGTAATAGTCCCGGTATAATACCAAATGATTGATATTCTTCTAAAAGTTCAAGCACACCTTCAAGCGTTAAGTATTCTTTAATTTTATCAAAGTCCATTACTTAATCTCCTAACTGATGACTACTAACTTAATCAACATTGTACTACTTTCATTACCGAAACAAAAGGTGCTCAAACATTTATATTTGTCTGGTCACTATACAATAAAATAAGTCTAAAAATTTAGAAAATTAGTTGTTTTTTTGTTCCTTACTCTATATACTAAGAAAAAGGCTGCAGAGGTGATGATGGATGAACAATGAAAAATCGTACGCCGAGATGATGAAATCCCTCGCTCGCAAAAGAAAAATTCGCGAAGCTGATAACGTGCTTGATATGTACATTGACATGCTTATTGACGATGCCTTATTTAAACACAAAAAAACCATTTTAGAAACGCAAATTAACTATGCATTAGATGAACGAGATCGTACTGCATTTTATGACTTGTCTCTTCAATATCAATCTCTTTTAAGAACATCTACATGAAAAAAGAGCATCTTAACTAGATGCTCTTTTTTAGTGGGCCTAAGTGGACTCGAACCACCGACCTCACGCTTATCAGGCGTGCGCTCTAACCAGCTGAGCTATAGGCCCGTTATGGAGCGGGTGATGAGAATCGAACTCACGACATCAGCTTGGAAGGCTGAGGTTTTACCATTAAACTACACCCGCATATATAAGTCAAGAATATTTCCTGGTCGGGAAGACAGGATTCGAACCTGCGACCCCTTGGTCCCAAACCAAGTGCTCTACCAAGCTGAGCTACTTCCCGTTCTATGGCGCGCCCGAGAGGAGTCGAACCCCTAACCTTTTGATCCGTAGTCAAACGCTCTATCCAATTGAGCTACGGGCGCTTAATATGAGCCATGAAGGACTCGAACCTTCGACCCTCTGATTAAAAGTCAGATGCTCTACCAACTGAGCTAATGGCTCTTAATGGCTGGGCTAGCTGGATTCGAACCAACGCATGACGGAGTCAAAGTCCGTTGCCTTACCGCTTGGCTATAGCCCAATAAAATGGTGGAGGGGGGCAGATTCGAACTGCCGAACCCGAAGGAGCGGATTTACAGTCCGCCGCGTTTAGCCACTTCGCTACCCCTCCAGCTTAAATAAATGGTGGAGGATGACGGGATCGAACCGCCGACCCCCTGCTTGTAAGGCAGGTGCTCTCCCAGCTGAGCTAATCCTCCAAATTTCTTATATAAAAATAAGTGGTGACCCGTACGGGATTCGAACCCGTGTTACCGCCGTGAAAGGGCGGTGTCTTAACCACTTGACCAACGGGCCAATTTAAATGCCTGGCAACGTCCTACTCTCACAGGGACAAAGTCCCAACTACCATCGGCGCTAGAGAACTTAACTTCCGTGTTCGGCATGGGAACGGGTGTGACCTCTCTGCTATCGCCACCAGACATGAATTGAGATTATTCTCTCAAAACTAGATAACATTTTGCTGAGTACTAAGTTTACTGTCTAGCTACGGCTCCTAATTGTTCGGTCGTTTCACTTCTGTTATTGAAACCAAAAAGCGGTTTCCCTATCAGAAGCTCCAACGCCTTTCACAATTGAACAGTCGCCTTCGCTTTTCTAATTTGGTTAAGTCCTCGATCGATTAGTATCAGTCAGCTACACACGTCACCGTGCTTCCACCTCTGACCTATCAACCTGATCATCTTTCAGGGATCTTACTAGCTTGCGCTATGGGAAATCTCATCTTGAGGGGGGCTTCATGCTTAGATGCTTTCAGCACTTATCCCGTCCACACATAGCTACCCAGCGATGCCTTTGGCAAGACAACTGGTACACCAGCGGTGTGTCCATCCCGGTCCTCTCGTACTAAGGACAGCTCCTCTCAAATTTCCTACGCCCACGACGGATAGGGACCGAACTGTCTCACGACGTTCTGAACCCAGCTCGCGTACCGCTTTAATGGGCGAACAGCCCAACCCTTGGGACCGACTACAGCCCCAGGATGCGATGAGCCGACATCGAGGTGCCAAACCTCCCCGTCGATGTGGACTCTTGGGGGAGATAAGCCTGTTATCCCCGGGGTAGCTTTTATCCGTTGAGCGATGGCCCTTCCATGCGGAACCACCGGATCACTAAGCCCGACTTTCGTCCCTGCTCGACTTGTAGGTCTCGCAGTCAAGCTCCCTTGTGCCTTTACACTCTACGAATGATTTCCAACCATTCTGAGGGAACCTTTGGGCGCCTCCGTTACTCTTTAGGAGGCGACCGCCCCAGTCAAACTGCCCACCTGACACTGTCTCCCAGCCCGATCAGGGCTGCGGGTTAGAATTTCAATACAACCAGGGTAGTATCCCACCGACGCCTCCACCGAAGCTAGCGCTCCGGCTTCTCAGGCTCCTACCTATCCTGTACAAGCTGTACCAAAATTCAATATCAGGCTACAGTAAAGCTCCACGGGGTCTTTCCGTCCTGTCGCGGGTAACCTGCATCTTCACAGGTACTATAATTTCACCGAGTCTCTCGTTGAGACAGTGCCCAGATCGTTACGCCTTTCGTGCGGGTCGGAACTTACCCGACAAGGAATTTCGCTACCTTAGGACCGTTATAGTTACGGCCGCCGTTTACTGGGGCTTCGATTCAGAGCTTCTCCCAAAGGATAACCCCTCCTCTTAACCTTCCAGCACCGGGCAGGCGTCAGCCCCTATACTTCGCCTTGCGGCTTCGCAGAGACCTGTGTTTTTGCTAAACAGTCGCCTGGGCCTATTCACTGCGGCTCTCTCGGGCTATACACCCTACCAGAGCACCCCTTCTCCCGAAGTTACGGGGTCATTTTGCCGAGTTCCTTAACGAGAGTTCTCTCGATCACCTTAGGATTCTCTCCTCGCCTACCTGTGTCGGTTTGCGGTACGGGCACCTCCCGCCTCGCTAGAGGCTTTTCTTGGCAGTGTGGAATCAGGAACTTCGGTACTATATTTCCCTCGTCATCACAGCTCAGCCTTATGATGAGCGGATTTGCCTACTCATCAGCCTAACTGCTTGAACGCGCATATCCAGCAGCGCGCTTACCCTATCCTCCTGCGTCCCCCCATTACTCAAACGGCGGGGAGGTGGTACAGGAATATCAACCTGTTGGCCATCGCCTACGCTTTTCAGCCTCGGCTTAGGTCCCGACTAACCCTGAGCGGACGAGCCTTCCTCAGGAAACCTTAGGCATTCGGTGGACAAGATTCTCACTTGTCTTTCGCTACTCATACCGGCATTCTCACTTCTAAGCGCTCCACCAGTCCTTACGGTCTAGCTTCGCAGCACTTAGAACGCTCTCCTACCACTGACATCAAAGATGTCAATCCACAGCTTCGGTGATACGTTTAGCC